>JBAZID010000002.1 GCA_041651995.1 Sulfuricella sp. | reverse complement strand
CCCACACTTATTGGCTGTATCTTGTTAAAGAACGTTTACTTCTCTTCCCCGCCGTAGCGAGAGGTGCGCATTATACAGATCCAGAACACCCTGTCAAATCGTTTTTACAACTCTTCGACCTGTTTCGCCGCGCTGTTCTGCAACGAAGGTGCGCATTATACAGAGCCTGAACACCGCGTCAAATCTTATTTTCCTGCCGATTTGCTTCGCTGCCCTGTTCTGCAACGAAGGTGCGCATTATACAGAGGCAAAACTGATGGTCAATGCCTTTGTGGCACATTTATCACGATAAAATCGTGGCGCTTTACAAGACAATCACTTACGCGCCATCGGCAAGTCAAACAATACTTACACGTGCAAATTTACGCTTGCCAACCTGCAGTACGACCGCCGCTCCTTTGGACAGAACAAGCGCTTTGTCGCTCACCTTCTCGCCATCAGCCTTGACGCCTCCCTGCTGAATCATGCGGATCGCCTCAGAGGTGCTGGCAGTCAAGTTAGCCTGCTTGAGTGCCTGAACTACAGACAGGCCATCACCTTCGGCTGGCAAATTGATCTCTGGCATATCATCAGGCATCGCCCCCTCCCGGAAACGCGCATCAAAATCAGCCAGCGCCCGGTCAGCCGCCACTCTGTCATGGAATCGGGCAATAATCTCTTGCGCAAACATTACCTTGATGTCGCGTGGATTCCGTCCTTCAGCCGTCTCTTTCTTCCACTGAGCTACGACATTCAATGGCTCAAACGACAGAAGCTCTATATAACGCCACATCAAGTCATCCGAAACCGACATCAGCTTGCCGAACATCTCATTGGGCGGCTCATGGATGCCTATATAGTTGCCGAGCGACTTCGACATCTTGTTTACGCCATCCAGCCCTTCCAGGATAGGCATGGTCAACACTACTTGCGGAGGCTGTCCATAATGCTTCTGCAGTTCCCTCCCGACCAGCAGGTTAAACTTCTGGTCAGTTCCGCCAAGCTCGACGTCCGCTTTCATGGCCACCGAGTCATAACCCTGAATCAGAGGATAAAGGAATTCATGGACTGCAATGGGCTGGCCAGACGTATAACGCTTATGAAAATCATCCCGTTCCAGCATGCGGGCAACTGTATGTTTTGCCGCCAAACCGATCAAATCAGCCGCGCTCATTTCACCCATCCAGCTGGAGTTGAACATCACCAGCGTCTTTTCCGGGTCGAGAATCTTGAAAATCTGCTGCTCGTAGGTTCGAGCGTTCTCGATCACCTCGTCGCGCGTCAAGGGCTTGCGTGTTACATTCTTGCCGGTTGGATCGCCAATCATTCCGGTAAAATCGCCGATCAGGAACATCGCTTCGTGGCCCATTTCCTGGAACTGCCGCATCTTATTTAGCAATACCGTGTGCCCAAGATGCAGATCCGGAGCTGTCGGATCAAAACCCGCCTTGACTCTTAGTGGCCGGCCTGTCGACAACTTTTCAATCAGCTCCTGCTCCAGCAAGAGTTCCTCGCATCCTCTTTTGATAATCTGAAGCGACTCTTTGATTTGACTCATTACGTTTCACCAATCCGGGAAATTTTAACTTCTCGCCACTTGTGTTTTTTGTTAAGCTTCGCGCTGACTTAAAAAAACCACACAGGCAACATGTTGAATAATAAAGACCGCATTCTATCGCAAAAGCTTTTTCAGTCCGAACGAAAAATCCGCCTTCGCTGGCTTGTTGGGGTCTCCGCCCTGCCGTTGTTCGGCGTTGTAGCCGCCTTTGGTATCGCGCCGGATACTGAAGTGCAGCAACACATAACCACACGCACGGTGATTGAAGCACTGGCTCTGCCGGCAATGCAGTCTGAAGCAGGAAAAAATGAGTCTTTCTGGCGAGAAGAACGCATCCAGCGCGGTGACACGGCCGGGGCCCTTCTGAATCGTCTGGATGTAAACAGTGCAGATGCGCAATCTTTTCTGAGAGAGGCTCAACACGCACAAGCACTACGCCAGTTAAAACCGGGCAAGACCATTCAAGCCCTGACGAATCAAGATGGTGAATTATTATCGCTACGCTACCACTTTGGTGGCGATAATATATTGCTGGTGGAAAAACAGGGCGATCATTTCAAGTCAAGCGAACAGGCACTGCCACTGGAACGCAAGGTTGAAATGAAATCCGGCCTGATTACCAGTTCCCTGTTCGCTGCCACTGACGATGCGAATATGCCGGACGCTGTTGCCATTCAAATAGCAGATATTTTTTCGACCGATATCGACTTCCACCGCGATTTGCAGCGGGGTGACAAATTCACTGTTGCCTATGAAGCCTTTTACAACAAAGGTGAGCTAGTCAAATCAGGTCAAATTCTGGCTGCAGAATTCGTCAATAACGGTAAAACTTACCGCACTGTTTATTTCCGGAGTCAGGATGGCCGTGGAGGGTACTACACTCCAGAAGGCAAAAATCTGCGCAAGGCCTTTCTGCGGTCCCCGCTTGAATTCTCGCGTATCTCCTCGGGCTTTTCCAAAGCCCGGTACCACCCCGTCCTGAAGGAGTGGCGTGCGCACAAAGGCGTTGATTACGCCGCGCCCACCGGCACCCGTGTCAAATCCACTGCGGATGGATCAGTGGCTTTTGCCGGCCGGCAGAATGGTTATGGCAACCTCGTTGTCATCAAACACCAAGGCAACCACGAAACGGTTTACGGTCATCTGTCCGGTTTTGCGAAAGGATTGCGCAAGGGGCAACGCGTAAGTCAGGGCGATGTAATTGGTTACGTTGGCATGACCGGACTCGCAACCGGCCCTCACCTGCACTATGAATTCAAGGTCGCGGGCTTACAACGCAACCCCCTATCGACCGAAGTGCCAGTTGCTTTCCCCATCGCAGCCAGCCAGAAGGGAGAGTTTGATCGCTACACTCAGCCCCTGACTGCGCGCCTGGAGTTGCTGCACGGCACCAATCTGGCCGCGCTCGACTAAAACCCAAGCACCTGAACAGCGTGGACTCAACCAGGCTTTATATCGGACTGATGTCCGGCACCAGCCTGGATGGTGTCGACGCCGCGCTTATCCAGTTTGACTCCTCCGGCTTTCACTTTGTGGAAGCCGTTTTTCATTCGTTTGAGCCGTCGTTGAAAAATGCGCTTCTGGCCCTTAACCTCACAGGGGAAAACGAGTTACTGCGAGCTGCCCAGGCAGGGAACATTCTGGCAAGCTGTTACGCAGCCGCGGTTTCCGATCTTTTGAGTCAGGCCAAACTGTCTTCTGGCGCCATTAGCGCCATTGGCTGCCACGGCCAGACCATCCGTCACCGCCCGGAACTGGGTGTTACCATTCAAATCGGCAATGCTTCACTGCTGGCTGAGCTTACTGGCATTACCGTTATCGCAGATTTTCGCAACCGTGACATTGCCGCCGGCGGTCAGGGCGCTCCGCTTGTCCCGGCCTTCCATGCCGCAGCATTTCGCACACCGGATCTCAACCGGGTGATCGTTAACATTGGCGGCATCAGCAACCTGACCTGGCTCCCATCAACGGGCACCATCACCGGTTTCGACTGTGGCCCCGGCAATCTGCTGCTCGATGCCTGGATCCAGATAAATCTGGGTACACCTTTTGATCGAGATGGCGCCTGGTCTGCCAGCGGCAAGGTCCTTCCCGGGCTGAAGCAGACCATGCTTGCTCACCCATTTTTCGCTGCCCCCCCCCCCAAGAGCACCGGACGAGACATGTTTCACCTCGAATGGCTGAAGCCCCTGCTCCCCCCCCGGCATGACCCCGAAGACATCCAGGCAACCTTGTTGGAAGTAACTGCATGTGCAATTGCTGATTCCATCAGTCGATACTGTCCTGGTGCAAATGAAATTTTTCTGTGTGGCGGTGGCGCTCACAACAGCGCCCTCAGAAAACGGCTATCAGAATTATTTCCGAATCTGAAATTATCACTCACCGACACTCTGGGCATTGATGCGGACTGGGTTGAAGCCGCAGCATTTGCCTGGCTGGCATATCAGACGCAGCACGGACTACCGGGAAATCTGCCGGCAGTAACAGGCGCAAAAGGGCCACGAATCCTGGGGGCAATCTACCCGGCATAAAATAAGCAAAGGGGCCGAAGCCCCTTTGCTTGTGTCAGAAAAACGATGGCTCAGGATGAAAAAGAGGATCCACAACCGCAGGTCGTGGTTGCATTGGGATTCTTGATCACGAACTGCGCCCCGTTAAGGCCCTCACTGTAGTCGATCTCGGCGCCTGCCAGATACTGGAAGCTCATCGGGTCGATCAACAGTGTCACGCCATTTTTTTCAACTACGGTATCATCTTCATTGGTGACCTCATCAAATGTGAAGCCATACTGAAATCCGGAACAGCCACCACCAGAGACAAAAACGCGCAGCTTCAGGTCTGCACTGCCCTCTTCCTCGATCAGGCTCTTGACCTTGGCCGCAGCATTATCGGTAAAATTCAATGGACTCGGCATTTCAGTGACTGCGTTCATGGTTGCGCTCCTAAGAAATTATCTTAAATATCGTATTCTGCTAAGCTATAGCGATTTAGTCAACTACTATTGAGCCGGCAACAGCTTTCGGCGATGGCAACGCCAATTTTTCCTGGTGCACCAGTTTGCCCTCGACAACGGCACCCACATGCATCTCTAATGTTTTGTAGTAAACATCCCCTGAGACTCTGGATTTTGACTGAAGTTCGACATACTCGGAAACATGCACCGGCCCTGCAATCGTGCCATTGACCACCAGGTGAGAAACCTCGATTACCCCCTCGACCCGCGCCTGCTCTGAAAGTACCAGCGTGCTAGCCTGCCCGGCCTCAGCCCGGACGTTACCAATCACTTCACCATCAACACGCAAACCGCCGGAAAATGAAATATCGCCCTCAATCCTGGTACCGTGAGCAATCAGGCTATCAATCCGGCTTTGTGGTTTCGTGCTCTTTTTACCAAACATAAACGCCCCTAGTCATTTCAAGACAAACTTACCAACTTGCTTAGTTTTAGCTGGGATGACCCTTCGCTGAAAATACGCGCCTCAACACTCGTGACCACCAAGCCCGGAGCAAGCTGAAAATCCCCCTCGATACTCTGATAGGACTTCAGATTGATCTTGAATTTATCATCCTCCACCGTATTGCCCGGGAAAACCAGCACATGCTTCCCGCCACCATCCTGAGCCTTCACCACAAGCTGAAGACGGCCGCGAAAAACGCGCTCTTTTTGCCCCGCCTGAACCACTAGCAGTTGAAAGTGGTAATAGCCGGAGCGCGCATTTTTCACCGTAAAACGCTGGATGTTCAGCGCGCCGGAACGATCGGTCGAACTCATTCCGCGAATGAAAGCCAGTTCTTCCCTGAGCGTGGCATTCTCTTCCTGCAGAGCACCAAGATCACGCTCCAGGCTTTTCTGCGCTTCCGTGTCAATCTGGGTATGCCGGTCATATTTAACCCGAGCTGACCGAAGCAGCGCGTTCTCAGTTTCAAGCTGCCTGATCCTGACCTTCAACTGCTCAACACCTTCCCCGGAGGCCTCACGTTCTGAGCCGGCCAGATCCCCGTCGGCAACATAAAGCCGCCAGACCAGCGCCACGACAACTCCCAGAGCAATAATCACAAACGCGCCACGCCAGTACCACGCCAAGTGAGAACGCACTGCCACCCGGCGCAAGGCCATATGGTACTTACGTCTCCTGGCGCGTAGAAAACTCATGGCAAGATGGGAATCTGCTGCAACCCGGTCGACTCTGGCAACCCAAATAGAATATTCATGTTTTGTACCGCCTGCCCTGCCGCGCCTTTGACCAGGTTGTCAATGACAGACAGGATCACGACCGTATCGCCGCCTTGCGGACGGTGTACCGCGATGCGGCAGAAATTGGCTGATCGCACCGAACGGGTCTCTGGGTGGCTTCCGGCAGGCATCACATCGGCAAAATATTCATTGGCATAGCGCTCTTCATATAGCGCCTGAATATCCACATCCTTGTTCAGCCGGGCGTAAAGCGTGGCATGGATACCCCGAATCAAAGGGGTCAAGTGAGGCACAAATGTCAGACCGACCGGAGAACCGGCCCGGAGCGACAGACCCTGAACAATCTCCGGCAAATGGCGATGGCCTGCGACGCCATAGGCCTTGAAGTTATCCGATGCCTCGCTATATAGAGCATGAACCTCCGCCTTGCGCCCGGCGCCTGAAACACCCGATTTGCAATCTGCGACCAAGCCATCAAGCTCGATAACCCCTGCTTCAATCAGTGGCAGAAAGCCAAGCTGGACAGCCGTTGGATAGCAGCCTGGATTGGCAATCACACGAGCACCAGGAATTTCTCCCCGATTGATTTCCGGCAAGGCATACACGGCTTCCTCAACCAGATCCGGGCAGGCATGTTGCATGCCATACCACCTTTCCCACACGGAAATATCCTTGATGCGGAAATCCGCTGCCAGGTCGATTACCTTCACCCCGGCATCCACAAGGGTCTTGGCCTGCTGCATGGCAACGCCGTTGGGCGTGGCGAAAAACACCACATCGCACTGATGCAGGGGCGCTTCGGCCGGATCTTGAAATTTCAGGTTTACGCGCCCACGCAGGTTGGGGAACATGTCGCTCACCGCCATCCCGGCTTCCTTGCGCGAGGTAATGGCTTCAAGTTTCGCCTCGGGGTGTTGCGCCAGCAAACGCAACAACTCCACACCGGTATATCCGGTACCTCCTACAATACCCACCTTGATCATTGCAAACCCCACTCACGGAAAGGGATTAATCATAAAAGGGTGCCCCCGCTTAGGCAACCCAAAAGGCAATAAAAAAGCCGCCCGAAGGCGGCTTTTTAGGCACACAAACGCGATTAACGCTTGGAGAATTGCTTGCGACGGCGCGCTTTGCGCAAACCGACTTTTTTACGCTCAACTTCACGAGCATCGCGAGTCACCAGACCAGCCTTGGAGAGTGCGCTCTTCAGATCAGTGTCGTAGTCGATCAGGGCACGCGTAATACCATGACGTATCGCGCCAGCTTGGCCAGACTCGCCGCCACCTGCCACGTTGACCATAATGTCAAAAGAAGTGAGGTTATTGGTCAATTCCAGCGGCTGGCGAACGACCATGCGGCCAGTTTCACGGGAAAAGAAAACGTCCACTGGCTTGCCGTTGACGACAATGTTGCCCGAACCGGACTTCAAGAACACGCGTGCGACCGAGCTCTTGCGGCGGCCGGTACCATAGTTGTAATTACCGATCATGGCGATTCCTTAGATTTCCAATGCCTTAGGTTGTTGCGCGATATGCTGATGCTCAGGACCACTGTAGCACTTGAGTTTCTTCAGCATGGCGTAACCCAGCGGGCCTTTTGGCAGCATGCCCTTGACGGCTTTCTCGAGCACTCGGCCGGGGAAACGCTGCTGCATTTTAGTAAAGTTGGTGGTGTAAAGACCGCCAGGGTATCCAGTGTGCCGATGGTAGAGCTTGTCTTCGGCCTTGGCACCCGTTACCCGCAGTTTTTCAACGTTCACGACCACGATATAATCGCCCGTGTCCACGTGCGGCGTGTATTCAGCCTTGTGTTTACCGCGCAAACGCGATGCAATTTCACTAGCCAGACGCCCCAAAACTTTATCCGTGGCGTCAACCAGGAACCAGTCACGCTTGACTTCGTGCGGTTTTGCAGAAAAAGTTTTCATGCAGAAATCCAGTTGTTCGAATAGAGAAAGGGGCGCATTTTAAGGCAGATCACACACGCATGTCAAACAAAAATCCTTATTCTTAACATGAGCATTCAGATTCGGGCATCCCAATCTGATAACATGCTGTTTATTCAATCTAAGCCATCCAGAAATTCCGCACTGAAAGGACACACATGAAGGCACGCATCAAATGGGCTGGAGAAGCCAGCTTCATCGGCGAAAGCGAAAGCGGTCACGCAATCGTGATGGATGGCCCGCCTGACATGGGAGGGCGCAATATCGGGCCGCGCCCCATGGAACTACTGCTACTTGGGACGGGTGGCTGCACTTCTTTCGATGTGGTTCACATCCTGAAAAAAAGCCGCCAGCAGGTCACCGATTGCATTGCCGAAATCGATGCCGAACGCGCCACAACCGACCCCAAGATATTTACCAGGATTCACATCCACTTCATCGTCAGCGGATTAAACCTGAAAGCAGAGCTGGTTGAGCGCGCAGTAAAACTTTCTGCCGAGAAATACTGCTCAGCCTCCATCATGCTTGGAAAAAGCGCCGAAATAACGCATGACTTCGAGATTGTTGAGCCGTCTTGACCGCCATGCATGTGCATTGCAAATTCGACCAGCATCCCCTAAACTGGCCGAAAATCCAACGAGCTCCAGTTAATATGCTGTTTTTTAAACGTAAAATACCACTTGTTCATGGCGCTGTGGCCCTGCTGACACTTCTTTTTGTGTCCGCCTCACATGCCGAGATTTACAAGCATGTTGACGCCCAGGGACGCGTGACTTATTCGAACGTGCCGATAAAGGGCGCCACAAAACTCAATCTTGAGCCTCTGACTACTGTGCCGGGACCGCGCGCCAAGACCAGCGCCCCTACGCCGGCCAGTTTTCCCAAGGTGGACAGCGACACCCAGAAAAAACGCGATGATACCCGGCGCAAAATTCTGGAGGAAGAACTGGCTACCGAAGAAAAGCTGCTGGCTGATGCCGCCAAAAAGCAATCAAAGGAAGAGATCGATCTCCACGAGAAAAATGTCTCCGCGCTCAAAAAAGAGCTATCCAGCCTGAAGTGATTCCCCCGCCATTTCTCGGCCTTGAACACCTGTCCACGGCAGTTCTCTTGCTGGATGGGGGAGGACTGATCCTTTATGCCAACCCATCAGCTGAGAATCTGTTCGAAGTTAGCCTGAACCATATTTGCGGCCACAATTTGAAGCAGGTTTTCGGCGCTGATAGCCCGCTTGTTTCCGCTGTCGAGCAAATCCTCCCCGGCAATACCAGCTTTACCGAGCATGAACTCACTTTAAGCACCCCCAGCCACGCTCTCCTTTCCGTCAGCTGCACGTTCACACCCGTGGAAGCCGGCACCGTTCGCCTTATTCTGGAATTCCATCAGATCGACAAGCAGCTGAAAATCGCCAGGGAAGAGCGGATGCTGCTGCAACAGCAGGCCAACCAGGAACTGGTGCGCAACCTGGCCCATGAAATCAAGAACCCGTTGGGGGGGCTGCGCGGAGCGGCGCAGTTGCTGGAACTGGAGCTCCCCAAGCCGGAACTGAAGGAATATACCCAGGTCATCATCAAGGAAGCGGACCGCTTGCGCTCGCTGATGGACCGCCTGCTCACACCGCACCGCCCGCCTCAATATCGCATGGTGAACATCCATGAAGTGCTGGAACGGGTTCGCAGCCTGTTGCTGGCCGAGCATTCTCAAGGAATCACCATCCGGCGTGATTACGACACCAGCCTGCCGGATATTTACGCCGACCAGGAACAGCTGATTCAGGTTGCGCTCAATATCAGCCGCAATGCCGCTCAAGCCATGCAGGGCCGGGGAGAAATCACACTGCGTACGCGCATTGCCCGCCAGGTCACGCTAGCAAAAAAGCGCTACCGGCTTGCTCTACTGATCCAGATTATCGACAACGGTCCGGGCGTGCCGGAAAGTATCCGCGAAAAAATCTTCTATCCCCTGGTATCAGGCCGCGATGGCGGCAGCGGCCTGGGGCTGACGCTGGCCCAATCGTTTGTGGCCCAACACCATGGCTCCATCGAATGCGACAGCAAACCCGGGCGTACCTGCTTTACAATACTGCTGCCGGTGACCGAGACCACAACCCATTCCTGAAATGACGAAAACACCATGCAGCCCATCTGGATCATTGACGACGACCGCTCCATCCGCTGGGTGTTCGAAAAAACGCTGACGCGGGCCGGCATCGAATTCAAGAGTTTTTCCTCCGCCCAGGAAGCGCTTTCTGCCCTGGAAACCGCCACACCCCAGGTAGTGGTGAGCGACATTCGCATGCCCGGCGAATCCGGCCTGGAACTGCTGCAGCACCTCAAGCAGCGCTACCCGGCGCTTCCCGTTATCATCATGACGGCCCATTCCGACCTGGAAAGTGCTGTTTCCGCCTTCCAGGGAGGCGCCTTCGAATACCTGCCCAAGCCCTTCGATATTGACCATGCCGTCGATCTGATTCGCCGCGCCATTGACGAAAGCATGCGGCAAAGCGGGGAACAGGAGACGCTCGAAACCGCGCCGGAGATTCTGGGTCAGGCCCCGGCAATGCAGGAGGTTTTCCGCGCCATTGGCCGCCTGTCGCAATCCCATGTCACGGTACTCATCAACGGCGAATCGGGCTCCGGCAAGGAACTGGTGGCGCGCGCCCTGCACCGCCACAGCCCGCGCGCCGACAAACCCTTCATCGCTATCAACACCGCAGCCATACCCCGTGATTTGCTGGAATCCGAACTATTCGGCCATGAGCGCGGCGCCTTCACCGGAGCCCAGGCAATGCGTCGCGGACGTTTCGAGCAGGCGGATGGCGGCACCCTGTTTCTGGATGAAATCGGTGACATGCCCGCCGAGCTGCAAACCCGCCTCCTGCGCGTGCTCTCCGACGGCCAGTTCTATCGCGTTGGCGGCCATTCCCCAATCAAGGTCAACGTGCGCGTGATTGCCGCGACCCATCAGGACATGGAACAGCGCGTCAAACAGGGCCTGTTTCGCGAAGACCTGTTCCACCGTCTGAATGTCATCCGCCTGCGCCTCCCGCCCCTGCGCGAAAGGCGCGAAGATATTCCGCTGCTGGCTAAATTCTTCCTGCAAAAGAGCGCCCAGGAGCTTGGCGTCGAGGCAAAAAAACTTTCCGAGGCGGCGCTCAGATATCTGGCCACGCTGCCATGGAGCGGCAATGTCCGGCAACTGGAAAACGTCTGTCACTGGATCACCGTCATGGCGCCGGGCCAGAACGTGGAAGTACCCGACTTGCCGCCGGAACTACGCGAAGAAAGCCAGGCGCCCGCTTCCGCCGACTGGACCAGCGCACTGGATAGCGCAGCGAATACCGCCTTTGATCGTGGTGATAAAGGCATCATGGAAGCGCTCACTCATCAGTTCGAACGCGTGCTGATTGCGCAGGCGCTCAAACATACCGGCGGGCGAAAAATAGAAGCAGCGCAGTTGCTGGGTCTCGGGCGCAACACCCTGACCCGCAAGATTCAGGAGCTGGGCATGGAAGACAGCGGCGAAGCCTGATTCCTGGCCATCAGCGCTGCCGCTTCCTGCAACAGGAAGGCCTTGAATCCCGCCGCCACCGGAGAAAGACGCTTGTTCTGGCGATGCACCACAAACCAGTGGCGCAGAATGGGAAACGACTCCACATCGAGTATGGCCAGCCTCCCGGTCTCCAGCTCCAGTGCCACGGTATGCAGAGAGACGATTCCCAGCCCCATCCCCGCCTGCACCGCCTGCTTGATGGCTTCGTTGGTGCTCATCACCATGCCTGCATTGAGGGCGATGCCATGCTCTTGAAAAATGCGCTCCATCGCGCTGCGCGTACCTGAACCGGCTTCGCGCACGAGAAATGTTTCCCCCGCCAACTGTTTTACCGGTATGCCTTTTTTACCCGCCAGTGCGTGGCCGGGCGAAGCAATCACCACCAGCGGATTTTCCATGAAGGATTCGGTGCCGAGGTCC
This sequence comes from Sulfuricella sp., assembly GCA_041651995.1. NCBI lineage: Bacteria > Pseudomonadati > Pseudomonadota > Betaproteobacteria > Nitrosomonadales > Sulfuricellaceae > Sulfuricella > Sulfuricella sp. Next base: position 304,775 of record JBAZID010000002.1, on the reverse strand, counting down.
TGGCCATCCGGCGGCTGGCCCATGATCGCCATATCCGTCTCGTTGTTGGCCAGTTGCTGCAACAGCACTTCGCGGTTGGTGACATCCAGGCTGACCGTCACTCCGCTATGGCGCTGGCAGAAACTTGCCAGCAATTGCGGCGCGAAATAATTGGCGGTACTCACCACGGTGATTTTCAGGCGCCCCTGATCCAGCCCCTTCATGCGCCCCAGCACCCCTTCCATTTCCTCCAGCTGCCCGGCAATCACCCGGCTGCAATGAAACATTTCCTGACCGGCCTCGGTGAGAAAGATCTTTTTCCCCATTTGCTCGAACAAAGGCAGCCCGACACTTTCCTCCAGCTGTCTGACCTGCATCGACACGGCTGGCTGGCTTAAATGAAGAGCCTCCGCAGCACGCGAGAAACTTCGGTTTTTGGCCACGAATTCGAATACTTTCAATTGGCGCAGGGTCAGGTGTAACATGAAGCTCCAGTCTTTAAATGCATAAGCTTTAGCTTATGGTAATGATCATAACAATTTAATGTTTCTTATACAAATTGATGCGTATAGTTCTTTCCATCGCATCAGAACCATTCCCCCGGGAATACATTTATAACCACAGGAGAAAGCAATGGATCAATCCGCACGTTACGCCGACCTTAGCCTGAAAGAAGAAGACCTGATCAAGGGTGACGGTCATATCCTCGTCGCTTACACCATGGAACCAGCTGCTGGTTATGGTTATCTGGAAGTGGCCGCGCACATTGCAGCCGAATCATCGACTGGTACCAACGTTGAAGTTTCCACCACCGATGACTTCACCAAGGGTGTGGACGCGCTGGTGTACTTCATCGATGAAGCCAAAGGCATCATGAAGGTGGCCTACCCGAACGACCTGTTCGACCGCAACGTGACCGACGGTCGCGCCATGATCGTATCGTTCCTGACCCTGGCAATTGGTAACAACCAGGGCATGGGCGACGTGAAAAACCTGCAAATGCAGGATTTCTACGTGCCTTGGTCCATGCTGCGCCTGTTCGACGGCCCATCCAAAGACATCACCGATATGTGGGACATTCTGGGCCGCCCCCGCGTCAATGGCGGTTACATCGCCGGCACCATCATCAAGCCCAAGCTGGGTCTGCGTCCCGAGCCGTTCGCCAAGGCCGCATATCAGTTCTGGCTGGGTGGCGATTTCATCAAGAACGACGAGCCGCAAGGCAATCAGACTTTCTGCCCAACCAAGAAAGTCATCCCGCTGGTCTACGATGCAATGAAGCGCGCCATGGACGAAACCGGCCAGGCCAAGCTGTTCTCCGCCAACATCACCGCTGACGACCACTACGAAATGCTGGCTCGTGCTGATTACATTCTGGAAACCTTTGGCCCGGATGCAAACAAGGTGGCTTTCCTGGTAGACGGTTATGTCGGCGGCCCCGGCATGATCACCACCGCTCGCCGTCAATACCCGCAGCAGTACCTGCACTATCACCGTGCCGGTCACGGCGCAGTGACTTCCCCAAGCGCCAAGCGTGGTTACACTGCCTTCGTGCTGGCCAAGATGTCCCGTCTGCAAGGTGCTTCCGGCATCCACGTCGGCACCATGGGCTACGGCAAGATGGAAGGTGGCCGTGACGACCGAAACATCGCCTACATGATCGAGCGCGATTCTGCTGATGGTCCTTTCTATCATCAGGAATGGCACGGCATGAAGCCCACCACCCCGATCATCTCCGGCGGCATGAACGCGCTGCGCCTGCCGGGCTTCTTCGAGAACCTGGGCCACGGCAACGTGATCAATACCTCCGGCGGCGGCTCCTATGGCCACATCGACAGCCCAGCGGCAGGCGCGATCTCCCTGCGTCAGTCCTACGAGTGCTGGAAAGCCGGTGCCGATCCGATCGAATTCGCGAAAGAGCACAAGGAATTCGCCCGCGCATTCGAGTCCTTCCCTGGCGATGCAGACAAGATCTTCCCAGGCTGGCGTGAAAAGCTGGGCGTGCACAAGTAAGCAACGCCTGACAAAAAATCCCCGCCCCGGCGGGGTTTTTTTGGCTCTGTAACCTGACTTATTTGATCGGATATTGCAATGACTGCCAAAGACCAATACAAGATCCACCAAGAGCCGTTCTATCAGCAGCAAACCAATGAAGTCGCACTCTATGAAGCCGCCTATAACGCACGCCTGCCGGTAATGGTCAAAGGCCCGACCGGCTGCGGCAAGTCCCGCTTCGTCGAATACATGGCATGGAAACTCGGCAAACCGCTGATTACCGTGGCCTGCAATGAAGACATGACGGCCTCCGACCTGGTGGGCCGCTACCTGCTCGACGCCAACGGCACGCGCTGGCTGGACGGCCCGCTGACCACGGCAGCACGCATCGGCGCCATCTGTTATCTGGACGAAATCGTCGAAGCGCGCCAGGACACCACCGTGGTAATCCACCCGCTGACCGACCATCGCCGCACCCTGCCGCTGGACAAGAAGGGCGAGCTGCTTGATGCGCACCCCGACTTCCAGCTGGTGATTTCCTACAACCCCGGCTACCAGAGCCTAATGAAGGATCTCAAGCAATCCACCAAGCAGCGTTTCACCGCCTTCGATTTCGATTACCCCGACGCCAAGCTGGAAACCAGCATCGTGGCCAGGGAAACCGGCATTAACGAGGAAACTGCGGCAAAACTGGTGAAGATCGGCGCCAACGCCCGCCACCTCAAGGGCCACGGCCTGGATGAAGGCATTTCAACCCGCCTGCTGGTTTACGCCGCCACCCTCATCAAGGGCGGCGTGGAGCCGCGCGATGCCTGCCGCATGGCCCTGGTGCGGCCGATCACCGACGATGCGGATATCCGCGACACGCTGGATCATGCCATCGACGCAACCTTTGCCTGATTAAAAACGAATTAACCACGGGGCTCACGGGGAGCACGGGGCCTAACTCTATTTCCCCGTGTACCCCGTGCTCCCCGTGGTTAATCAATGGATGTTTCAGGATTGAAAATGGCTGAAGTAAATACCGAGTACGAACACCCCCTGATGAAGGGCTACCGCGAGCAGCTCAACTGCGGCTTCCCCCAGGTCAAGGATGTCTTCGACGATTGCATGGCGGAAGCCCTCTCCATGTTATCCGGGGATGGCATCACCGCCTATCTGGAGGCGGCCGGCTTCCTGTGCAGGATGGGGCGCGGCGTTGAGCCGGTGCTGATTTTTCTCGAAGAATGGCCCTCGGTTGCAAAAAAACTGGGCGAACCTGCCTTGCCTGCCGTCATGGAATTCATCCGCAAGATGTACAAGTCGCCCAATGGCAAGGCGATTGTGCCGTTCCTGCAAACACTGGCGGCGGCAGCGCGGAGGCTGCATTCGCAGGAACAGATGCAGGATTACATGGACCTGGCGCTGAATTTCATGAATCGCACCACCGGGTCGATTCACGGCATCCACACCACCTTCCCCAGCCCCGGCTTGCCCGAGCTTTACGCCCAGCTGCCCTACCTGCTTAGCCAGATTTCCCTGCAGGGGCTGAAAAACTGGGTCGAATATGGCATACGCAATTACGGCGACCATCCTGAGCGCCAGATCGATTACTTCAGCCTGCAATCGGCGGACAGCAAAGCCGTCATGCAGCGCGAGCGCCATGGCACCCTGCTGGTGGACCACGAGCGCAAGCTGGACCTCTATCTGCGCGGGCTGTGGGAGCACCACGACTACCTGATTCCCTACTCCCTGGGTTTCGACGAACTGCGCAAGCCCATCCCCTACTACGACAAGCTGGGCATCCGCCTGCCGGATGTGCATGATGACCTGAACGGCATTGCCGGGATTGACCGCTACCGCGCCACCCTGGCCCATATCATTGGCCACAAGCGCTGGACGACCGCCATTTTTGCCGACAATTTCAGCCCCTTCCAGCGCATGTCGATCGAGTTTCTCGAGGACTCCCGCGTAGAGTACCTCGCCATGCAGGAATACCCGGGGCTGCACCGCATTTTCATGGGGCTGCACCCCATTCCGGCGGAAGACGCCTGCGACCCGGAGAAGGAATCCGCGATACGCCATCGCCTGGCCATGCTGTCGCGCGCCATCCTCGACCCCAAGCATCCATACCAGGACCCGCTGATTATCGACTTTGCCCAGCGCTTTCATGCCCTGATGCAAGCTGGAAATTCCAGCACCCAGGATATGGCCGACCTGGCCGTTTCTTTTGGCGCCAAGGCGCGGCGACAGAGCGACCAGTTGCCCAAGATTCACTTCAAGGACACCGAAGTCAGCTATCGCGACGACAATCGCCAGATGTGGAAATTCATCGAGGAAGGCGACGAAGAAGAAGCTTTCGACCAGCAGCGCAAGGTTGATGAAAGCGAAGAGATCAAGGGCTTGCCGCCACGCCACTATCCCGAGTGGGACTATCTCAGCCAGACCTTCCGTCCGGACTGGGTAAGCGTGTACGAAGCGTTGCATCCCAAGGGCAATGCGGCCGATATCGACAAGCTGCTGGCCAAGAACGCCGCCCTGGCCAAGCGCCTGAAACGCATGCTGGACCTGCTCAAACCGCAGGAAAAAGTACGTATCCGCTACCAGGAAGAAGGCAGTGAACTGGATCTGGACATCGCCCTGCGCTCCCTGATCGACTTCAAGAGCGGGGCCAGCCCCGACCCGCGCATCAACATGAGCCACAAGACCAGCGGTCGCGACATCGCCGTAATGCTGCTGCTCGATCTGTCCGAATCTCTCAACGAAAAAGTGGAAGGCACCGGGCAAACCATTCTCGAACTCAGTCAGGAAGCGGTCTCACTGCTGGCCTGGGCAATCGACAAACTGGGCGACCCCTTCGCGATCGGCGGCTTCCACTCCAACACCCGCCACGACGTGCGCTACCTGCACGTCAAGGGCTACAGCGAAAAGTGGGATGACGATGTAAAGGCACGCCTGGCGGAGATGACCGCGCAGTACTCCACCCGCATGGGCGCGGCCATGCGCCACGCCGCGCACTACCTGGAAAACCAGAAGGCCGAGAAAAAACTCATGCTCATCCTTACCGACGGCCAGCCCGCCGACGTGGACACCAAGGACGAGCGCGTGCTCATCGAAGACGCACGGCAAGCCGTGAAGGAACTGGATACCAAGGGTATTTACGCCTACTGCATCAACCTTGACCCCAAGGCGGACGAATACGTCAGCGATATTTTTGGCAAACAGTACACCGTGGTGGACAACATCCAGCGCCTGCCGGAACGCCTGCCGGAGCTCTTCATGGCACTGACAAAATAGGCGCACAACACCATGATATTCGACACCCTCGCCAATGCTGACCGCTACGTCACCCTGCATGCCCTGTTTCCGCTTGCCTTCGAGTTCCTGCGCAATACCGATCTGAAAGCGCTGGAACCGGGGCGCTATCCCATCCAGGGTGAAGATCTCTTCGCGATTGTGGAAAGCTCTGCCGGCCGCAGTCGCGAGAAGGCAAAACTGGAGTGCCACCGCAAATACATCGATATCCAGCTGGTGCTGGAAGGCACGGATGAAATGGGCTGGAAGCCGCTATGCGACTGCCATGACCCGGTTTCCGGCTACAGCAGCGAAAGGGATATCCAGTTCTTCCGCGACGCTCCGGCTAGCTGGATTGCCACGCCGCCCGGCGCTTTCTGCCTCTTTTTTCCACAAGATGCGCACGCGCCGCTGGTCAGCACAGATGAGATTCGCAAGGTCATTCTCAAGATTGCAGTAGCGTGATGTAGCGGTATGGGTTGTTGAAGCTCATCGCATGAAGCACTCCACACTTCTGCCCGAAATCCAGTCCCGGCTGCGCAGCCTCGCCAGCCCGGAAACCGCTCGTGTCATGCAGGGGTTTTTCAAGACCGGGCCGGGCCAGTACGGCGAGGGGGATGTGTTTCTCGGCATCAAGGTGCCGGCGGTCCGCGCCGTAGCCAAGGATTTCCCGCAGGTTGAACTTCAAACCGCCATCGACCTGCTCCACTCCCGCTTTCACGAAGAGCGTCTGCTGGCGCTGCTTTTTCTGATGCGTTATTTTGCCGAGGGCGACATCCATGAGCGTCAGCGCGCCTACCAGGCCTATCTCGCCAACACTCAGTGGATCAACAACTGGGATCTGGTTGATATTTCCGCGCCGCACGTGGTTGGCGCCTATCTGGCCGGTCAGGAGCGTGCGCCGCTGTATCAACTGGCGCGCTCGCCCGGATTGTGGGAACGGCGCATTGCCATGGTGGCGACCCTGCACTTCATCCGCAACGGTGATTTGGACGACACTCTGCGGCTTGCCGAACACCTGCTCAACGACCGTGAAGACCTGATGCACAAGGCCTGCGGCTGGATGCTGAGAGAAGCGGGCAAGCGCGATCAGAAACGGCTGGAAGCTTTTCTGGATCAGCATGGCCGAGCCATGCCACGCACCATGCTGCGCTACGCGATCGAACGCTTCCCCGAGATTTTGCGGCAAGCATATCTGAGAAGATAACAGGGGATGACAAGTTGCGTTTCAGGCTCCGCCATTCCGGGGTAAAATCCGGGCTTGCGATTTTTACATTTTTTTAGGATTTTCCATGAGCGATGCCCTGTTCCAGACCGACATCAAGAGCCTCAAGCTGCTCAATCGCGGCAAGGTGCGCGACATCTACGAAGTGGATGGCGAGAAACTCCTGATCGTCACCACCGACCGCCTGTCCGCCTTCGACGTCGTACTGCCCACGCCCATTCCCGGCAAGGGAGAGGTTCTGACATCCGTTTCCAACTTCTGGTTCGAAAAACTCAAACACATTGTCCCCAACCAGCTCACGGGCGTGTCTGCGGAATCCGTGGTCGCGGAGGATGAAAAAAATCAGGTTGCCGGGCGTGCCCTGGTAGTAAAAAGACTCAAGCCCTTACCCATTGAGGCCATCGTACGCGGCTACCTGGTGGGCTCAGGCTGGAAGGAATACCAGAAGAGCCAGAGCGTGTGCAGCATTCCCCTGCCAGCCGGATTGCGCGAAGCGGACAAACTGCCTCAGCCGCTTTTCACCCCGTCCACCAAGGCCGAAATTGGCGCCCATGATGAAAACATCAGTTTCGACAAGGCAGAGGAGCTGCTCGGCAAGGCTCTCGCGGCAAAAGTTCAGGATGTCGCCATCTCGCTGTACCGGGAAGCGGCCGAGTACGCGGCCACCAAGGGAATCATCATCGCCGACACCAAATTCGAATTCGGCCTGGATGAGGCCGGCACGCTGTATATCATCGATGAAGCCCTGACCCCTGATTCCTCGCGCTTCTGGCCGGCAGATCAATACCAGCCCGGCTCCAACCCTCCCAGTTTCGACAAGCAGTACGTCCGCGACTGGCTCGAATCCATCGGCTGGAACAAGAAACCCCCGGCGCCTGCGCTGCCTGCCGAAGTCGCTGCCAGAACCGGTGAGAAATACCGCGAGGCACTGGACCGGCTGACCAAATAAGCAAGGGAGATCACAACCATGGCAATCAAGAAAACCGCCGCAAAAGCGGCTACCGTAAAGGCGCCCGCCACTAAAGCAGCGCCCGCAAAAGCGGCTGCGAAATCAGCAATAGCCAAAACCAGCGCGCCAGGAAAATCCCTGGCATCCCCCAAGGCTGCGGCAAAGCAGCCCATCCTGGTCGGCATCCTGACCGGCAGCCCCAACGACCTGCCCACCGTGGTCAAGGTGCGCGACACCCTGAGCGAACTCGGCATCGCCAGCGAGATCGTGGTGGCCTCGGCCCACCGCACCCCGGACAAGGTCACCGCCTACATCGAGCGCGCACATCGCGAGGGCGTGCAGGTTCTGATCGGCTGCGCCGGCATGGCCGCCCACCTGGCAGGCGTCATCGCCGGCCACACGCGCCTTCCAGTCATTGGCCTGCCGCTCTCCGGCGGCGTCGTATCCGGCCTGGATGCACTGCTCTCGACGGTACAGATGCCACCCGGGGTTCCGGTCGCCACCGTGGCCGTGGACGGCAGCAAGAACGCCGCCATGCTGGCCGCGCGCATCCTCGCGCTGAAGTATCCGGAAATCAACCAGGCGCTGGAGAAAGCGGCCATGAAAGAACGCGCCCGTTATGAACAGAGCGCCGATGAAGCGCTGGCTAAGTTAAGCGCCCGCTGACCTGAGTTAACCGCTCCGCAAATGTAAAAAGGGTTAAGCAGAAATGCTTAACCCTTTTTGTTTGGTGCCGGATGTCGGAATCGAACTGACGACCTTCGCATTACAAGTGCGCTGCTCTGCCAACTGAGCTAATCCGGCAATGGGGGTGGATTATAAGTGAGCTTGGCTTGCCGAGCAAACCCAATGATCCGTTTTTATTATTTCACCACCTTCAATGAAGGCTTGCCACGCTTTGGGGTCGGGGCTTCTGGTTGAGGCTCTGTCCCGGGCTCGGCTTGGGGGCTATCCGGTGGCGCCTCATCGCGGCCAAAAAAGAGTCCCTGGCCGTTTTCCTTGGAATATATGCCGATAACGGCACTGATTGGGACGGAAATTTCCCGTGCCACGCCTCCGAAACGCCCGGAGAAACCCACCCATTCGTTGTCGATGAGGAGATTGGGTGTGGCACTGGCGCTGATGTTGAGCACGATCTCGCCTTCCTTGACGAATTCCATCGGTACGCGACAGTTTTCGTCCACGACAACAGCCAGATAGGGCGTCAAGCCACTATCCGAACACCATTCGTAAATGGCGCGGATGAGGTAGGGCTTGGTCGAGATGTCCTGTTCAGCCATGAATTACTTGCGCATGGCCTTTTCAGATGGAGTCATTGCTTCAATGTACGCTGGGCGCGAGAAAATCCTTTCAGCGTACTTCAGTATTGGAGCCGCTTGTTTTGGCAACTCGATGCCATAAAACTCGAGGCGCCACAGCAACGGAGCAATCGCCACGTCCAGCATGGAGAATTCTTCGCCCAGCATATATTTCTGTTTGGCAAAAATCGGCGCCAGCTGGGTCAGGTTGTCACGAATCGTGGCACGCGCCTTTTCTGCAACTTTTGGCGTGCCGTTCACGACAGCACCCAAGTGAGCAAACAGTTCCTGCTCAAAGCGGTACAGAAACAGACGGGCACGGGCGCGCATCACCGGGTCGGCGGGCATCAGTTGCGGGTGCGGAAAGCGTTCATCAATATATTCGTTAATGATATTCGATTCATGCAGGATCAGATCGCGCTCAACCAGAACCGGCACCTGATTGTAGGGGTTCATGACTGCCAGATCTTCTGGCATGTTTTGCAGGTCAACGTCAATTATCTGGAAATCCATGCCCTTCTCGAACAGCACAATGCGGCAGCGCTGACTGAAGGGGCAGGTGGTTCCTGAGTAGAGGGTCATCATAGGTTTATGCTACCTCTGGAGAATTAATAGTTTATGGCTTTAAAAGACATGGCGCCGGTAGCGCTTTTCAGGCACACCGGCGCACAAATTTTCATGCTGCTCTGGAATGATTAGTGAATATCTTTCCAGAATTCCTTTTTCAGGTAGTAGGCGACAACAAAGAATATACCGAGGAACAGAAGCACGATTACACCCAGACGCATGCGCGTCTGCTGTGCGGGCTCACCCATATATACCAGGTAGTTGACCAGGTCAGCCGTGGCCGCATCATATTCCGGCGTAGTCATGGTGCCGGCCTTGGCCATCACCAGATGACTGGTTTCATGCTCACCCTGTTTTTCCACATGCATTACCTGCTCGCCCTGCATGCCATACAGCACGTGAGGCATGCCGACCTTGTCGAATACCGTGTTATTCCAGCCGGTTGGGCGGGTATCGTCACGGTAGAAACCGCGCAGATAGGTATAGAGCCAGTCGGCGCCGCGCGAGCGGGCAATCACAGTCAAATCCGGCGGTGTGGCGCCAAAAAACACTTTTGCGTCTTTCTTGCTCATCGCCACATCCATGGGCTCCCCTACTTTCTCAGCTGCAAAGAGCAGGTTTTCCTTGATCTGGTCATCGGTCAGACCGATATCCTTCAGGCGGTTATAGCGCATGTAGGAAGCACTGTGGCAGTTGAGGCAGTAGTTGACGAAAGTCTTCGCCCCACGCTGCAACGATGCCTTATCGTTCAAATCATAAGGCGCCTTGTCGAGGTGAACGCCACTGCTTGCCATGGCCACCGCGGGTGCTGCCAGCACCAGCAGCAATAGTTTCTTGATCGTATTCATGTTAACGAACCCCATTCTATGCGTACTCATTAACCCGTCACCCGTTCAGGAACGGGCTTGGTCTTGTCAATCTTGGTATACCAAGGCATCAGGAAGAAGAAGGCGAAGTACACCAGGCTCAGAATCTGGGAAAAGATGGTGTAGAGCGGGGTGGATGGCAGCACGCCGAGCACGCCCAGGCCAATAAAACTGAAGACGAACAGGGCCAGCGCAACCTTGTAAACCGTGCCGCGATAGCGGATGGATTTGACATTGCCCCTGTCCAGCCAAGGCAGGAAGAACAGGATCATTACCGCCACGCCCATGGCAACCACACCGGGGAACTGGGAGCCGAACAGCGGCGGCACAGCGCGCAGGATGGCGTAGAAGGGCGTGAAGTACCAGACCGGTGCAATATGCTCCGGGGTCTTGAACGGGTCAGCCGGAACAAAATTGTTGTATTCCAGGAAATAACCGCCCATGTCCGGCGCAAAGAATACAATTGCCGAGAACACCATCAGGAACACCACCACACCGACGATATCCTTGACCGAGTAGTACGGGTGGAAAGGAATGCCATCCAGCGGGATGTGGGTTACGGGATCCTTGTTTTTCTTGATCTCGATGCCATCCGGGTTGTTGGAGCCGACTTCGTGCAGCGCAATGATGTGCGCCGCGACCAGGCCCACCAGTACCAGCGGTACGGCAATGACGTGGAATGCGAAGAAGCGGTTCAGCGTCGCATCACCAATTACATAGTCACCACGAATCCATACAGAAAGGTCCGGACCGACAAATGGAATGGCCGTGAACAGGTTGATAATCACCTGGGCGCCCCAGAATGACATCTGGCCCCAAGGCAGCAGGTAGCCCATGAAGGCTTCGGCCATCAGCGCCAGGTAGATCAGCATGCCGAAGATCCAGATCAGCTCGCGCGGCTTGCGATAGGAACCGTACATCAGGCCGCGCATCATGTGGAGATACACCACGACAAAGAACGCCGATGCGCCGGTAGAGTGCATGTAGCGAATCAACCAGCCCCAGGATACGTCACGCATGATGTATTCCACCGAAGCAAAAGCCATATTGACATCAGGCTTGTAATGCATGGTGAGGAAAATACCGGTCACGATCTGCAGTACCAGCACCAGCATTGCCAGAGAGCCGAAGAAATACCAGAAGTTGAAGTTTTTCGGTGCGTAATACTCGGAAAGGTGCGCTTTCCAGTTGGACGTCAGAGGGAAACGCTCGTCAATCCAGCCCACCATTTTAGTCAGACTGTTCATTTATTTAGGCTCCCTTGCTGTCGTCGCCGATCAAAAGACGGCTGTCACTCAAATACTTGTGCTTCGGAATCACCAGGTTGGTAGGTGCGGGAGCCCCGGCGAACACGCGTGCCGCCATGTCGAAACGCGAGCCGTGGCAGGGGCAGAAGAAACCGCCAGCCCAGTCCGGTCCCAGGTCAGCCGGACCCATTTCCGGACGGTAAGTCGGGGAGCAGCCGAGATGGGTACAAATACCGACTGCCACCAGAATCTCGGGTTTAATGGAACGCGTGGCGTTCTGGCAATATTCCGGCTGCTGAGGCGCTTCCGCCTTGGGATCAACCAGCTTGGCGTCATTCTTGCTGAGTGCATCCAGCATGGCCTTGGTGCGGTTGACCACCCACACCGGCTTGCCCTGCCACTCGACGTTCAGCATCATGCCCGGCTCGATCTTGCCGATATCGACCTCTACCGGGGCACCCGCCGCCTTGGCGCGTTCACTTGGCAACATGCTCATGACGAAAGGCACGGCAGCACCCACCGCCGCGACGCCACCGACTGCGGTGGTGGCGGCGATCAGAAACCGCCGTTTACTGCGATCCACTTCTTTCTTGCTCATATCCGCATCCCTGTTCAACGAGACCAAAAAATCAAAGCCGTAATTGTACCGAATTTTTACCGGACAATTCCATCCTTTTCAGGAATATTAGTCATTTACTACCAGACATTACTGTTTCTGCCTCAATCAGATCGGCCTGGGCATTGATATTGCGGAACGATTGCAGGTCATGAAACAGTGCTGCCGTCCGAAGCAGGCCCGACTGCCACTCGCTCACCCTGCGCCCGCCACGGGCAAGAAAACTCCCCAGCCCAGCTTGCAAATGCGTATAACCGAGACAAATTGCCGGCTGCATCTGCCCCTCAACCACGGCCACCGCCAGATCAGCCTTGTCAGCCAGCAACGCAGCATGCAAACGCTGCACGAGATCCTCGGGAAGAAACGGCGTATCACAGGGGACGCTCAACCACAGCGGATGGTGCACCTCGGACATTGCCCGGTGCAACCCGGCCAGCGGCCCCGGATAATCAGGCATTTCGTCCGGCAGAACGGCATATCCCATCTCGCGATAACGCTCCAGATTGCGGTTGGCGCTGATCAGCACCTCGCTTACCTGTGGCGCAATGCGGTCCGCCACCCAACTCACCAGCGGCTTGCCCTGCAGCAACTGCAGGCCCTTGTCCACCTCGCCCATGCGTCGCCCGCGCCCGCCGGCCAGAACGATAGCCGAAATCTCCCGGGTTGCACTCATGATTCAAGCAGCGCCTTGACCACCACACCCGCCAGCATCATCCCGAACAATGGCGGCATGTAGCTGATGGTGCCGTTCACTGCCCGCGCGCGCCCGGGCCCATCGACCGGTTGCGGTGGCAGAGGCGCGCGCGGCTGCTCGTCCGAGAACACCGTCAGTACCCCCTTGCGCAAGTCGTAGTGGCGGCTGAGCCGCTTGCGCATCTGCTTTGCCAGCGGGCACATTTCTGTTTTGCTGATATCGTCAATCCTGACCCTTCCCGGATCGAGCCGGTTGCCCGCACCCATACTCGACGCCACACGCAGCCCGCGCTTCACGCTCTCGCCCACCAGCGCCACCTTGCATGCGAGGGAGTCGATCGCATCCACGACATAATCGCAATCCGGCACTAGTTCGTTGACATTCTCGCTATTCAGGAAAGTGCGCAGTATTTCCAGCCGGCATTCGGGATTAATATCCATGATGCGCGCCCGCATCAATTCGGCCTTGGGCTGGCCGACGGTAGAAAGCAGCGCCAGCAGCTGGCGGTTGATATTGCTGGTGGCCACCACATCATGATCAAGCAGCGTCAGGTGCCCCACACCGGCACGCGCCAGCGCTTCGGCACAGTAGGAGCCGACGCCGCCCAGCCCCGCGACAAAAACATGCTTCTGGGCAAGCTTGGCCAGGCCGGCATCTCCCAGCAGGATGTGGGTACGCTCGAATTGAGGCAACAGGCCGTTCATGAATTATCTCCGGAATGGGTTTCAGTGGGTTCAACATGAATAATGACCGAAGCTTGCGCCAGTTCACGCGCAATTTCTTCTTCAATGCGGTCGCACAAGTCGTGGGATGCCCGCACGCTGATCTCACCGGGCACCAGCAAATGGAGTTCGATAAAGCGCCGCGGCCCGGCCTTGCGGCTGCGCAGGTCGTGGAAAGACGCCCCGGATGGCAACATGGCGCGGATCGAGGCTTCGATAAAGCGCGTTTCCTGCTCCGGCAAGGCGGCATCCATCAGGCCATCCAGAGAGCGGCGCAGCAATTTCACCCCGGTCATCACGATATTGGCACCCACCACCACTGCCATGATGGGATCAAGCACCTGCCACGCAGGTGGTGCGATCATCACCACCACCAATCCGCCCAGCACACCGGCAGAGGTCCAGACATCGGTGAGCAGATGCCGGGCGTCCGCCTCCAGGGCTATGCTGTCCTTTTCCCGCGCCACTTCGAGCAACATGCGCGCCGCCACAAAATTCACCAGCGCGGCCAGCCCGGAAACCAGCAACCCCGGGCCAAGGTGGGTCAGCGGCTCCGGGTGAATAAAACGCTCCACAGCGGCATAGATGATCGAAACCGCCGCCACCAGAATCAGCGCGCCCTCGACGCCGCTGGAGAAATATTCTGCCTTGTCGTGACCATAGGCATGTCCGGCATCCGCCGGGCGCGCCGCGATAGTCAGCATCCAGAAAAGCATCAGCCCTGCAGCAAGGTTGACCACGGACTCGACCGCATCGGAAAACAGGCTCACCGAGCCGGTAAGGAACCACGCACCAAACTTGAGCCCCAAAGTCACAATCGCCGCCACAATCGAGAGCAGCGCCATCTTCCTGACCACGCTCATGTCAGCCCCTTCACCACGGCACGAGCATTGGCGCCAGTTGCCCGGACCACCTCTTCAAACGGGACACCGCGCAGCTCCGCCAGAGTCCGCGCGATTTGCGGCAAGGTTTCGGAGCTGTTGCGCCCCTTGCCAATCCAGGCCGGCGCCATATCCGGCGCATCGGTTTCCAGCACGATGGCTTCCAGCGGCAAGGTCGCAGCCAGTTCCCGCAGACGGGTGGCGCGCGGATAAGTCATTGCGCCGCCAAAACCCAGCCTGAAGCCCAGCTTGATGAATTCCCCCGCCTGCTGCCGGCTACCGTTGAAGGCGTGGGCAATACCGCCGCAGACTCGCACCCTGCGCAGATGCTTGAGCACTTGGTCCTGAGCACGGCGGATATGTAGCAACACGGGCAACTCGGCATCCCGTGCGATCTTCAGTTGCTCGACAAAATAGAATTCCTGCATTTCCTGATCATAATCAGGGACAAAGAAATCAAGACCGATTTCACCGATCGCCACCGGCCGTTCATTTGCCACAGTGGCGCGTAATACATCGAGGTCGCCTGACTGCGCATGATCGACATACATGGGATGAATACCCAGCGCCGGATAGCACCCTGGATAGCGCCTGCAGCAATCCAGCACCGCTGCGAAATTATCCTTTTCAACAGCGGGCACAATCTGGATCCCGACGCCTGCCGCGCGCGCAGCGGCAACCACCCGATCACGATCCGGGTTGAACTCGGCGGCATCAAGATGGCAATGGGTGTCAATCAACATGGCAAGGCTTGCAATACACTGAAATGGCCACCATTATATGGCGATAAAATTTTGCGACAGTTTAGCATCGCGCCATTGATCCAGGATTCCCGGAATATGCAGACCAGAAAAACCATCCCAATCCATAACGCGCTTGAAGATGAGGCGGCCAGCGCCTGTTCAAGCGGCGAACCCTACGCCCTGATGGTGCTGGGCGATAGCATGCTGCCCGAATTCGAGGATGGCGACATCATTGTCGTCGAACCGGAGGGACTGGCGACCGATGGCTCATTCGTGGTCGCCTTCCACAAGGACGAATACACTTTTCGCCAGTTGCTGATCCGCGACGAAAAATGGTATCTGAGTGCGCTTAACGACCTCTACCCCACCGAACAGATATCCGGTCCGGAAGCCGTCAAGGGCGTGGTGATCCAGAAGAAAAAACCTGGCAGACGCAAGTCGATGAAGTCTTACATCTGAGAAAGTCCTGAACTAGCCCACACCACGAAATCTGTTTAGAAAGGCCGAAAAACCGCCAAACCGGAGGCCTTCATGCCCTGTTGCCAGGCATTACCCGCGGGGATGGTGTATTGCATGCAGGCGCTTCAGCCGCTCCCGCGCCACATGAGTGTAAATCTGGGTTGTGGAAATATCCGAGTGCCCCAGTAGCATCTGCACCACTCTCAAATCTGCGCCGTGGTTGAGCAGGTGGGTAGCAAAAGCATGGCGCAAAGTATGGGGCGAGAGGGCTGCCGCCAAACCCGCCTGAGCCGCGTAGCGTTTGATGAGATACCAGAATGCCTGTCGTGTCATGGCGCCACCTCGCTGGGTCACGAATACAGCCGTATCCGGCTTGCCCGCCAGCAGGTCAGGGCGCGCTTCCAGCAGATATCGCTGCAACCAGTCTACCGCTTCGGCGCCCAGCGGCACCAGGCGTTCCTTGGAACCCTTCCCCATCACCCGTACCACCCCCATTTCCAGGCTGAGTCCCTGTAGCGGCAATGACACCAATTCCGACACGCGCAACCCGGTAGCATAAAGGGTCTCCAACATGGCACGGTCGCGCAGTCCCAACGACTGATCAACATTGGGTGCATTCAGCAGGGCTTCCACGTCTGCTTCGCTCAGTGATTTTGGCAAAGCACGGGGCAACTTGGGCATTTCAATCTGCAGCGTAGGATCAATCATGATTTTACCCTGACGCAATTGGTAGCGATAAAAACGACGCAGGCTGGAAAGCAGACGGCCACTCGTCGTCGCCTTGACGTGCGCAGCGAAGCGGTGCGAAAGATAGGCGAGCATATCCGCCTGGCCCGCCGCGAGCAACTCGCGGTGGCGCTCTCGTTCAAGCCAGGCGGCAAACTGGCTGAGATCGCGGCGGTAACTCTCCAGCGTATTGCGCGCCAGCCCCTCTTCGAGCCACAGCGCGTCACAAAACTCATCCAGCAGGTCTAAGGACATGCTCGTGCTCCAGCAACCAGCGTTTGATCCGCAGCGGGCTGCCGTCTGCGTGATTCATGAAGCCGCCCAGGCCCGCTTTGGCCAGCACGCGGTGGCAGGGGATAATCACAGGGATGGGATTGGCGCCGCAGGCCTGACCGACTGCGCGCGGCGCGGAGCCGAGATGTTTTGCCAGTGCGCCATAACTTTCGGCCTTGCCGGAGGGAATTTCCAGCAGCGCCTGCCACACCCTGTTTTGATAGGGCGTGCCATGCGGTTGAAGCGGAAGTTCGAAGCGGAAATCAGGGTCGGCAACATAGGCCTGCAACTGGGCGCAGACCTTCCGTGCCAGGGGTGTTTGCGCGGGGAGAATAAGTGTCTCGTCGGGCAGAAAATCGATTTCTGTCAGATACTCGTCCTCGGTGACGATGCCCAGAATGCCGAAAGGCAAGGCGATTCGAGCCTGGTAGGCTTTCAAGAAAACCGCTCCCACAGCCATGCATATGGCGTCACTTCTCTTTGCATCGGGCGAGCAACAGCCTCAGATTTTAGTGCTGAAATCTGCGTGAATAATGAAGTGCCTGGAACGAAAAAAAAGAGGGGATAAAACCAATAGCGCATCGCGCCATTCTAAATGCATCGGGGAAACTTGTGTGGTCTCCCTGCAACCCGGAGCGAGCCGGGCAGCAGAAAAACCAGCGGGGAAATTACTCTGCTGCCGCTTACTTGCGGTTAGGCAGTTTTTCCTTGATACGCGCAGACTTGCCGGAGCGGTCGCGCAGGTAGTACAGCTTGGCGCGGCGCACGTCACCGCGACGCTTCACTTCGATGCTTGCCACCAGCGGGGAATGGGTCTGGAAAGTACGCTCCACACCTTCGCCCGAGGAAATCTTGCGCACGATGAAGGAGGAATTCAGGCCACGGTTACGTTTGCCAATCACCACGCCTTCGTAAGCCTGCAAACGCTCACGAGTCCCTTCCTTCACTTTGACCTGCACCACGACGGTGTCGCCAGGCGCAAAAGCAGGAATGGTTTTACCCAGACGGGCGATTTCTTCCTGTTCCAGTTGTTCGATCAGATTCATGTTTGCTTCCTTTTATTTTACGGCGTCTTGTTCCTGCTGATACTCAGTCAGCAGCCGAGACTCCTCTTTGGTCAGCTGGCGTTTTGCCAGCAAATCTGGGCGGCGTTGCCAGGTGCGTCCAAGCGCCTGTTTCAGCCGCCACTTCTGTATCAGGGCGTGGTTCCCGGACATCAACACCTCCGGGACACGCTCGCCCTGATAAACCTCGGGCCGGGTATAGTGCGGAAAATCCAGCAAGCCATTCACAAACGAATCCTGCTCGGCCGATTCCGCATCGCCCAGCACCCCCGGCAATTGCCGGATAATGCAATCCATCAGCACCATGGCCGGGAGTTCCCCCCCAGAAAGCACATAGTCACCGATGGAAATCTCTTCATCCACCTGATGCTGTAAGAGGCGTTCATCCACCCCCTCGTAACGCCCGGCGAGTAAAATCAGACCGCCTGTGGCTACCAGGCCCATCACCCCGGCATGATCAAGCAATCTTCCCTGCGGAGAGAGATAAACCACGCGGGGTTTCTCCGCACCCGCCGCGCTTTGCGCCTGCCGCGCTGCCACGATAGCCTTTTCCAGCGGCTCTGCCAGCATCACCATGCCGGGGCCGCCGCCATAGGGCCGGTCATCCACCGTGCGATAATTATTGCTGGTGAAATCACGTGGATTCCACAGCCGCAACTGGTAGCTTGATTGCTCTTGCGCCCGCCGCGTGATGCCGCTCTCGGTAACGGCTTCGAACATCTGTGGAAACAGGGTAACAACGTCGAACTGGTAGGGGATCACCAATCCAGGCCCCAATCCACCCGGATCGTGCCGGCAGCCAGATCCACTTCCTGTATCACCTGAGGAACGAAGGGAATCAATATTTCCCGTTCGCCCTGTACTACCAGCACATCATTGGCGCCGGTTTCCAGCAGTTCGCTGACTTTACCCAGCACCTGCTTCTCGGCATTGAGCACGCTCAGCCCGATCAGGTCAGACCAGTAATATTCGTTCACCGCCGGCTCGGGCAGCGCGCTGCGAGGTACCGCAATTTCACTGCCGCGCAATGCGGCTGCCGCTTCCCGGTCATCGCAACCCGCCAGGTGCACCACTAGCGATTTGCTGTGCACCTCGGAATCCAGCACCCTGACCTCACACCACTGGCCATTCTTGCCCATCCACCATGAGGGGTAGTCGAGCAGGCCGTCACTGGATTCGGTATGCGCGTAAATTTTAACCCAGCCACGTACGCCGAACGGGACACCGATGTGCCCCATGACAACCAGTTGGTCAGGCTGCTGCGACACCTGTTGCTTAGGCTGCTACAGCACCTGCGCGCTTGACCAGTTTTGCCACTGCGTCGCTCAACTGGGCACCCTTGCTTTGCCAATAAGCCACGCGCTCGGAATTGATGCGCATCGCTTCCTGACCTTCAGGTGCAAGCGGGTTAAAGAAACCCACGCGCTCGATGAAGCGACCGTCGCGACGCTCGCGAGAATCAGCCACCACCAGGTTATAGAACGGACGCTTTTTGGCGCCACCGCGGGCGAGTCGAATGATTACCATAGTTTCAGCCTACTTAAATTCTTGAAAAAGAGCGCGATTTTACGACATTCCAGTGCAGTATTGCAAGAGCGTTATCGCATTCCGGGCAGCATGCCTTTCATGCCGCGCATCATTTTCGCCATGCCGCCCCCCTTGGAAAACATTTTCATCATTTTCTGGGTTTGCTCGAACTGGCTCAGCAGACGGTTCACATCCTGCACCTGAACCCCTGCCCCCGCTGCAATGCGCCGTTTGCGCGCAGCCTTGATAAGCTCCGGCTTGCGGCGCTCCTGCGGGGTCATGGAATTGATGATGCCTTCGAGGCGGTTGACCATCTTGTCGTTGACCTGGGCGTCACCGGCCATCTGCCCCATCTGGCCGGGCAGCTTGTCCATCAAGGCAGCCATGCCGCCCATTTTTTTCATTTGCTGCATCTGTTGCTTGAAGTCTTCGAGATCAAAACTCTTGCCGGACTTGAGCTTCTTTGCCAGCTTTTGCGCTTCTTCCTGATCCACGCCACGCTGCGCATCCTCGATCAGCGACAACACGTCACCCATGCCCAGCACGCGGGAAGCCATACGGTCCGGATAGAATGCTTCCAGTCCAGCCGATTTCTCACCCACGCCGACAAACTTGATTGGCTTGCCGGTGACATGCCGCACCGACAGCGCCGCACCACCGCGCGCATCGCCATCCAGCTTGGTCAAAATCACACCCGTAAGCGGTAGCGCATCGCTGAAGGCGCGGGCAGTGTTCACCGCGTCCTGGCCCTGCATCGCATCGACCACAAAAAGTGTCTCGACCGGATCAAGCGCCGAGTGCAGACGCTTGATCTCATCCATCATGACTTCATCTATCGCCAGGCGGCCGGCGGTATCGACGATCACGACATCATGAAAATGCTTGCGTGCAAAATCCACGGCAGACAAGGCAATCTGTTCTGGCTGCTGCCCGATCTGAGACGGGAAGAAGTCCGTATCAAGTTGCTGCGCCAATGTTTTTAGCTGTTCGATCGCGGCTGGACGATAAACGTCGCAACTGGTCAGCAGCACTTTCTTTTTCATCTGTTCACGCAAAAACTTCGCCAACTTGCCGGCAGTAGTGGTTTTGCCCGCACCCTGCAGACCCGCCAGCAAAATCACCGCGGGTGGGCGCGCGGCCAGATCGAGCGTGGCATTGTGTTCACCCATGAGGCGAGTCAGTTCTTCGTAAACGACCTGCACCACCGCCTGCCCCGGCGTCAGGCTGGACAGCACCTCCTGGCCGAGCGCGCGCTCCCTGACCTGGGAAATGAAATCCTTGACCACCGGCAGTGCCACGTCGGCTTCCAGCAAAGCCATGCGCACTTCACGCAAGGCATCCTGGATATTGGCTTCAGTCAGGCGCGCCTGACCACGCAGATTTTTGATGACGCCGGAAAGGCGTTGTGAAAGGTTATCGAACATGTGTGTCCCTAACTGAGGTGAGGCGTTAGGGGTGAGGGGTGAGGCGAAAAAGCAAAGACACGCACCGGACCCGGTTTTGCGCCTCACCCCTCCCGCCTCACCCCTACACCCTTTTTAATGGTGTAGAATCGGACAATCTGAATTTTATCCTAAACCATGCCGGATTTATCACCTCTTTTCCTGACCGCACTCCTCTATGCCGGACTCGGAGCCTATTTCTGGCGCGCGCTCTGGCTTGGGAAAAACACCACCACAACGCCCCATGCGTGGGAAAAACCAGCCATTCTGCTGCCGCTGCTGCTCCATGCATGGCTGTTGCTGCAATTTATCATCCAACCAGACGGAATCAAGCTTGGTGTTGGGCACGCCATCTCCGCCATCGCCTGGCTTACGGTACTGGTGTACTGGCTGGGCAGCCTGCGCAACAATCTGGGATGCCTGCAGGGGTTTGTCCTCCCATTCGCCGCGCTCAGCATAGCCGCCCCCTTGCTCCTTCCCGCCACACATACCCTGCTGCATGCCGAGCAAACCCTTTTCAAGATTCATTTGTTCATTGCCACCCTTGCCTACAGCCTGTTTACCATCGCAGCCATGCATGCGCTTCTGATGGCGGCATTCGAACGGCATCTCCACTCCAGACCGCTTTCAACCCTGCTACAGAGGCTCCCCCCGTTACTTACCATGGAACACCTGCTATTCCGCATCCTGTGGGCAGGTTTCACCCTGCTCACCCTGACCCTGATGAGCGGCATGCTGTTTTCGGAGGAACTATTTGGCAAGGCACTGCAACTCAGCCACAAAACCGTATTTGCACTGATTTCCTGGGGCATCTTTGCCGCTCTGCTGGGTGGGCGCCTGCGCTATGGCTGGCGCGGACGCACGGCCATACGCTTGACGCTGAGCGGATTCATGGCGCTGTTACTGGCCTATATCGGCAGCAAATTCGTGCTTGAAATCGTTCTTGGCCGTTGAAATAATGGTCAAAACCGCTCAACACCGCCGGTTATCCCTCGCATAAGGATTCCGTCGCTTGGACGACACTCCCATCAGCGTACTGCTAGGCGTACTCATCATTCTGTTGATTCTCTCGGGGTTTTTCTCCATCTCCGAAACCAGCATGATGGCGCTTAACCGTTACCGGCTGAAACATCTTGCCCAGTCCGGCCACCGCGGCGCCAAGCTCACCACTCAACTGCTGGCCCGGACCGACAAGCTGCTCGGTGTGATCCTGCTGGGCAACAATCTCATCAACGCCGCATCGGCAACCCTGGTCACCATCATCACCGTCCGCCTGGTCGGCGAGGGAGAGCTCGCCCTGTCCATCAGCACCCTGGCAGTCACTTTCGCCATCCTGGTATTCAGCGAAATCACCCCCAAGGTCATGGGCGCCGCCTACCCGGAACGGATCGCCCTGCCTCTGAGTTTCATCCTGGCGCCCCTGCTGAAACTGTTTTATCCCGTCATCTGGTTTGTCAACCTGTTCGTCCAGGCGCTATTGTGGGCACTGCGCCTGAAGCCGGGATCGGCAACAGCCAGCAGCTTGAGCCTGGAAGAGTTGCGCACACTGGTGCTAGAGGCCGGGCACTACATCCCGCAAAAGCACCAGAGTATCCTGATCAACCTGTTCGAGCTGGAAAACATCACCGTGGATGACGTCATGACACCACGCAACCAGATCGAAGCCATCGATATCGACGCGCCCGCGGAAGAAATTCGCCGCCAGCTTTCCACCAGCCACCACACCCGCATCCCGGTTTACCAGGGACAACTGGACAATATTATCGGCCTGGTCCATGCACGCAAGGTGCTGCACCAGACCCAGAGCGGAGAACTTGACGCCGACGCGCTGCGCGACATTATGCGCGAGCCCTATTTCATCCCCGCCAGCACTGCGCTGTTTTCCCAATTACAGCATTTCCAGGAAAATCAGCGCCGCATCGGCATGGTAGTGGACGAATATGGCGAACTGCTTGGGCTGGTCAGCCTCGAAGACATACTGGAAGAAATCGTTGGCGAATTCACCACCCATGCCCCAGCGCAGGGCGGCACCTATCGCCGCCAGGAGGACGGAAGCTGGCTGGTGGACGGAAGCAGCCTGTTGCGCAATCTGAATCGCAAACTCGGCCTGCAATTTCCACTCGACGGACCCAAAACCCTGAATGGCCTGATCCTCGAACATCTGGAAGACATTCCCGAGGCCGGCATTAGCCTGAAAATTGCTGGCGTTCCCCTGGAAATCATGCAAACTCAGGACCGTTCGGTAAAAGGGGTCAGAATCTTCCCCCCTGCCGCCATGGCTGAGCAATAGCGCCTCCCGCCTTTACAAAAAAACATGCAGGGGGCATCATTTGAAAATCATTCTACATACTAGGCAGAAAACTTAAGATGGTCGCAGCGACGGTTCCAACTGGATTAAGCGGTCTGGCTCGCGCCCTGGTTCAAGAGGGCCTGCTGCTTGACGCCGATGCCGACGCAATCCAGACACAAGCCGCAGCAGCCAAAACCAGTTTTGTAAGCCAGCTGATTCAAAGCAACAAGTTAAACGCACTACAAGTAGCCGAATTTGCTTCGAAAAATTTTGGCTTCCCGTTGCTCGACCTGAGTATGGTTGATGCCGAGCATCTGCCCAAAGGCGTGCTTGACGCCTCTATTGTGCAAAGCCGGCGAATTATTGCCCTGTACCAGCGCGGCTCCCACCTCTTTATCGCCACATCCGACCCCACTAATCTTCAAACGCTCAATGATGTCCGCTTTCAAACCAACCACACTGTCGAACAGGTGGTGGTTGAAGACAACAAACTTGGCAAGCTGATCGAAAAAATAGTCGAATCCAGTGACACCTCGATGAAAAGCCTGGATGTCGAGGATATCGGCGATCTCGAATTCACCGATGACGAGACGCTGGCAAAACAGGACGAAAACGCCAGCGCGGAAATCGACGATGCTCCGGTAGTCAAATACCTCCAGAAAATTCTCATGGATGCAATCAATGGTGGCGCATCCGATATTCACTTCGAGCCCTATGAGAAGTTTTACCGCATTCGCTATCGCACTGACGGCATACTGTTCGAGGTGGCTCAACCCCCTCTCGCCATCAAGGACAAGATTTCTTCTCGCATCAAGGTGATTTCCAAACTGGATATCGCCGAAAAGCGCGTCCCTCAGGACGGGCGGATGAAGCTGGTACTATCCAAGAACCGCGCCATCGACTTCCGCGTCAGCAGCCTGCCCACGCTGTATGGCGAGAAGATCGTAATGCGTATTCTCGACCCTTCCAGCGCCACCCTGGGGATTGATGCGCTTGGCTATGACCCAGACCAGAAAGAAGCTCTGCTCAATGCAGTCGAACGGCCATATGGCATGGTACTGGTCACCGGTCCGACAGGTAGCGGCAAAACGGTTTCGCTGTATACCTGCCTCAACATCCTCAACAAACCGGGCGTCAACATCTCAACAGCAGAGGACCCGGCCGAAATCAACCTGCCTGGCGTCAACCAGGTGAACGTCAACGACAAGGCGGGGCTGACTTTTGCCGCCGCGCTCAAGTCCTTTCTGCGCCAGGACCCGGATGTCATCATGGTGGGCGAGATCCGCGACCTCGAAACGGCCGACATCGCCATCAAGGCGGCGCAAACCGGCCACATGGTACTATCCACCCTGCATACCAACGATGCACCCGCCACCCTGACGCGGCTGATGAACATGGGTGTTGCGCCTTTCAATATCGCCTCGTCGGTGATCATGATCACCGCCCAGCGTTTGGCACGCCGCTTGTGCAGCTGCAAAAAACCCATCGATATTCCCCGGGAAGCCTTGCTGCGCGCCGGCTTTGCCGAGGGTGATCTGGATGGCAGCTGGCAACCCTACGGTCATGTTGGCTGTGAAAGATGCAAGGGTTCCGGCTACAAGGGCCGGGTCGGCATTTATCAGGTCATGCCGATAACTGACGAGATGAGCCGGCTCATCATGAAGAACGGCACCGCCCACGACATTGCCGATCAGGCGCGCCGCGAGGGTGTACAGGATTTGCGCCAGGCCGGACTGCGCAAGGTCAAAGCTGGACTGACCTCGCTGGAAGAAATTGAAGCCGTGACCAACGAATGAGGATCAACCCATGGCAGTCGCAAAAAAAATAGCCGTAAAAGAATACAACTTCAGCTGGGAAGCCAAGGACAAGAAGGGCAAGACAGTCAAGGGCGACATGGTGGCGGCAAGCGAAACCATCGTCAACGCCATACTACGCCGCCAGGGCATGAGTGTCCTGCGGGTCAAAAAACAGCGCACGCGTGGCGGCAAGATTACCGACAAGGACATCACGCTTTTTACCCGCCAGCTTTCCACCATGATGAAAGCCGGTGTGCCACTATTGCAGTCATTTGACATCGTGGGCAAAGGTCACAGCAATCCTGCGGTGCAAAAACTGTTGCTCGACATCAAGTCCGACATTTCCACCGGCAGCAGCATGAGCCAGGCATTCAAGAAATATCCGCTGTATTTTGACGCGCTATACTGCAACCTGATCAATGCCGGCGAGCAGGCAGGTATTCTCGACACCATTCTTGATCGTCTTGCCACCTACAAGGAAAAAATCCAGGCCATCAAGGGCAAGATCAAGGCTGCCCTGTTTTATCCGATATCAATCATCGTGGTGGCATTTGTGATTACTGCGGTAATCATGATTTTCGTGGTGCCTGCATTCAAGGAACTTTTCACCAGCTTCGGCGCCGACTTGCCAGCTCCCACCTTGTTCGTGATGGCCGTATCCGACTTTTTCGTTGCCTATTGGTACCTGATTTTCGGTGGTATCGGCGGCGGATTCTGGTTCTTTTTTTACACCTGGAAACGCTCGCGCAAGATGCAGGAAGTGATGGACCGGCTGTTTCTCAAAGTCCCCGTATTCGGCCCGGTCATCGAAAAAGCCACCATCGCACGCTGGAGCCGCACTCTTGCCACCATGTTTGCAGCTGGCGTACCGCTGGTGGAGGCCATGGATTCTGTTGCTGGCGCGGCCGGGAACATCGTTTACTACAACGCCACCAAGAAAGTCCAGGGAGAGGTCAGCACTGGCACCAGTCTCACAGTGGCCATGCAAAACACCAACCTGTTCCCCAATATGGTGCTACAGATGGTATCCATCGGCGAGGAATCCGGCGCGCTTGATTCCATGCTCAGCAAGGTGGCCGATTTTTATGAAGCAGAAGTGGATGATGCGGTTGAGGCCCTTGCCAGTCTGATGGAGCCGATAATCATGGTCGTTCTCGGTACGCTGATTGGCGGCCTGGTCATCGCCATGTACCTGCCGATTTTCAAACTGGGCCAAGTGGTCTAAGTCAAAAACAGGTTTCGCGCCCTTCGGGGGGCGGAACCTGCCTACCCAATCCGGAACGCCCCCGATGGAACTGCTGCAACTTCTCCAAACCACTCCAGTGGCCTTTGTTGCTCTATGCGGGCTACTGGGCCTGATGGTGGGCAGTTTCCTGAATGTCGTCATCCATCGACTGCCCCGGATGATGGAACAGGAGTGGCGCGAGCAGTGTGCGTCGCTCGACGTCGACCCGGCACAAGTATCTCCAGCGCCAGGCAGCC
The DNA here is from genome assembly GCA_041651995.1 of Sulfuricella sp. NCBI lineage: Bacteria > Pseudomonadati > Pseudomonadota > Betaproteobacteria > Nitrosomonadales > Sulfuricellaceae > Sulfuricella > Sulfuricella sp. Next base: position 278,661 of record JBAZID010000002.1, on the reverse strand, counting down.
CGCGCTACAACCTGGTCGTCCCGCGCTCCGCCTGCCCCGCCTGCGGGCATCAGATTCGTGCGCTGGAAAATATTCCCGTGTTGAGCTACCTGGCGCTCGGCGGCCGCTGCGCCCAGTGCAAAACCCGCATCAGCCCGCGCTATCCCGTTGTGGAAGTGCTAACAGGCGTACTTAGCGCCTTTGCCGCCTGGCATTTTGGTTTTGGCGCCGCAGCGCTGACTGCGCTGGTATTCGTCTGGGCACTGATTGCATTGACCTTTATCGATTTCGATACTCAACTGCTGCCCGACAGCATTACCCAGCCGCTGCTGTGGCTTGGGCTGCTGGTCAATATTGGCGGCACCTTTACCAGTCTCCCCTCTGCCGTGCTTGGTGCTGTGGCAGGTTATCTCATTCTGTGGTGCGTTTACTGGTTGTTCAAGCTCACCACCGGCAAGGAAGGCATGGGCTTCGGGGATTTCAAGCTGCTGGCCGCCATCGGCGCCTGGCTGGGCTGGCAGGTGCTGCCACTCACCATTCTGTTGTCCTCCCTGGTAGGGGCGGCGGTAGGCATCACGCTCATCCTGTTCGCCGGCCATGGCCGCCAGATCCCCATCCCTTTTGGGCCCTACCTCGCTGGAGGCGGCCTGATTGCATTGTTCTGGGGGCAGGCCATCACGCAGGCCTATCTCGGCGTTGCGCTCTAAGCTGGTCATCGGACTGACCGGCGGTATCGGCTGCGGCAAAAGCGCCGTGGCGGAGCTGTTTGCCGAACAGGGAATTTCCATTGTGGACACCGACCAAATCGCCCGGCAGCTCACGGCAGCGGGCGAGCCTGCTCTGGCTGCCATTGCATATGGGTTTGGCGCGGAATTTCTGCTGCCTGATGGCGAACTGGACCGGTCCCGCCTGCGCCATCTAATTTTTTCATCCCCCGAAGCGAAGGAAAAACTGGAAGCCATTCTCCACCCCCTGATCCGGGATGAAGTCAAACGTCGGCTCGCACTGACGCAATCACCTTACGCCATGGTTGCCGTACCGCTGTTACTGGAAACCGGAGCCTATCGGGATATCGCCCAACGGATACTGGTCGTGGACTGCGGCGAAGCACAACAGGTGGAACGGGTCGTGGCGCGCAATGGCCTGGATGAGGCTGAAGTTCACGCCATCATGGCTCATCAGCTCAGCCGTCAGGAACGGCTGCGCCAGGCTGACGATATCGTGGACAATCACGGCACCCGGCCCGCACTGAGTCCGCAGGTGAAGCGCCTGCATCTCCGTTATCTGGAGTTAGCCGCTTCTCAGGGCTGAGACGGCTTGCGCATTTCCTTTTCCTGCTCACGCAACTGGCGCAGGCGTGCCTCCGCCATTGAAAGCTGATAGAAATCCCCATCTCGGGTTTTAAGGGCGATCTGCAACTGTATGACCGCTTCAGTCAGATTCCCCTGCAAGACATACGCCTCTGCCAGCGCGCGGTGTTGCGGCACAATTTTACCCAAGGCAGCATAGGCCTGAGCCTGGAGCATATATAGGCGCGCATCGTTATCGCGGCTTTTCATGGCGCCATTCAGCAGAGCCAATGCCTCGGCAGCCGCACCAGTCTGCAGCATGGTTTCAGCACAGCCCTGGATCAGGGCAAGGTGGTTGGGGAAACGCTTCAAACCATTGCGACAGATATCGAGAGCCGCCCCGTGCTGCCTTGTTGCAAGCTTGACCTGCATCGCCAGCACCTCGAACATGGGATGATCTGCCAGCTTACGCGCCAGCGCCAGTTCCCGCTCTGCCCGGCTGTAGTCCTTGCTACGCAGCAGCGCGCTGGCCAGGCCATAACGCTGCGCCACTTCGCTACTGTATTTTTTTTCTGCCAGCGCGGCCTCAAATCCCTTGACCGCGTTCTGGGGAGAACCTTCTCCAGCCTCCAGTTTGGCACGCACCAGCCGGAAGGCCTGACTATCCGGCACCTGGCGGTAAGGCAGGGCCTCGACCCGGTTTTGCACATCGGCGATACGCTCGGTGGTGAGGGGATGGGTGCGCAAATATACCGGCGCATTATTTTCATACAGGCGGCCATACTTCTGCATGCGCCCAAAAAAATCAGCCATCGCTCGGGGGTCGAACCCGGATGCGCCCAGAACCTGAAGTCCAATGCGATCAGCCTCGCGCTCGTGTTCACGCGTGTAATCAAGCTGGCTCTGGATACCCGTCGCCTGCGCGGTCGCCACAGCAGCATTCGCCACCTGGGGATTGGAGCGTGCCGCCAGAATGGCGATGGCCAATGCGGCAAGAGAAGTCAGCGTATTCTTCTGCGTCCCCGCGATTACCCTTGCCAGATGCCTCTGGGTAACATGGGAAATTTCATGCGCCAGCACGCTGGCCAGCTCCGATTCGCTCTGTGCGGATAAAATCAGGCCGGTGTGGACACCGATGAACCCGCCGGGCAGCGCGAAAGCATTCAGGGTGCTGTCCCGAATAACAAAAAACTCAAAGCTACCGGCTGACTCCTGACTGTTGGCCACCAGCCTCGCGCCCAAGGCATTGAGATAATCCGTCACCTCGGCATCGCTCACCAGGTCGCGGCTGCCACGGATGTCCGTCATGATGGATTCACCGATACGGCGTTCCTGTCGCGAAGAAAATACGGCCTGGGAAGATTCACCCAGATCAGGCAATTCATTTGCCAGTGCGTGGGGCGGCAAACACATCAGAAACAGCAGTAAATAAATCAATTTCATGGTGCTATGATAGCTGCTCCAGCTAATAAGTTCACATACAACAAGGAGCTACGGTGAGCCAATTCACCCATTTCGATGCACAAGGCCAGGCCCACATGGTGGATGTAGGGGACAAAACCGAAACCCGGCGCATCGCTCGCGCCTCCGGCCGAATTCAGATGCAACCAGAAACACTACAACTCATCCTTGCCGGAAATGCAAAAAAAGGCGACGTCCTCGGCATCGCACGCATCGCCGCGATCCAGGGTTCAAAGCGCACGGCAGACCTGATCCCCCTCTGCCATCCGCTGGCACTCACCAGGGTAGCCGCGGAATTCAACATCGACCAAGGCAACCACACGATCGAATGCGTGGTGACGGCTGAAACGCTTGGCCGCACCGGAGTTGAAATGGAAGCACTGACCGCGGTAAGCGTCGGTCTGCTGACTATCTATGACATGTGCAAGGCCGTTGACCGCGGCATGCAGATAAGCGCCATCCAACTACTGGAAAAACAGGGCGGAAAATCTGGCCACTGGATCCGTACAGGAGCGTAAAACACATGGCACTGACCCGGCTTTACTCCTCTTCCACCGGTGACGCCCCCTGTGGGCACACTCCTCACCACTCACGGCCCTGACACCATGTTTGAATACATTTTTTTTGATGAGGAACTACGCCAGCGTTTTGTCACTTATGCACGCTCGCATGGCGTCGACTGCACTCTGCCCGCGGATGATATGGGGCTGTTGGCTGCCACGCCTGAAGACATAAACGAGATGGTTTCCGATGAACTGGATACCTATTATGATGCGCTGATGGAGGAACAGGCAGACCGGACAGATGCAGCCGATGGCAAGGCAACCCATCAGGCTGCCGGCGTTCGCGTCACGCTCTCCGATGGGAGCGCCTGCATGATAAAACTTGAACCCGCTCTGGCCAACCGGCTGCTCGCTGCCTTTACGCTCGAGGAAATACAGGAACTGGTCAATGCCATTGCCCGCAGCGTGGAAAACCCGTCTGACGGCCCTTTGTGTCAACGCTGAATCAAGTACCCGACAATTTAGATCAGGTCTATTTATTGACTAATCAAAAAAATCCGGTTGAGCATATACTGGTTTTCTTGATAAATTCTCACGACTTAGCAGGACTGTGCCATGCCCTTTCTGCCTACCCCGTGGCTCTGCCATGGAGGCATAATCAAACTCAACCCGCCTGGTTTCCCTGAAATGATGGAAGAGACTGCGCCCGGCAGCTGTAACCGGCAAGGGAATGAATTTGCTTTGGTACATTAGAAAACCCTGTTTTATTAATAGACGAAACTACCGTCTAAACACCGTAGCAGCTATGAGTCCAACCGCTCTGGACTCACTAAAACCTACTGATTAAAGGCCCTTAATGAACGCTCAAGTGCAGTTCGAGAACCACGACAAGCAGGAAGTCAAGAACACCACCTGTTACATGTGCGCCTGCCGTTGCGGTATCCGCGTCACACTGAAAAACGGCGAGATACGTTACATCCAGGGCAACCCCGACCATCCGCTCAACCAGGGCGTGATCTGCGCCAAGGGTTCATCCGGGATCATGAAGCAATATTCCCCCGCGCGCCTGACCCAGCCGCTGCGCCGCAAGCCGGGCAGCGAGCGTGGCGCGGGCGAGTTCGAGGCGATTTCCTGGGATGAGGCCTTTGCCATGCTGGAAGAGCGGCTGGCGCATATCCGCGCTACCGATCCGAAGCAATTCGCGCTCTTTACCGGGCGCGACCAGATGCAAGCCTTGACCGGCCTCTTCGCCAAGCAGTTCGGCACCCCAAACTATGCCGCCCACGGTGGCTTTTGCTCGGTCAACATGGCGGCCGGCATGATCTACACCATCGGCGGCTCGTTCTGGGAGTTCGGCGGCCCCGACCTCGACCGCGCCAAGCTGTTCGTGATGATCGGCACCGCCGAGGACCACCATTCCAACCCGATGAAAATCGCCTTGGCCAAATTCAAGCGCAACGGCGGCCGCTTCATCTCGATCAACCCGGTGCGCACAGGCTATTCGGCCATCGCCGACGAATGGGTGCCGATCAAGCCGGGCACCGACGGCGCGCTGCTGCTGGCGCTGAACCACGAAATCATTCGCCAGGGCTTGTACGACCGCGATTTTTTGGTGCAGTATTCGAACGCGGCGGAACTGGTGAATCTCGACGAGGCCAGCAGCGAATTCGGCATGTTCGTGCGCACCGAAGTGCCCGAGGAAGAGGGCTGCTTCGACCCGCAGAACAAGCTGTGGTGGGATCGCAATAGCAACAAGGCGGTGGTGACTCATGCTCCCGGTGCGGATCCCTTTTTGCTGGGCGAATTCAAGCTCAAGGATGGCACGCTGCTCAAGCCCGCGTTCCAGTTGCTGCAGGAACGGGTCGAGGACTACACCCCGGAATGGGCGGAAGGGATTACCGGCATCCCCGCTGCCACCATCCGCCGCCTGGCGCACGAAATGGGCGTCACCGCGCGCGACCAGCGCATCGAGTTGCCCATCGCCTGGACCGACACCTGGGGCAAGGAACACGAAACCGTCACCGGCAATCCCGTCGCCTTCCACGCCATGCGAGGCATGGCAGCGCATTCCAACGGCTTTCAGACCATCCGTTCGCTGGCCATCCTGATGTCGCTCTTGGGCACCATCGACCGCCCCGGCGGCTTCCGCCACAAAGTGCCGTTCCCGCGCCCCATCCCGCCCTGCGCCAAGACCCCCAAGGGACCGGAAGGCGTGCGCCCGAATACGCCGCTCGATGGCATGGCGCTGGGCTGGCCGGCCGAACCGGACGATCTGTTCGTGGACGAAAACGGCGCCCCGGTGCGCATCGACAAGGCATTTTCCTGGGAGCATCCGCTGGCGGTGCACGGCCTGATGCACAACGTCATCACCAATGCCTGGCGTGGCGACCCCTACACCATCGACACGCTGCTGATTTTCATGTCCAACATGGCGTGGAATTCGACCATGAACACCGTCTCGGTGCGCGACATGCTCAACGACAAGCGCGAGGACGGCGAGTACAAGATTCCCTTCCTGGTGGTGTGCGACGCCTTCCACTCGGAAACGACCGCCTTCGCCGACCTGGTGTTGCCGGACACCTCCTACCTGGAGCGCCATGACGTGATGTCCATCCTCGACCGGCCGATTTCCGAGTTTGACGGCCCGGTGGACGCGGTGCGTATCCCGATCGTGCCACCCAAGGGCGAATGCAAGCCGTTCCAGGAAGTGCTGATCGAGCTGGGCGCGCGCCTGAAGCTGCCGGCCTTTACCCAGAAAGATGGCTCCCGCAAGTATCGCGACTACCCGGACTTCATCGTCAACCACGAAACCGAGCCCGGCTCCGGCATCGGCTTCCTCGCCGGCTGGCGCGGCAAGGGTGGCGAAAAAAACATGCGTGGCGAGCCCAATCCGCGCCAGTGGGAAATGTACGCCCAGAACGGCGGCTTCTTCCACCACGAACTGCCGCGTTCCTACCAGTACATGCGCAACTGGAACCAGGGCTACCTGGAATGGGCGCAGCGTAACCGCATCACGCGCTACGCCGAGCCAATCTCGATCCATATCTATTCGGAAGTGCTGCAGAAATTCCGCCTTGCCGCCCAAGGCAGGACGGAGGGGCGTCAACCGCCGCAACACCTGAAAAAACGCATCGAAACCTATTTCGATCCGCTGCCGTTCTATTACGAAACGCTCGAATCCCAGCTCACCGATACCCACAAGTACCCGCTCAACGCCATCACCCAGCGGCCAATGGCGATGTACCACTCGTGGGACTCGCAGAACGCCTGGCTGCGCCAGATTCATGCCCACAATTACCTCTTCGTCAATCCGAAAACCGCTGCCGCGCAAGGCATCAATGACGGCGGCTGGATGTGGGCCGAATCCATGCACGGCAAGGTGCGCTGCATGTGCCGCTACTCCGAGGCGGTGGAACCGGGCACGGTATGGACCTGGAACGCCATCGGCAAAGCCGCCGGGGCATGGGGGCTGGATGCGGACGCCAACGAGTCGCAAAAAGGCTTCCTGCTCAACCACCTGATCAGCGAGGAGTTGCCGGCCCACGACGCCGGCGCCCATCTTTCCAACTCCGACCCGATTACCGGGCAGGCCGGCTGGTTCGACGTGCGGGTGCGCATTTACCCGGCGGGCGCGGAAGAGCCGCAACAAACCTCGCCGCAATTCGAGCCGCTCAAGCCGGCGCCGGGAATGGCGCAAAAAAGGCCGGACTGGTTTGCCTTCTTTGCCGGGAAAGGAGACTGGAAATGAGCCAGCTTGCCCTCGTTATCGACCTCAACGTGTGCGTTGGCTGTCATGCCTGCGTCACCAACTGCAAGGAATGGAACACCTCCGGCATGGCCGGGCCGCTGTCCGATTTCAACCCCTATGGCGCCGAACCCACCGGCACTTTCTTCAACCGGGTACAGACCTTTGAAATTGGAAGCTTCCCCAATACCGAAACGGTGCATTTCCCCAAATCCTGCCTGCACTGCGAGGATCCGCCGTGCGTGCCGGTGTGCCCCACCGGCGCTTCCTACAAGCGCAAGGAAGACGGCATCGTGCTGGTGGATTACGACAAGTGCATCGGCTGCAAGTATTGCTCCTGGGCATGTCCGTACGGCGTGCGCGAGATCGACGAGAAGCAGAAGGTGATGAAAAAATGCACCTTGTGCGTGGACCGCATCTACGACATGGGATTGCCGGAAAAGGAACGCAAGCCCGCCTGCGTGCTTGCCTGCCCGACCAGCGCGCGTCTCTTCGGCGACGTGCATGATCCGGAGTCAGCGGTGTCGGTGGCGATCCGCGAAAACAGCGGCTACCAGCTCATGCCGGAATGGGGAACCAAGCCGTCCAACCACTATCTGCCGCGGCGCAAGACGCAGCTGCGCATCCACGACGACGAACTGGTCCGCGCCGACAATCCGCTCAAGAAGGAACGTCTGCTGCCCAAGCCAGACAAGAGCGAGCCTTCGCTGGACGATGTGACTTCGTGGTAAAAAACCAAATTAACCACGGGGGGGCACGGGGAAAATTAATGAATGTATGTATTTCTGTCTGGCACATTTGGGCAAATGAATTGAAGCCTCAAGTTCTTGCCTTCCCCGTGTGCCCCGTGTGCCCCGTGGTTAAATAGTCGTTTTGGAATAATTGAAAAAATGGAGTTTTAGACCGTGCATCCTGCCTTTTCCGTAATTTTCCTCACCACCCTGATCGGTGTCGGCCAGGGATTATTCCTGGCCTTGTACACCGGCCAGGTTTACGCCCTTTTCAATGTACTTTCCGCGCAGGGAGACCATCAGTTTTACGCCGTGGGCAGCCTGCTCGCGCTGGCATTTCTGGTGGCGGGACTGGTCGCATCATTTTTCCACCTCGGCCATCCCGAACGCGCCTGGCGCGCCGCCGCCCAGTGGCGCACCTCCTGGCTGTCGCGCGAAGTGCTCGTTCTGCCGGCATTCATGGCCTGCGTGCTGGCTTACGGCGCGGCACATTATTTCGCCTGGAATATTCCACTGTTTACCCTGGGCGAGACCCTGCAAGTTGACCTCATCATGCTGTTCGGCGCCGCTGGCACGCTGCTGTGCTTCGCGCTGTTCGTCAGCACCGGCATGATCTACGCCTGCCTGCGCTTCCTGCAGGAATGGCATACCCCGCTCACGGTAAGCAACTTCATCCTGCTTGGCGGCGCCTCCGGCTTCGCCCTGGCCACCGGCTACGCCGCAATCGCCGCGCCCGAACTGACCGGCTTTTACGGCAAGTGGGCGCTCATCATCACGCTGCTCGCCCTGCTCTCGCGCCTGGCATCGCTGGTGAGAAACCACAAGCTCAAGCCGAAATCCACCCTGCAAAGCGCTATCGGCGTACGCCACACCAATATCGCGCAAAAATCGCAGGGCTTCATGGGTGGATCATTCAATACGCGCGAGTTTTTCCATGGCAAATCGCAAAGCCTGTTGCGCTCGGTTAAATGGCTGTTTATTGCCCTGACCTTCGCACTGCCGCTGGCATTTCTTGCCTGGGGCCTGTCGGTCAACTCTGCCGGAATGTTGTTGCTGGCATTTGCCGTTCAATACGCGGGGCTGATCGCCGAACGCTGGTTTTTCTTTGCGCAGGCAAATCATCCGCAGAATTTGTACTATCAAGCAATCTCTTGAATGGAATATATATCCCATAAATTGAATGGCTTGCATAATGGTCGAAATTTGGTATATTAGCGCTTTCTAAAGTTCAACCAGATTCAAGGCAAGGAGAAATCATGTTCGGCATCCCTGAAATCGACATTAGCGGCCTCGAAAAACTGAAGTCGGAAGGCAAGATCAAGCTGATCGATGTCCGCTCGGAAGGTGAAGTTGCACGCGGCTGCATCGAAGGCGCCGAACATATTCCCATGCACCTCATCCCGCTCAAGGCCAACGAGTTTTGCGCGGAAACACCGACCGTTTTTTATTGCCAGAGCGGCGCACGCTCGGGGCAAGTGACCGCCTTCATGTCGCAACAAGGTTTCAGCAACGTGATGAACCTGCAAGGCGGCATCCTGGCCTGGATGCGTTCCGGCCAGATGCTGTCCAGCCCGGTATAAATTTTCGGTTGCAATAATTTCACAAACTCTAAATAATCCCTTTTTTCGTTGGCAACAATTAACCTGCTTAGGAGATCTACATGAACGCTGATAAAGAACTGGACGCTCGCGGCCTGAACTGCCCCCTGCCGATTCTGCGCGCCAAGAAAGCACTGGCCGAAATCGGTTCCGGTCAAGTACTGAAAATCCTGTCCACCGATCCGGGTTCAGTCAAAGACTTCCAGGCATTTGCCAAGCAGACCGGCAACGAATTGATGTCTTCCACTGAAGCGGGCGGCGAATACACCTTCTTCATGAAGAAAAAATAAATCAGCACCTATTCCAAAATAATAAAAACAAGCGTCCGCCAAAACGCATAAAACCAACACGAGGGGCCTATCAAGAAATGGATGATCAAAAGAAACTAACGATTATCGCCACCAAGGGAACGCTGGACTGGGCCTATCCGCCCTTCATCCTGGCGTCCACTGCTGCGGCGCTCGGCTACGAAGCAACGATTTTCTTCACTTTCTACGGCCTGCAGTGCCTGCGCAAAGATCTGTCCTGCTTGAAGGTCAGCCCCTTGGGTAACCCTGGCATGCCCATGAAGATGCCGTTCGGGCCGAAATGGTTCATGGATATCAACTGGAACATCCCGAACATCATCCAGGCATCCATTCCCTGGTATGAAGACGTTGCCACTGCATTGATGAAAAAAACCATCGCCAACAATGGCGTGGCGACCATCGCAGAACTGCGTGAACTGTGCCAGGAAGCGGAAGTCAAGTTTCTGGCCTGCCAGATGACGGTAGAGCTGTTCGGTTTCAAGCATAGCGATTTCATCGACGGGATCGATTATGTCGGCGCGGCCACCTACTTTGAGTACGGCGGCGAAGCAGACATCAGCCTGTTCATCTAAAAGAACCGGCCACGCCAGAAAAACCGGCCTTGTGCCGGTTTTTTTTCGCCCTTACAATTAGCTCAGGCGTCAGGCTGTCCTGCCGCTTTACATGCCCCCGCTGACCATTTCATTCGCCCCCGCAGAACCGCACACTCCAGCCTGTTCAACTGAGGTTTATTGGTTTAAGCATTTTTACACTGGAACCATGATGAAAACATCTTCCTTCTTGCACCTTACGGCATTCTGCCTGTGCACGACACTGGCTCTGCCAGGGTGCGCCAAGAAGCCCGAGGAGCAAAAAAAGGGGCCGCCTGCGGCTGTCATCACTGTCACCCAGGCGCAGATCCGCACCATGCAGATCCTGGAACAGTCGGTCGGCGAAGCAGACAGTTCGAGCGCACCAAAGGTTGGGGCCGAAGTGGCTGGCCGCATCATCAAGGTGAACGTGGACATCGGTGATCAGGTAAAGAAAAACCAGGTACTGGCCGAGATTGACCCCACCGATTATTCCGCCGATGCCAAGCGGCTCGAAGCCCAGGCCGTCAGCCAGGGCAAGCTGACCGAACGCTATCGTGAACTGGCAAAAAAAGGCTTCATCTCCCCTTCTGCTCTCGAAAGCCACGCTGCACAGGATGTTGCGGCACGCGAGCTCTACACCCGCGGCGCGAAGAACTTGTCACGTACCCGCATCGTCTCGCCGGTGGACGGCAAGGTCGATAGCCGCTTTGTCTCGGCCGGAGACTGGATCGATCTGGGCAAACCGGCATTCCAGCTTTCCAGCAGCGAAAATCTGCGCATCCGCCTGCCCTTCCCGGAAGGTGCCGCGCCGCGCATCAAGGTGGGTCAGACAGTTACACTCTCCACACCCACCGCACCCGGCGCCGGCGTAAGCGGAAAAATCGAACAAATTCTGCAGACGGTAGTGAGCAGCAACCGGGCCTTCGATGCCGTGGTGGAAGTAAGGAACCCTGGCGGCTGGAAACCCGGCGCCTCGGTCAACGGCGCTGTCATCGTCGAGGAACATGAACAGGCCATCGTGGTGCCGGAGATTAGCGTGGTGCTGCGCCCGGCCGGCAAGGTGGTCTACGTGATCGCCAATGGCAAGGCTGTTCAGCACATTGTCACCACGGGGGTCACTCAGAACGGTCAGGTGGAAATCCTGCAAGGGCTCGGGGAGGGCGAAACGGTAGCCATGGACGGCGCAGGCTTCCTCACTGACCAGGCAGCGGTCAGCGTGAAAGAAACGAACGCCCCAAAAGGCGCACGAAAATGACCCTGCCCGAACTTTCCATCAAGCGCCATGTGCTGGCGTTCATGCTGTCGGCCGTGCTGGTGCTGTTCGGCTACATCAGCTACCAGCGCATCGGCATGGATCGCTTTCCCCTGATCGAGTTTCCCATTGTCTCGATCTCCACCACGCTGAAAGGCGCCAACCCCGACATCGTTGACGCCAGCGTCACCAACGTGATCGAAACGTCGATCAACAGCGTGCCCGGCATCGAACACATCCAGTCTTCCTCCTCTCCCGGCGTGTCGGTGATCAACATCACCTTCAGCCTGGACAAGAAAGTCGATGTCGCCTTCAACGAGGTGCAGGCCAAGGTCAACCAGATCCTGCGCCGCCTGCCCAAGGATGCCGACCCACCCGTCGTCGCCAAGGTCGAGACCAACGCCATGCCGATCATGTGGCTGGCGCTGCGCGGCGACCGCACCCAGCAGCAGCTCAACCAGTACGCCATCAACACCATCAAGAAGCGTCTGGAAACCATCAACGGCGTGGGCGAGGTGCGGCTGGGCGGGCGGCGCGACCGCACCATCCGGGTCAACCTGCTGCCGGCCAGAATGTCCGCATTCAAGGTCACCGCCCAGGATATCAACGTCGCCTTTGCCAACGAGCACGTCCAGCTCGCCGGTGGTTTTCTGGTCAGCGAGAAAACCGAAAACCTGATCAAACTCGACCTGGAATTCCATCGCCTCGACGATCTGGCAAAAATGATCGTCGCCTACCGCGACGGTGCGCCGGTGCGCCTTAAAGATATCGCCGAAATCGAGGATGGTCTGGCTGATTACCGGCAGCTCGCGCGTTTCATGGGCAAGACCACCATCGGCCTGGGTATCGTCAAGGTCACCAATACCAACACCGTGGCGATTGTCGAGGCGATCAAAAAACGCCTGGAAAGCGAGATCATCCCGCAACTGCCGCCCGGCATGACCCTGGAAGTCGTCTCCAACGATGCAATCTTCATCCAGGAAATCGTCAATTCCCTCAAGGAACATCTGATCGAAGGCACCCTGCTGGCCTCGCTGATCGTCTGGCTGTTCCTGCGCAGCATGCGCTCCACCCTGATCATCGCCACTGCCATCCCGGTGTCGCTGATGGGCGCGGTGGCGGTGATCTATTTTTTCGGCTACACCCTCAATTCGCTCACCATGCTCGCCCTGCTGCTGTTGATCGGCGTGGTAGTGGACGACGCCATCGTGGTTTTAGAGAATATCTTCCGCCACCGCGAGGAAATCGACGCCGACCCGGTCACCGCCGCCATCAACGGTAGCCACGAAGTGATGTTCGCGGTGATCGCCGCCACGCTGTCCCTGGTATCGATTTTCGCGCCGGTGATTTTCCTTGGCGGCATCATCGGCCAGTTTTTCAAATCCTTCGCGGTGGTGGTGACCTTCGGCGTGCTGGTCTCCCTGCTTGTGTCGCTCACGCTGACGCCGATGCTGTGCTCGCGCTACCTCAAGGCGGAAAAACAGCACGGGCGCCTGTATTACACCCTCGACCGTTTCTTTCACGGCATGGACAAGCTCTACCGCTATCTGCTCGACAAGGCGTTGCAACACCGCTGGAAGGTGGTGGCATTGACCCTGGCGACCGTGATGGCGAGCAGCTACTTTTTCATCAACGTAGGCAAGACTTTCGTGCCCGAGGAGGACGAAGGCCGCTTCATGGTGAATCTGAGAACCCCGCTCGGCTCCAGCATCGAATACACCGACAGCCGTTTACGCCTGGTCGAGGAGCTGTTGATTCGCCACAAGGAAATCGTCACCGAATTTGCCCTGATCGGTCTCGGCAATGCAGGGCAGGTCAATCAGGCAATGGTGGTGGTGCGCATGGCGCCGCGCGGCGAACGTAAAATCAGGCAGCAGGACGTCATCCCCGTGATCCGCAAGGAGCTGGCGCAAATCCCCGGCGCACGCGCTTTCGCCGCGCCCTACCCGATGGTCGGCGGCCAGCGCGGAGAGCCCCTGCAGTTCGTGATCAACGGTCCCAATCTTGCCGAAGTGGGGCGTCTAGCCAAGGCCATGCAGCAAACTCTTTCGGCCGATCCCGGCCTGGGGCGCATGGACCTCGATTTGCAGCTCGATCTGCCGCAACTCGTTCTCGATCCTGACCGCACCCGTATTGCTTCCGCCGGGCTGACGACCCAGGACGTGGCGCTGGCGCTCAACATGCTCTCCGGCGGCGTGGATATCGCCAAATTCAACGACGAGCCGGGCGACGGCCAGCGCTACGATATCCGGGTCAAGGCCAGGGACGGCGAATTCAGGCAGCCTTCCGATCTGAACAAGGTTTACCTGCGTTCGCGCGATGGGTCGCTGGTACGCCTGGACACCGTGGCGAGCTTGAAGCAGACGCTTGGACCGGCAGTGATCGGGCGCTTCGACCTGCAATATGCGGCTACCTTCTACGGCACGCCCACCATCCCGCTCGGCGATGCGGTAACCAGGGTGAAGGCCGCCGCCGCGGAAACCATGCCGATAGGCTATAGCGTGAAAATGATCGGCCAGGCGGAAGAATTCGCCAAGACCGTGCAGTACATGATCTTCGCTTTCTCTTTGGCAATGGTCCTGCTCTACATGGTGCTGGCGAGCCAGTTCAACTCCTTCATCCAGCCCTTCATCATCATGGTGGCACAGCCGCTGGCGATCATCGGCGGGGTGATGGCCTTGTGGCTGTTCAACCACACCCTCAACATCTACTCGATGATCGGACTGGTGCTGCTGATCGGTCTGGTGGCGAAAAACTCGATCCTGCTGGTGGATCTCACCAACCAGCGGCGCAAGGAAGGGAAAGGCATAGACGAGGCGCTCTCCAACGCCTGCCCGATCCGGATGAGACCGGTGCTGATGACCTCGCTGACGGTGATCCTGGCGCTGCTACCGGCGGCACTAGGCCTGGGAGCAGGCTCGGAAACCAATGGCCCGCTGGCCGTAGCGGTGATCGGCGGCATGATCACCTCCACGCTGCTCACCCTGGTAGTGGTTCCGGCGGTCTATTCCCTGGTTGAAGGCGGGCTGGAGCGCTGGCGTACACGGCATCCGCAAGCGGAGAATTGACTAGAAAAAACCATTAACCACGGAGATCACAGAGGGCACGGAGTAAAAACAATGGACACACCTTAATCCGTTATTCCCGAAGACATCAAAAACCCGATATCGGTTTCTCCGTGTCCTCTGTGATCTCCGTGGTTAAAATGCCTCTATCAACTCAAGCCGAACCGGTCAACTCAAAGCACACCCGGCCATCCTGATTGCTGGTCATGGCAAGCCGGCACCCTGCCTGGCGCGCCAGCCGCTCCGCCTGATACAGGCCGACGCCCAGTCCATTGTCGGAGTGAACAGGGGTGGTGAGAACACGATTCGCCAGTTCATTGCCCAGGGCAGAGCCATCGTCGCACACGGTCAGAGACCCGCCTCCCTCACATGAAAATCCGACCCGGATTGCCAGGTCGCGTTCCACCTTGCGTTTTTCAAGCGCATTCTGCAACAGATTGTCCGCCACGCTATCAAACAGCTCCCCTGGCAGGCGCACATGCGCCGCCATGCTCATGCCATAGGCGGCAAATTCGAGCCTTTCCCCGGCATAGCGCTGCTGCAAAGCCTCCCACCAGGCTTGCGCGGAAACACGTTCGATAGCCTCAGCCGCATTCACACTGGGCGACTTGAGCTTGTCCAGCGTCAGTTGCAGGCGTTGCACGATCTGCGGCAACTGACGCTGCATCAAAGCCTGCAAGGCCTGCGCCTGCCCGGCATCACTGTCTACCACCGCCGCACTCAGGGTTTTGAGTGATTGCAGCAGGTTTTTCACATCATGGGTCAGGCGCGCCCCGGTTTCATAAATTGCCTGGGTGTAGGCGTTGTACTTCTGCTCCTGTTCACGTTGCTTGGCCTCGTAAAAATGCCCGAGTACCTGTGTCAACAACTTGATATGGAGCACCAGGGCTGGACTCAAAGCCCAGCGTGTATAAATCACCAGATGCACCTGATGGAAAGTGAAGTCCACGGAGTGCTTGGAAACCTCGCCAAACTTGCCCCCGCCACCCGGTGCCTGCCAGCGCCCGCCCGCCACCCAGGGCAAAGCGGCAATATCTTCCAGTGCCAGCCGCAGAAAGCTTGCCGCATCGTTCTCCTGCTCCGCCAGGACCGCAAGATTGCGCAGCCAGCGTTCGAAAGGCAGCCCCACGCCCAGGAGGTAACGCGACATCAACTGGCCAACGCCGGAAAAACTGCCATGCGGATTCCACAGCCAGCCCAGGGCAAACAGGACGCCAGCGATCCCCATCAGGGCCTGCGCCAGGGCCAGGGGATAATTGCTCTGGCTGATCATCTTGACTGCAAAGCTGCCCAGCACCAGCACCACGACCAGCAGGAACAGCATCAGGCTATAGAAAAAATCAACCGCATAAAAAGGCCGGGCTTTCTGCCGCGCCCCTGATATTGCGATCAGAAGCGGCACCACAACAAGCCCATAACGCGTCATCAGGATCAGGGCCATGTTGCCCCGGACCTCGCCAAACAGGTGCGGCACCACCCATAACAGCAGGATGGACAACAGATACAGCAAGGCAAACAGGTGGCCAAAGCGCTGACGGCGCTCTGTCATGCCCGCCACATCGCCACCGGCCAGGCCGACCAGGATGCCCAGCCACAGCGTGGCTGCCCACCAGCTGTGCCAGAACACGATCAGCGCGCCCCCTCCCAGCAGGACCAGCACCACATGGCCCAGGGAAAGCCGGTTTTCGCTGCGCCATACCGGCTGCCACAGCAGAAACAGGCCAAGATGCACCAGCAGGGCAGCGCTCGACCACCACGCATCCACTCCCCAGGCAAGCGCAAAATGCAGGGACAGCAACATGCCCGCCAGCAGCCAGTGCGGACGCTCACTGCCCACGCGCCGTGCCATAATGGAAACAATACCGTTCATGGGCGCCCCTAAAATTTGAATAACGCACCGGATTGGATGCATCAGAACAAGCTGGCGCCAATTCTAACACCCGGCCTGCCCGGCACAAGAATGACGGCAATCAGCGAACTGACGATCCATCAACACAGGCGTTGAACATTCAACACATCACTTCATTTTTCCTGCCAGAATCGCCCCGCCAGCCGCCATTCTTGCTGGCACGGAAAATGCCTAATCAACAGCACAAGGTAACCAGTCAAGTCAGGAACATAAAAATGAAAACTCAACAAAGCGGTTTCACATTGATCGAGATCGCCATCGTGCTGGTCATTATCGGCCTGCTGCTGGGCGGCGTGCTCAAAGGCCAGGAACTGATCACCAGCGCACGGGTTAGAAACATGATTTCCCAGCAGGATGGCATCAAGGCAGCCTATTTTGGCTTCCTGGATCGCTACCGCGCGCTACCGGGGGATTACTCGGCTGCCATTGGCAACATCAAGGATGTCACCAAAGCAGGAGATGGTGACGGCCAAATTGAACTCACCAATGGCACAAATGCGGAATACATCCTGGTCTGGGAACACCTCAGCAAAGCTGGCTTCATCAACGGAAGCTATATTTATTCTGCAACCGTAGCTGACAGCAACACTCCGAAAAACCCTTACTCCGGCTATCTACAACTGCGTTATGACGCTAACTATGGCGACCCCACCGCCACAAATCCAGCACGCCATAACTTGAAGACCGGCAACCAGGTGCCAGTGAGCATTCTGGCCGAGGTGGACCGTAAAATCGATGACGGACTACCCTATTCCGGCGCATTCCAGTTCTCGGACTATGTCGTATCAGGAGGAACAGCTCCAACGGTCACTGGTACTGCTAAGTGTATTGTTGCCGCCAGCGGCACAACCCCGGCGCAATGGGATATTTCCACAGAATCCACTAACTGCGGTGGCGCAAGCATCTTCTAAAAATATCAATTTTTTTCCTACTTCAAAGCCCGCGCGCAAGACGGGCTTTTTTTCGTCCCTCACCCCTGTAGCAGCCTCGCTTCAGCCAGCGCCAGATTTTCCGCCCCACCCAGCAGCACCACCACATCCCCGGCCATCAGCTTCATTTCCGGTGAAGGCTCCACGCCCCGGATACCCCTTCTGCGGATTGCCGTCACTTCCACCAGCAGGCTGCCCAGCCCCAGTTCAGCCAGCGTCTTGCCGATAGAAACAGCGTGGTCACCCAACGATACCGAGGAGAGGCGGGGTTGCTCGTGCTCTTCCAGGCTGCCCTCGGCATCGCTGCGGAAAACACCGCGAAACAGGCCATAGCGCTGCTCGCGCACTTCACGGATACGCCGCAGCACGTGGGAGAGCGGCACGCCAAGCAGCATCAGGGCATGGGAAGCCAGCATCAGCGAGCCCTCCAGCACTTCAGGCACCACTTCCGCCGCACCGGCCTGTTGCAGCCGTTCCAGATCGGAATCGTCCAGGGTGCGCACCACAACGGGCAAGTCCGGGCGCAACTCGTGCACCTGGTGCAGCACCTTGAGAGCGGAAGCCGTGTCGGCGTAGGAAATCACCACCGCGCGCGCGCGCTGCAAACCCGCAGCCATCAGCACCTCGCGCCGGCTGGCATCCCCATAAACCACATTCTCGCCTGCGGCGGCGGCCGCGCGCACGCGCTGCGGGTCAAGATCCAGGGCAAAGAAGGGAATTTCTTCCAGCTCGAGGAAGCGAGAAAGATTCTGCCCGCTGCGCCCATAACCGCAGACGATCACATGCCCTTCCTTGCCCGCGCTTTTGACCACGATTTCATGCAGTTCCAGTGCGCGGTAATTCCAGTCGTTGCGGCACAGGCGTGTCACGATCGCGGCGCTGTGTTGCAGAAGAAAAGGCGCTACAACCATGGAAAGCAGCATCGCCGCCAGGATAATCTGTGCGACTTGCGGAGGCACCAGCCCCCCCCCATTGGCGAGGGCCATCAGGACAAAACCGAATTCTCCCGCCTGGGCCAGGAACAGCCCGGTCCTGAGCGACACACTGGTGTCGTGACCAAAGAGGCGGCTTAGCAGGGTGACGATCGCCCCTTTACCCACGACCAGAATCAATAGTGAAAGCACCACCCAGCCCAGATTCACCGCGACAACCGTCATATCCAGCAACATCCCGACAGTGACGAAGAACAGCCCCAGCAAGACATCGCGGAAAGGCTGGATATCTGCTTCCACCTGGTAGCGGTATTCCGTTTCGGAAATCAGCATTCCCGCCAGAAACGCCCCCAGCGCGAGAGAAAGCCCGGCCAGACCGGTCAGATAAGCCAGCCCGAGCGTCACCAGCAACACATTGAGCATGAACAATTCGGGCGACTTGCGCCGCGCCACCCAGTGAAACCAGCGGCGCATCAGACGTTGCCCGAAATAGAGCAAACCGATCAGCAGCGCCAGTGCCTTGAGAAAAGCGGCTCCGACTGCTTCAGTCAGATCTCCGCCGCTGGCAGCCAAGGCCGGAATCAGAATCATCAGGGGCACCACCGCCAGATCCTGAAACAGCAACACGCCGATCACCAGCCGCCCATGACGTGACTGAAGCTCTAGCCGCTCGGCCATCATCTTGCTGACGATGGCCGTGGATGACAAGGCCAGCACACCTCCCAGCGCCACGCCCGCCTGCCAGGAAAGCCCGAGCAGCATGGCTGCTGCCACCACCAAACCCAGGGTCACCATCACCTGTGCGCCACCCAGGCCGAACACCACGCCGCGCATGGCTTTCAGTTGTGGCAGGCTGAATTCGAGCCCAATGCTGAACATCAGGAACACCACGCCGAATTCGGCCAGATAGCGGGTTTCTTCCGTATCGGAAATCCAGCCCAGAGCATGAGGGCCGGCCACCATGCCCACCAGCAGGTAAGCCAGCAGGGGAGGGAGGCGCAGGCTGCGGAACAGGGCTACCGCAAAGACGGCAGCGCCGAGCAGTACCAGCACGGCCTGAAGGGTGTTTGGAGCGTCATGCGGCATGAAACTTTAAAGTCCTCAAAAAGCGGCACAGCTTTATCCTGTGCGCGTTCGGCCTTATACTATCATGACTTTATTTATACGCCGGTTGGGCAACGCTCTCCGGCCAATCCTGATGACTTCACCCGAAAAAATTCTGGCCCTGGCTCGCCAGGTTCTGGCCATCGAAGCCGATGCCATCCATGCACTGAGCGCGCGCCTCGATCATAACTTCACCTGCGCGGTCGAATTGTGCCTGATCTGCAAGGGACGCATCATCGTCAGCGGCATGGGAAAATCGGGTCATATCGCAGGGAAAATCGCCTCCACCCTTGCCAGCACCGGCACACCGTCCTTCTTCGTACACCCCGGCGAAGCCAGCCATGGCGACCTGGGCATGATCACGCCGCAGGATGTGGTCATTGCCCTGTCCAATTCCGGCGAAAGCCCGGAGCTGGTGGCCATCGTTCCGCTGATCAAGCGTCTGGGCGCCAAACTCATCACCATGACCGGCAACCCCCAGTCCACCATGGCGCGCGAAGCCGATCTCCATCTCGATGCCAGCGTGACGCAGGAAGCCTGCCCGCTGGGACTGGCGCCGACCGCCAGCACCACTGCAACGCTGGCGCTGGGAGATGCGCTGGCAGTCGCGCTGCTGGATGCGCGCGGCTTCGGCAAGGAAGATTTTGCCCGCTCCCACCCTGGAGGGGCGCTTGGCCGCCGCCTGCTGGTGCATGTGCAGGATGTGATGCATCAGGGCGAAGCCTTGCCCAAAGTGCATGCCGATGCCAGCCTGAGTGAAGCACTGCTGGAAATGACCAAAAAAGGGCTGGGCATGACCGCGGTGGTGGACGCCAACGACCACATACTGGGCCTGTTCACCGATGGCGATCTGCGCCGTCACCTGGATTCTCCGCTGGATATCCGCGCCACCCCCATCCGCGAGGTGATGACCACCCAACCGCTCACCATCCTGCCAAACCGGCTGGCGGCGGAAGCGGTGCAATTCATGGAACAGCGCAAAATCAACGGATTGCTGGCCGCCGACGAATCGGGCCGGCTGGTGGGCGCCTTCAACATGCACGACCTGCTGCGCGCAGGCGTGGTTTAAGGGACGACACGATGCAAGCAGTTTACGAACTGGCGCGCAACATCAGGCTAATGATTTTTGATGTGGATGGCGTGCTCACCGATGGCAGCCTTTTTCTCGGCGATGACGGCCAGGAATACAAGGCATTCCACTCCCTCGATGGCCACGGCATCAAGATGCTTAAAAACAGCGGGGTGGAAATCGCCATCATCACCGGACGCACCTCGAAAGTCGTGACTCACCGGGCCCAAAATCTCGGCATCACCTACCTCTATCAAGGCGTACACGACAAGCTGGAAGCATTTCAGCACCTCACGGAGAAGCTGGGCATCCGCTTCGAGCAATGCGCATTCATGGGCGATGACGTGGTGGACCTGCCTGCCATGCGCCGCTGCGGGCTGTCGCTCACGGTGCCCCAGGCGCCGGACCGGGTGAAGCAACACGCTCATTACGTCACGCTCAAGGAGGGGGGGCGAGGCGCAGCACGTGAAGTCTGCGAACTGATCATGCAGGCGCAAGACACCCTGGAGGCGCAGTTATCCGTTTATCTCAAATAAGCGAACGCCTCTCGCTTTGGCTCCCTCTTGCGCTGCTGGGCCTGCTCGCCTTACTCACTTTTTGGCTCAACAGCACGGTTCAGGCACCATTGGAAAAGCGTGATGGCAGCACACGCCACGACCCGGACTACTGGGTGAAGAATTTCTTCGCCCGGCGCATGGGGCCGGACGGCCTGCCGCTGCATACCCTGGCTGCGGTCAAGCTGGAGCACTTCCCGGACGACGACACTACTCATCTGACCCGCCCGCATTTTATTGCCATGAGCGCGCAAAAGCCGCCGGTACACATCCAGGCCCAGCAAGGCCTGGTTTCCGGCAATGGCGAAGAGGTTTACCTTACCAGCCAGGTCGAGGTCCTCCGTGAAGCCGGCGCGGAAAAAGGCTGGTTGACGATCCACACGGACTACCTGCATATTACGCCGGACCAGGAAATTGCCCGCACCCATAAGGCAGTCACGATTAAAACCCCGGCCGCGCTCATCACCGCCACCGGAATGGAACTCAACAACCGCACCCAGGCCGTCAAACTGCTTTCGCGCGTAAAAGGGCATTATGAAAAACCCAAGATCTAGACTTGCAGCCGCCTTTGGATGCCTGTGTTTCCTGCTTCTCCCTACCTCAGGCCATGCTGAGCAGGCAGATCGCAGCAAGCCCATCAACCTGGAAGCGGACACCGTCAACCTCGACGACGCCAGCAAGGTCAGCATCTATCAGGGAAATGTACAACTGACTCAAGGCACCCTCTTGATTCGCGCTGACAAGCTGGTAGTCAAGGAAGACACAGCGGGCATGCAGCATGCTACTGCCTATGGCAATCCGGCCAGTTTCCGGCAAAAACGCGAAGGCACGAATGAATATATCGAAGGTTACGGGCTACGCATCGAATATGACGCCCGGGCCGAAAAGGCGGAGCTTTTCACCCAGGCCCGGATGAAGCGCAATCAGGACGAAGTGCGCGGCAATTACATTTCCTACGATGTCAAAACAGAATTCTTCCAGGTCGTCGGCGGCGGCAAGGAAGCAGCGGCGCCGGGCAAGGAGAAAGGACGCGTGCGCGCCATCATCCTGCCCAAACCCAAGGAAGGCGCCACAACGCCTGCGCCGCTCCCGTTGCGTGGCGCTGAAAATATTGCCAATCCGGGATCGGAATGAATTCCAAATGAGCGAGTTCACGGTTAGCAGCCTGAAAAAATGCTATAAATCCCGCACCGTCGTCAAGGATGTCTCCCTCAGCGTCCGCAGTGGCGAAGTAGTGGGATTGCTGGGCCCGAATGGCGCAGGAAAAACCACCAGCTTTTACATGATGGTGGGGCTGGTTCCCCTTGATGGCGGCAGTATCCGGCTGGACGGTAGCGAGTTGAGCCGCATGCCGATTCATCGTCGCGCCCGCCTGGGTCTTAGTTACCTGCCCCAGGAGGCCTCTATTTTTCGCAAGCTCACGGTGGCGGAGAATGTGGCCGCCATTCTTGAATTACGCGGTTTGAGCAGTGAGGAAGTGGCGCGGCAGACCGACGAATTGCTGCATGAACTGCATGTCCACCACCTGCGCGACAACCCCGCCCTGAGCCTGTCCGGCGGCGAACGGCGGCGGGTGGAAATCGCCCGTGCGCTGGCCTCTAACCCGCGCTTCATCCTGCTTGACGAGCCCTTTGCCGGCGTGGACCCCATCGCCGTGCTGGAAATCCAGAAAATCATCCGCTTTCTCTCCGAACGCGATATCGGCGTGCTGATCACCGACCACAATGTGCGCGAGACTCTCGGCATCTGCGATCACGCCTACATCATTAACGACGGCCTGGTTCTGGCCAGCGGCAAACCGGAGGAAATCGTTTATAATGAAGCCGTGAGAAAAGTATATCTCGGCGAACATTTCCGCCTATGACACGGCCCTGAGTTTCCACTTTCAGGAAACCAATTGCCCATGAAACAAAGCCTCCAGCTCAAGCTTTCCCAACACCTGGCCCTGACCCCGCAACTGCAGCAGTCAATACGATTGCTGCAGCTGTCCTCGCTGGAGCTTAACCAGGAGCTGGAGCAGTTCCTCGAGAACAACCCCCTGCTGGAACGCGTTGAACCGGATTCCGGCACCACCAGCACAGAAGAAGCCGGATCATTTGGCCCGGCCGGGCAGGAAACCGCAGTAGCGCCAGCGGAGGAAAGCGGCGAGCCGCCGCAGCAGGAAGACAGCTTCGCTGATGACCATGACATCTGGAATGAATCAGCCCCCTCCCACGGCATGCGCGATGACAATGACGAACCGGATTACCCGCAGCAAGATGCGGGCGTCACCAGCTTGCGCGATCATCTGAACTGGCAACTCAATCTTACCCAGCTTCCGCTGCGCGATCGCACCATTGTGTCGCTGATGATCGACGCGCTCAGTGATGACGGTTATCTGACGCAGAGCCTGGACGAGATTGCAGAAATGTTGCCCGCCGAGCTGGAGATCGACCCGCTGGAAATCGACACTGCCCTGAAACATTTGCAGAATTTCGAGCCGCTGGGTGTTGGCGCCCGTAACTTGGGTGAATGCCTGGCTCTGCAGCTTGAGGCCTTGCCGTCAGATACGCATTATCGCGATATTGCCCTGCGAATTACCCGGCAATATCTTGAACATTTGGCAAGCAGGGATTACAACAAGCTGAAAAAGCTGTTGCAGTGTGATGATGACAATCTACGTGGCGCGCAGCATCTTATCACTCATCTCAACCCCCGGCCGGGCTCGGTCTTCGCCGCCGCTGACACGCGCTACGTCGTGGCCGATGTCATCGTCAAAAAGATCAAAGGCATGTGGGTCGCCAGCCTGAACCGCGAGGCCATGCCCAAGCTGCGCGTCAACCGCATGTATGCCGATATTCTGAGCCGCAACCGGGAGGGTGGCGGACAGCAACTCGCCAGCCAGCTGCAGGAAGCGCGCTGGATGGTCAAGAACATCGAACAGCGCTTTGATACCATTCTGCGAGTATCACAAGCCATCGTGGATCGGCAGAAACACTTTTTCGAACATGGCGAAGTCGCCATGCGGCCCTTGGTGCTGCGCGAGATTGCGGAAGAAGTCGGCCTGCATGAATCCACGATATCCCGTGTCACCACGCAGAAGTACATGCTCACACCCAGAGGAATTTTCGAACTGAAATACTTCTTCGGCAGCCATGTGGCGACCGAAACCGGTGGCGCCTGCTCGGCCACCGCCATCCGCGCCCTGATCAAGCAACTGGTAGGGGCAGAAAACAGCAAGAAACCGCTCAGCGATACCCAGATTACTGAAATTCTGGCACAACAGGGTATCGTGGTCGCCCGCCGTACCGTTGCCAAATACCGCGAGGCATTACAAATCCCCGCAGTTTCACTACGCAAGTCTCTCTAACCCCAAGATTTTTATTACAAGGAGTATGAATCATGAACCTGACTATCACCGGCCACCACGTAGATGTAACCCCTGCCATTCACGACTACGTCACCAGCAAGCTGGACAAAATTACCCGCCACTTCGATCAGGTCATTGACGTCAAGGTCATTCTGTCTGTCGAAAAACTTGTTCAAAAAGCAGAAGTAAGCGTCCACATGAGGGGAAATGACGTATTTGTACAGTCCGAAGATGCAGACATGTATGCCGCGATTGATTCCCTGGTGGACAAGCTGGATCGTCAGATCCTCAAGCACAAGGAAAAAAATGGCAACCACCACAGTGATGTAAAACACCAGGCTGCCGAGGAATAACAGTTGTCATTTGACGTCCGAGGTTAAGCCATGGAGCTCATCGCAAAAATACTCCCACCCGAGAATGTCATCGCGGAACTCGATGTGGGGAGCAAAAAACGGGCTTTCGAGCATGTCGGCGAAATGCTGGAACAAAGCCTGCATCTCGGCCGCAGCAAGATATTCGACAGCCTGTTCGCGCGCGAAAAACTGGGCTCTACCGGCCTCGGACATGGCATCGCCATTCCGCACGGGCGAATCAAGGGCCTGCAGGATACCCTGGGTGTATTTGTACACCTGAAAGAGCCGATCCCCTTCGATGCCCCGGACGGCGCGCCGGTGTCGCTGCTTTTCGTGCTGCTGGTGCCGGAACAGGCGACCGATCTGCACCTGCAGATTCTGGGTGAATTGGCTCACATGTTCAGCGACCACCATTTGCGCGAGCAACTGAATGCCAGCCGCGACCGCGAAACCCTGCACCACCTTCTCACCACCTGGGCGCCCCATGCCGCAAATAAGCGTTAATCAGCTTTTTGCGGACAAGGGCGACAAGCTCGGCCTGGCGTGGGTGGCCGGCAAAGGGGGCGGAAACAAGCTGCTGACCAGCGACACGGTACAGAAACTCTCACTGGCGCTGATCGGCTACCTCAATTTCGTGCATCCCAACCGCGTACAGGTACTGGGCTGCGCGGAAATGGATTACTTGCGCAGCCTGACGCCGGAAGCCCTGAACCAGTCCGTCAACAATCTGTTCAGCACCGAGCTGGCGGCAATCATTGTCGCCAACGGGGAAAGCGTGCCCCAATTGCTCAAGGAGGCGGCCGACCGCACCCTGACGCCGCTGTTCACCTCTCAGGAACAGAGTCCCGACATGATGAACGTACTGCGCCATTACCTGGCGCAAGTGCTGGCAGAATCCACGGTGCGCCATGGCGTATTCATGGAAGTGCAGGGAATGGGCTTGCTGATTACCGGCGACAGCGCCGTGGGAAAAAGCGAGCTTGCGCTGGAACTGATTACGCGCGGCCACCGCCTGGTGGCAGACGATGTGGTGGAGTTCTACCAGGTATCTCCCGACACCCTTGAAGGCCGCTGCCCGGTCATGCTGCAAGACTTTCTCGAAGTGCGCGGACTCGGTGTGCTGGATATCCGCGCGCTGTTCGGAGAAAACGCGGTCAAGCTGAAAAAGAATCTCCGGCTGATCGTGCATCTGGAAAAATTGACTGAAAAAACCATGTCCCTGGACCGATTGCAGATCGATGCCTACTCGCAGCAGATTCTCGACACCACCATCCCCGAAGTACGCATCCCGGTGGCGGCTGGCCGCAATATCGCGGTGCTGGTCGAAGTTGCGGCGCGCAATCACATCCTGCAACTGCGCGGCATCAATAGCACCCAGCAGTTCATTGAGCGCCATGACCGCATGATGGCCGAAGACAAGTTCGCCAACTGACGCCCATGCAACTCATCCTGGTCAGCGGCTTATCCGGTTCGGGTAAAAGCATCGCCCTCAATGTTCTCGAGGACAGCAGTTATTTTTGCGTCGACAACCTTCCTCTGCCACTGCTCACCGAGACTGCCCACTACCTGCTTGACAGCGGCGTCAAGCAGGCCGCGATCAGCGTCGATTCACGCAGCAGCAGCGACCTCAACCAGCTGCCGCAGAGCATCACAAATTTACGCCAGAAAGGGCTGGACGTGCGCGTGCTGTTCCTGGAAGCCAAGACCGATGAACTGGTCAAACGCTTCAGCGAAACCAGGCGCCGCCACCCCCTGAGCGATCAGGGCCGCACACTCACGGAATGCATCGAACGTGAACAGGAACAGCTTGAGGCAGTCAGTGACCTCGGCCACCGCATGGATACCAGCGAAATATCGCCCAACACCCTGCGTGCCTGGATCAAGGATTTCATTAAGCTCGACCGCTCCCGGCTGACACTGTTGTTCCAGTCATTCGGCTTCAAGCATGGCATACCGCTGGACGCCGATTTCGTGTTCGATGTCCGCTGTCTTCCCAACCCGCATTACGATCCGGTCCTGCGCCCGCTCACCGGCAAGGATGCGGAGGTCCGGACATTTTTGCAGAAAGACCCCATGGTGCAAAAAATGCTGGGCGACATCAGCCGCTTCGCGGCCGACTGGCTGCCCTGTTTCATTCGCGACAATCGCAGTTATTTAACCATTGCCCTGGGGTGCACGGGCGGACAGCACCGTTCTGTATTCTTTGCAGAAACGCTGGCCACCCAGTTCACCAGCGAGTATCAGGTGCTGATCAGGCATCGTGAGCTGACATGAACCGGGGGTTAAAAGCCGGGGACTGGCTGGCCATTCTCGCAGGCATGATGCTGGTTGCTTACCTGTTCCTGACATTTTGGGGTGGAAGCAAAGGCACCAGCCTGATCATTCGCAGTGGCGGCAAGATCGTGGAAGAAACGGATTTGACGCGCAACCGGAACTTTGAAATCAGCGGGCCGCTCGGCACCACGCTGATTACTGTCGAGAATCATCGTGTCCGCGTCGCCAGCGACCCCAGCCCGCGTCAATACTGCGTCAAACAGGGCTGGATCTCACGTGCGGGAGAAGCCGCCCTGTGCCTTCCCAACCAGGTCAGCGTGGAACTGCTCGGTGCTGCCAGACATTATGACTCACTCAGTTATTAAGCTTCCTGCCAGCCAGGAAGATCACCGTATTGCGCGCATGGCCGCATTCGCCATCGGGCTGTCTCTGGCGGAAGCCGCACTACCCTCGCCACTGCCCGGTATCAAGCCCGGCCTGGCCAACATCATCACGCTACTGGTGTTGCAACGCTTCGGCTGGCGTGCGGCTGCCTGGGTTTCCCTGCTGCGCGTCATGGCCGGAAGTCTTCTGCTTGGCACATTTCTCACGCCTGGTTTTGTCCTGAGCTTTTCTGGCGCGCTGATCAGCCTGCTCGTGCTGGGGGCCGCATGCAAGCTGCCTTCCGACACTTTCGGGCCGGTCACCCATAGCATCCTGGCCGCATTCGCCCATATTGCCGCACAACTGGGCGTGGTCTATTTCTGGCTTATCCCGCATGCCGGTGTGCTTTATCTGGCACCGGTATTTGCCGCTGCGGCACTGCTGTTCGGCATCGTCAACGGACTGATTGCGGTCCGCCTCCTTGACGAGCCGCGCCATCCGCCTTTACCGATACAGACATGAAACCAGCCGTTCTGATCTTCCTGCTGCTGCTGAGCCTGCCCGCCACTGCGGCGGACTGGATCAGGGTCCGCCCGCTGGCGGAAGGCGACCAGTATTTTTACGACCGCTCCAAGCTTTACATCAATGGCGATGAAATCACCTACTGGAAGAAGGTGGCATTCAGAAAACCGGCAACGGTAAAGGGCCAGGCTGCTGTGAGTGGCCTTTATCGTGAACGCATTCACTGCGCCGAACACACGCTGAAGCTGATCAGTTACCTGCTTTATGCTGGCGATGGCAACACCATCGAGTATATCGCCAGTCACGAAGGTGAATCCGCCCCCATCATTCCCGACACGGTAGGAGATGTCTTCGAAAAGACCGTATGCGAACTGGTGCGGCAAAAGCAGGAAGCCACGCGGCGAAAAGCGGTAGATGAGGCCGGGGAAGCCGAAAGCGGCAAAGTAAAGCCGGCTCCACTGCCTGGGAAGTCAGGCGAAGATTCCACGCCGCCAGCAGAAAAGGCGGTGCTACCGGATCAAGCGGAAAAGGCGGCCATTCCAGCGGCTTCCCCTCCTCCTGCGGTGGTGAATTAGGCTTTCTCGTGGTTTAATCTCGAACAATGAATCCTGCCCAGACCATCACCCTTGCATTCACCGGCGCATCCGGCATGCCCTACGCCATGCGCCTGCTGGAATCCCTGCTGGCCGCGGACAAAACAGTCTACCTGCTCTACTCACAGGCAGCGCAAATCGTGGCTCAGCAGGAAATGGGGCTCACTCTCCCTTCCAGCAGCCGCGAGGTTCAACATCTGTTGCGCGAACAACACCAGCACTTACCCGGCAAACTCCTGGTTTTCGGTCGCGACGAATGGTTCGCGCCCATCGCATCCGGCACCAGCGTTGCTGACGCCATGGTGGTGTGCCCCTGCACCATGGGCACCCTGGCGGCCATTGCCGCGGGCATGAGCGACAACCTGATCGAACGTGCCGCTGACGTCAGCCTGAAAGAACAGCGCAAGCTGATCCTGGTACCCCGGGAGACGCCGTTTTCCGCCATTCACCTCGAGAACATGCTCAAACTGGCACGCCTCGGCACCGTCATCTTGCCAGCGAATCCTGGCTTTTATCACCATCCCGCCAGCGTGCAGGATCTGGTGGATTTCGTGGTGGCGCGCATTCTTGACCAGCTCAATATCCCCCATCAGCTCATGCAGCGTTGGGGAGAATCCCTCCCCTGAGCTACCCCGAACATGGCCGGGGATGGTTACTTACTTGCCCGTCCCATACAAATGATGTGCAAACTGGGCGAAATCATTGCTCACCTTGCGGAACAAGCGGTCAAGATTGATCAGGGCATGTTCCACCAAGTTGATGGCGATAAAGGGATGTTCCACTTTCATACGCTTATACATGGCACGAGAGAGGCGCAACACCTGAGTGTCCGGGGCGCGCGCAACCAGCCTCACGGAACGGGGCTTGCGATCGAAGAACGACATGATGCCAAGCATTTCTCCCGGCCCCTCGCGCACGATCTCGTATTCCTTTTTCTTTTCTGCCACCACCAGCGCAATTTCACCCTGCACAACCAGATAGAGCGCCTCACCCACCTCGCCGATATCCGCCAGGATATCGCCTTCATTAAACTGGCGCAGTGTCAGATATTTAAGCAAGGTCTTGATTTCTGAAGTTTTGAGTGGCTGGCATAGGTACTGACGAGCCAAGAACACCGCGAGGTCCGGGTTCTGTTTCTTTTTGTTTCCCTTGATGCGCGCCGGTTTTTCAACCTTGCTCGGCATTGCGGCTCCTTGTGCTTGATTCGTGGGTGACGGCAGGCGAGAATGATGTCAGTCCAACCATCTAGAGATTGCCATGAAATTGTTGTGGATACTTGCTTCAGCAAGTTTGGTCCTGGCTGCCTGCGGCGAGGAACAAAAACCCTACCAGCCGCCGACACCCAAGACCCCTGCCTCTACCCTGTTCCAGTCTGAGCGTCAGGCGCTGGACAAAGCCAAGGGAGTCGAGCAAACAACAGAAGAGCACGCCCGCATGCTGGAACAAAAATCCAGAGAACAATAAAATTCATTTTCATCGTACGGCAGTAGAATCGCCTTACCCATCATCACTGCCTGCGGCGACTCCTGGCGCCCTGCATGAAGTCACCCGCACCCGGCCTGAGAGAAGCTTTGCCTCACCATGAAAGACTTCCACATTCAGACGGCTTTCGATTAAGACAAGATCGGATTTGCCCATCTTGGCTCAGTGGTTAGTGGCAACCGCCTCCACCTCCACCGCAACCACCGCAACCGCCGCTGGATTTACCGCCACCGCTTCCGCAGGAAGAGCCGGCTGTGTCATTGGGATTAATGAATATGAACTGGAAATTACCAGGGCTCATTTCCACGAAATCCAGTATTGCTCCGCCAAGAAGCGCCTGGCTTTGCTTGGCCACCAGCAATTTAAGACCTTCTGATTCAATCAGCATGTCATCATCGGCCTGCTCATCGAATCCCATTCCATACTCGATAGCGCCTTCATAATCACGCTTCGCAGCAATTCTTAGCGCCATGCCTTCTGCGCCCGCCTGAGCGGCAGCGTTCTGAACTTGTAAAGCGGCTTCAGCAGTTATTTTTACCATGTCATTCTCCTTTGATTAATCCATACATACCTTGCTATTGTCCCGGGACTTAACTTCCCGGACAAACTCCACGAAGCGCTTCGCCCAATTGTAGCTATGGAGAGAGCGAAAGTGCGTGTAGCAGGCAAGCAGGTTCTTGTACACAATACCGTCATTTTTACCATCAATGCCGTGCCCACGCCGGACTTCAAACGCATATTTGAGGTCAGTTTCGACATTTTCCAGGCTCGAGTAGTGAAATTCATGAGCCAGCAACTCACGTCCGGGCTCTTCTCCCGGCCACTGGCATCTTCCTGTTGAACGCACGCGGACATAACCACGCCCCACCGGTTTGCCGTGCATAACCACGTCCGCCGGAATGACGCCAACCATTTTGCAGGTTTTGCCTTGCCATGACAAACTACGCGCCAGATACATCAATCCGCCACATTCAGCATAGACAGGCAATCCTGATTCGATTGCTGCATGTATTTGCTGACGTAGGCTGATGTTCTGTTCGAGCTGTTCCATGAACAACTCCGGGAAGCCGCCACCGATGAATAATCCGTCCAGTTGTTCCGGCAATTTCTCATCGTGAAGTGTATCGACATTGACAATCTCGGCTCCGGCAGCGCGCAGAGCCTGCAGGTCATCCGCGTAGTAAAAGCCAAAAGACTGATCCCGCGCGACACCTATCCGTAGTTTAAGCTCCGAAGGCACGGCAATATCCAGCGTGTCCAGCTTGAAAGCGACCGGTTCCAGAGCTGGGGCGCTTGCCGAAATTTTTATCAGGGAATCGAGATCAACCTGTCCACCTACCACCCGGCCTATCTCCTGAATATGCTTTAACGCTTCGCTGGACTCATTGCTGGGCATCAATCCAAGGTGCCGCTCGGTTATCTGCAAGCGGGAATCATGGTGAACGGCGCCCAGAACCGGAACATCGGTGTAGTGCTCAATCACCGCGCGCAGCTTGCTTTCATGCCTTGCGCCACCCAGATTATTGAGAATTACGCCCGCAATGCGGATGTCAGGATCAAAAGCCTGATAACCCAGGATCAGCGGCGCTATTCCACGCGTCATGCCGCGCGCATCAATGACCAGCACCACAGGCGCATGCAGCAATTCAGCCAGTGCGGCATTACTGTTGCTGCCATCAAGGTCAAGCCCGTCATACAGGCCCTTGTTCCCTTCGATCAGGCTCAGATCGGCCCCGACAGCGTATTGCTGGACCGTGGCAACAATCTCTTCGCGCGCCATCAGGTAAAAATCCAGATTGCGGCACGGACGTCCACTTGCAGCGCCTAGCCACATCGGATCAATGTAATCCGGGCCTTTCTTGAAAGGCTGGATATTGAGACCACGTTGCGTGAGGGCAGAACACAGGCCAATACTGACGGTTGTTTTGCCGGAGGATTTGTGAGCCGCAGAGATTAGCAGGCGTGACATGGATCTAAGCAACTCCAGAAACGATTAACCCGAAGTAGCTGCATGGCAAGAGGCTATTCATATAGCTTCCATTACCTGCAGCCTACTTCGGGTTATGCCGGCAATTCGGCGTTTAGTCGGTGGCAGCCACCTTGCTGGAATGATGTGCATCATCCCGTGGCAAAAAATTAAGCACTCGTACCGCAATGGTAGTGATCAGCAACGCAATTCCCAATCCTCCCAGGCCAAGCAGGAATTCAGGCAGTGTTGGGCTGTAGTGCTGAATAGCGCCGTCAAAGAATGAGCTGCTTACCTGCATTCCCGGAAATATATCGAGCGGAAATGCCTGTCCACCGATAAGAAGAACATACAGCTGCGCAAATCCACCCAGAATAATCAATGAAGACGCCAGGAGCACCGTTTTCAGCTTGGCGCCAATGGTGGGGTGCAGAAGCAGTCCAATCGGAATCAAGGTACCAATCAGAATATGTCCAACCCAGAATAGATTCGTGAACACCCCGCCATCAAGCAGTATGAATCTCTCGAAGCTGGCCTGCTTGGCGAAATAAAGATTTGTAAGATGGTAGACAATGGTGAAGTAGAGTACCGCTCCGGCAAATGTAGCCAGCAGATTCTTCATGCGGCGCAGAATCGCTGGGTCAAGCTTCATGCCATTCCATGCATACATGAAAGATTGGACCAGAATGAACACTGCCAGACCGAATGAAAATGACATGATAATGAACATGGGCGCGAGAATCGCTGAATTATATGCTTGCCGGGCGACCAGAAAACCAAAGATGGAGCCGGTTGCCGTGGTCAGTGCCAGACGCCAGATAAAAGCGGAGAAACCTGCATATTTCGAGTATGCATACATTTTCCGGTCCATCATGGTCCAGATATATATGGCCACGATGGCAAAAAAGCCGGTGTACAAAATCACATTGAGCGCAAAAATCGACTTGAAGTTGAAATGGGTCATCGCAACGATCAGACGATCCGGACGGCCTAGATCCAGCATCAGCACGGTCAGGCCGCCAGCCAGCAATGCAATGGCGAGAAGGCCGGAGAGTGGCGCACGAGCCTTGTAAACAGGTTTGCCAAACACGGAACCAATCGAAGCAATGTTAAGGACGCCCGATGCTGCGACGATCATGAAAATTGCAAACACATGAGGCAGGCCCCACACGATTTGGTTGTTCATCCCGGTCACGACGTGACCATGTGTTTCCATATAATGGGCAGCCCCCAGCCCAATCAGGGCAACCAGACCAAGCAAGCCGGCAAGCGCGTAAAAAGCACGCCCCTCAATTTTACGAAATGCGTCAATATTCATGTCGCTTATATTCCCTGATAACGAATGCCAACATTAAGGCCCAGATCAGCACGCACCTGAGTTGTCGCAAGCTTCGTAACACGTTTGGAAATTTCACTGTTCTGATCGTTCAGGTCCCCAAACAGGATTGCGTTATGCCCTGCTTCGGAACAGGCCTCGGCACAAGCTGGCTGCCCCCCTTTGTCAACACGGTGAACACACAGCGTGCAGGACTCCACACAGCCCTTGCCGCGTGGCACGTCGGGATTCTGATCATGCAATTCTTCATGCACGAAAGAACGCGCTTTGTATGGGCACGCCATCATGCAATACCGGCAGCCGATACAGATATGACGGTCCACCAAAACAATGCCGTCAGCGCGCTTGAAAGACGCGCCTGTCGGACATACGTCAACACATGGCGGATGCTCGCAGTGCTGGCACATCATGGGCAAACTGTGCGATTGTCCGTTGCGCAGGTCCTTGATTTCAACCTTGCGAATCCACTGAGAATCAGTTTCGCGGGAACCGGAGAAACCATTCTCCTTGCCACAGGCCGATACACAGTCATTGCATCCGCTTGCACACTTTCCAGTATCGATCAGCATGCCCCAGCGTACCTTGTTGGATGCTGCCTCTTCGGGAGCACGGCCATGGGCCAGATCAAACAAAGTGACGCCTGGTGCTATCGCCAGACCTGCCATGGCAGCGCCATAACCGATAAACTGGCGGCGGCTCCCGTCGCTCGGCTTATCATCATTGGTTTTGTCCACATTGTGACTCATTTACTTGCCCCGCCTGTGGTGTTGGGTTCTAAAGAAACAGCCTGCATTTCCTGCGGCATTTTTGCAGCCAGGCCAGACTCCGCCCCTGCTTTCATGCTCTGCTTGTCAATGGAGCGAAAAGCAGTGGCCGCCTTTGGCTTGCTTGAATGACATTCGAAGCAGTCCAGCTTAACCGCCGCGTATGAGTGACAACTCTGGCAGAATCCATCCTTCCCCAGCACGCTGTTTGTTTGCTTGTCAGCATGGCAGTCTATACAACCCTGAAGACTGAATTCTGTGGTACGAATACCCTTGCGCATGGTGTCGTTGCGCTGATGCTTGAGTACGTCCATGTGGTGACGCCTCATGTACGGCGTATCCTTCACGCATTTGTCGCCAGATGCCTCCGTATGAACAGGCATGGCCACACGACTGCCAGAAGAACCCACATGAGCATCCGCCGATGCCGTCGCGATGGAGCCAGCCGCCAGCAGAGTTACCAGCAAGGCCCTCCTCTGCCAACGCAGCATCGCGCGCAATTTTACCAGGCTGACCATTGTTTACTCACCCATACCCATTTTGATGTACCCAGTCGGACACACGTCTGCACAGATATGGCAGCCGATGCACTTGGAGTAGTCGGTATCAACATAGCGACCAGTAGTGGAGTCAGTACGCTTGACCTTGAACACAGCCACTTGCGGGCAATACACCACACAGTTGTCACATTCAAAGCACAAACCGCAGCTCATGCAACGCTTTGCTTCCGCCACGACCTGCTTGTCGTCGAGCTTCATTAAACGCTCTTCGAAATGGCCCAGTGCCTGCGCGGCATTCAGCGTGATGTGTTCCCGTTTGTTGCGCGCAACAAACGGGAAGTGGCCAAGGAACAATTCATTGGAAGGAATCACGTATTTGTCCGAGCGATCCTCGAAGTTATGCACTGCGTATTTTGCGCTATCTGTGCCACGAAGACCCAGATCGATGTCCTTGGCAAATTTTTCAGCCTTAACAAGTTCTTCCTTGTCGGCAGCTTTAAAGCCAGCAGGCGCATGTTCGGTTTCAACCAGTTTGCGCACCAGATCCCAGTGGTGCACATCGATCTTCGGCCGCTTGTCCTGTGCCTCACCCTTCAGATACACGTCGATGCTCTCAGCTGCAATGGAGCCATGGCCGATAGCAGTAGTCAGGAGATGAGGACGAATTACGTCGCCACCGACAAAGTAACCTTTCTTGTTCGGTACTTCGTAATTCTTGTTGGCGCTAATCAGGCCCTTACCGTTGTCAAAACCGTCAAAGCCAGTGAAATCGACAGCCTGGCCAATTGCAGAAACGATAAGATCAGCGGGAATATCCTTTTCCGTACCCGTCTTGATAATGGTTTCACCCTTAACGACTTCAAACTCGGCCACACGCAGCGCAGTAGCACGGCCATCAGCGCCTTTAATTACCGAAATCGGGGTCACGCCGCCAATAATTTCGATACCTTCGGCCAGCGCCTGTTCGATTTCATGCTTGTTGGCGTTCATCTTGTCGATAGCCGCACGCGAAACAAGAATAACCTCGGCTCCTTCGCGGGCAGAAACTGCGGCCACGTCGTGAGCAACCTGACCAGCAATGATATGCTCGGGACGGTCAGACTCGGTCGCCACTGTGATGTTACCCAGACGGCGGGCTACCGTAGCCACGTCGATTGAGGTATCGCCACCGCCAATCACCACCACGCGCTTGCCAACGTGTTGCAGACGGCCATCATTGAAGGCACGGAGGAAAGCCATTGCGTTCACGCAGTTGGCTGCATCAAAACCCGGGACTGGTAGCATGCGGCCAGATTGTGCGCCCATACCCAGGAAAATCGCGTCGTAATCTTTTTCCAGTTGCTCCAGCGTGACATCCACGCCAATCCGGGTATTCAATTTCACTTCAACGCCCAGATCAATAATGCGCTGGATTTCCGCATCAAGCACTTCACGTGGAGTACGGAAGCCTGGAATACCGTAGCGCATCATGCCACCCAGATGGGCATGGTCATCAAAAATCGTGCAGGCATGGCCTTTCATGCGCAACTGGTAAGCTGCCGACATGGAGGCAGGGCCGCCACCGATCAGCGCTACTTTTTTACCGGTGCTGGCGCCAGCCTGTGGCAGCGTCAGCTTGTTGGCAATCGCATAATCGCCGACAAAGTGCTCAACCGAGTTGATGCCCACAAAGTCATCGACCTGGTTACGGTTACAGCCGCTTTCGCATGGCGCCGGGCAAACACGGCCCATCACGGATGGAAATGGGTTAGCCTGGGTAATGCGCTGGAAAGCATAGGTCTGCCAGTTGCTATCTTTTGGCGGTTTTTCAATGCCACGTACAATATTGAGGTATCCGCGGATATCCTCACCTGCGGGGCAGCTGCCCTGGCATGGGGGGGTGGAAAGCACATATTCAGGGCACTTATGAGTCCAGCCTGCCTGGAAAAACTTGTCCTGCAGCTGACGCCAATCGTTTGTGTTCTGACCATCTTTGTAACGGCGGTAGTTCAGTTTCGTGTCTTTCATTTCTTCGGATGAGGCGGACATGTATGCAATCTCCTAATCTACAAATATTGAATGGCGTGCGTACTAATGACGCAAGCACTTTACGTAATAAAACTTATGCTTCGGACTCTTCAGCTTCAGATTCTTGTTCTGTCTCTTCCGGTACTTCAAGCAGAATGGCCGTGGCAACCAATTGGTGCACACCACCCACCATGCTCATATCAAAACCGTAGTACGGTATCACCTTGCTAAACTGCGACTTGCAAATCGCACAGATCAGCGCCAGGAAATTGACCTGCTTGGCCTTCACCACATTATTGAAAGCCTCCATTCTCGGCAGCGCGCCCTTGACACGAAGTTCCATCAGGTCGTCAGTCAGCAATCCACCACCACCACCGCAACAGAACGTTCCTTCATGAATGGTTTCAGCCTGCATGTCGTGAAAATTATTGGCCACGGCCTTGATGATTTCACGCGGAATAACAAACTGTCCACCGGGCATGTCACTCATACGTGAACCGCGAGCAACGTTACAGGAATCATGAAATGTAATCGTGCGATGATCATTTAACGATTTGTCGAATTTCAACTTACCCTGCTGAATCAGGTCGTAAGTAAATTCGCAAATATGCTGCGGTGCGGGGTATTTTGGATCAAGTTGTTGCTGCAATTGTCTTGCAAAAGGATCTTCACCGCCATGGCCGACACCGGTAAGAGTATTCCAGAAGCTGTAAGCAACACGCCAGGCGTGGCCGCATTCACCGACTACAATCCGCTTCACGCCAAGATCCAGAGCAGCATCACGAATACGCATCGCACCTCGACGCATGTTATCGTAACTGCCGATGAACAAGCCAAAATTGCCTGCTTCGGACGCCTTTGAACTCAACGTCCAACTGATGCCGGCTGCGTGGAATACCTTCGCATAACCAATCAGACTTTCCACATGAGGCTCGGCAAAAAAATCAGCCGATGGGGTTACCAGCATGATTTCAGCGCCTTTTGCATCGAGCGGTAATTTTACTGGCACACCCGTGGCGTCGAATATATCTTCTTCCAGTCCTTCCAGGGTATCTGCCAGAGCAGGGCCAGGCAGACCCAGGTTGTTACCTATCTTATGCATTTTACCAATAATTTCATTGGTATATTTTTGACCGATACCAACAGTATCCAGAATCTCGCGACCAGCCATCGTGACTTCGGCGGTATCAATTCCATAGGGGCAATATACCGAGCAACGACGGCATTCGGAGCACTGGTAATAATAACTGTACCAGTCCTGCAAGAGCTCTTCTGTCAGATCTTTCGCCCCGACCAGCGAGGGAAAGTATTTTCCCGCAAAGGTAAAATGACGGCGGTAAACACTACGCATCAATTCCTGGCGGGCAACCGGCATATTCTTCGGATCAGCGGTGCCAATAAAGTAATGGCACTTGTCGGTGCAGGCGCCACAATGCACACATGCATCCATGAAAACCTGGAGCGAGCGGTACCTTCCAAGCAGATCACCCATCTTGGCGATGGCCTTATCGTGCCAACCCTCCGGCAAAGGTCCAGGAAAGCCAATGCCCTCCTGAATGACA
Source organism: Sulfuricella sp. (assembly GCA_041651995.1). NCBI lineage: Bacteria > Pseudomonadati > Pseudomonadota > Betaproteobacteria > Nitrosomonadales > Sulfuricellaceae > Sulfuricella > Sulfuricella sp. Next base: position 240,590 of record JBAZID010000002.1, on the reverse strand, counting down.
TCAGAGGCAGGAAATGATTTGATATGTGCAGACGCACCCTCTTTAACTGAAGGCACATCAATAAATCCCGTCAGCTTTGGCACATCAAATTTTGGAGCTGCCACTATTCCTCCTGCTTACTTTTGTAGTTAATGCTTGTTTCTTTAAAACCGAGCCACTAGCAAATTATGCATCGGACCTGGATTGCGCACTGGATTCCAGCTTGGCAGCCCACGGTGAAATATGGCGCCGGTCTCTTGGATCATCCGTCTGATTGCGAGTTGGGCTGAAGAAAATGCCCGGCGCATGCAGAAGTTTGCTGATCGGAAAAATTGTCATTAACAAGGCCACTAGCGTGAGATGCACCAGCAACACCGGATCTGCTGGCAGTGGCTGCAAATCAAACACCATCAAGCCGAGCATGAACGCCTTGACCGCGACGATATCTGTGTGTGCAACAAACTTCATTCCAAGACCAGTAAGGCCGATTGCAATCAACAAAATGAGCATCAGATGATCCGAAGGTGTCGAGATATAACGCACCCGATCCACCAGAAAACGCCTTGCCCAAAGTCCACCTAATCCGGCGACCATGGCAAATCCGGCGTACATTCCGAATGGCTGGATCATTTCAATCGGTGCCCATACAGGTTCTGTAAAATAGCGAAGGTGGCGCAAGGTAACCAACAGAAGCGATATATGGAACAGATAGCCAAACAGCCAAATCCATTTATTGGACTTGAAGAGGCTCTCAAACAAAGTCACTTCGCGTGTCATACGCAAAACCACGCCAGTCTTGGTCGTAGGCGCTGGAGTAGTTGGAATCTTCAAAGGCGCTGGCGTGCGCGCATAAGTACGGATCTTGAGAATCAACCCGCCCACCAAAATCGCGGTGGCTGCGTAAAACAGGCACGCAAACAGTACGGTCAGAAGCGACATGTACATCCCCTGGAGTAGTTCGATCAACAAGCTTGGCTTGTTGCAGTTATTCTTGGGAGCTTCGAACGTAACCCCCATGCTTTGGCATGGAGGTTACGGCCAAAAACTCGCCTTGCTTTATACTTAGATGCAACCGGTCGGCTTAGGCAGGCCGGCAATTTTACAAGCCTGCTTGGCGGGACCATATGGGAACAGTTCATACAGGTACTTGCTGTTGCCTTTTTCAGGCCCGAGTTTTTTACCGATCGCCTTAGTCAGAACACGTACAGCCGGTGCGATCTGATAATCGTTGTAGTACTCACGCAGGAAATTGATCACTTCCCAGTGCTGTTCAGTCATCTCTACTTTTTCTTCGATAGCCAGGTATTTGGCTGCTTCTTCATCCCACTCAGCCAGGTTTACCAGGTAACCTTCTTCATCTGTTTCATAAGTCTTACCGTTAATTTCGAAGCCCATGTGTTTCTCCTTATAATCAAATAATCAAAAAGCGTTGCTTTTACAGCCAAGACATCAAGGATTTGCTCTCTGCCACAAGGTCCACGAAGCCGTTGTAATCCACCTGCTTAACGCCGTCAATCACGGTATCCTGCATGCCGCGTGCCTCAAGGTCTGGCCAAAGAGCGCATACGGAGCAGTTCTTCATGGCCTCTTTTATCTGGCCCTCAACTTTGTTGCCCTTGGTCACGGCATAGATAGCATCTTCGATGAGAAGAATGGTGCTACCCGGCTTGACCATACGCAAGGCGCTTTCGAGAGAGTTTCTGTCCAGCGGCGATTTATTCACGATGTGCAACATCTGCATCCCCCTCCTAGAAACTAAGAACCACGTCTTGCTCTTCGAGCAGCGCAGCCATTTCATCGGCAGCCAGCACTTCCACGTCAACGATAAGATCGTCGGCGGTCAGGCCACGGGCCTCCATTGATTCCTTTTCGACATACAACTTCTCGATGTCGTAGCCCTCGAGAGCGCGGTAGGTCGGAGAGAAATTTTTCATCCCCACTGCCTTGGTTGCCTGCCCTTTTTTGAGCTGGTAAACACCATCATCCGCAAACACCAGGCTGACATCCTGATCGAAAGCGGCGCTGATCAGCACCACTTCCAGCGACTCCAATGCGTAGATCGTTCCGTATGGCGCCTTACGATTGATGAAGGCGAATTTTTTTACGGTACCGGACATGTCTTCTTCCATTTCGATACCTCCCGTGCTTTCACTCATAAATTTACTCCTAACTTAATCGCCAAAGGTCACGAGGCGATCTGAGCGGATACCAGACTCAACCAACTGTCCCAATCCGGAAATCCGGAATCCGGCAGCCAGATTGTCATTGACAATACCGCGGCGCAGCGCAGCAGCCACACACACCACCAAATCCACGTTATGCTCTTCAGCCAACTTACTCCAGCGCTGAACAATATTACGGTCGTCTGCCGGCGGTTCGGTTAGTTTGGTCGCGTTATTCACACCATCATGGTAAAAAAACACGCGGTCTATCTCGTGCCCCTTCTCAATCGCAGCCTTGCAAAACTGATAGGCCGAATCTGAAGACTGATGATTGTAGGGACCTTCATTTATCAAAATTCCGAATTTCATCCCTGAATGTCCTGTATCAATAAATTATAAAATAGAGATAATCTTCATCACCGCTTTGTATGCGGTGATGAAGACAAGTCCAATTAGAACCTGATGTGAGTCGAGGCGTTCAGGGTAGTGCGGGACCCGCGCCAATCATCAATATGGTACTTGGTGAACGGCAGGCCGGTTTTTTCGAAGAAACGTGGCCAGCCAATACGATCGATCCAGTCACCCATGCGCTCCCAAGGCTGAGCGTCAGCCTTGTACACAGCCAGAATATTCTTCACAACAGCTGCCACTTCAGGCCAACGGGGAAGATTATTAGGCAGACCAGAAGCCACCAATTTGTGGAATGTTGGCTTGGAGCGGGCATTCGAGTTCTTGCCACCCACCCAGATCGCGATCTTGGAATGCTCCGGATCGTTGATCTGCATCGGCGGGCACGGCGGGAAGCACGCGCCACAGCAAATGCACTTCTTCTCATCCACTTCCAGCGAAGGCTTGCCATTGACCAGCGCCGGGCGAATTGCTGCAACCGGGCAACGCGCAACAACGGTAGGACGCTCGCACACATTGGCAACCAGATCGTGATTGATCTTTGGCGGCTTGGTGTGTTGCATGATGATCGCGATGTCAGCCTGACCGCCGCAGTTGATTTCGCAGCAGGAGGTGGACAGTTTGACGCGGTTGGGCATTTCGCACTTGATGAATTCTTCGTGCAATTCGTCCATCAGCGCCTTCACCACGCCGGAAGCGTCGGTGCCGGGAATATCGCAATGCAGGAAGCCCTGGGTGTGCGAAATCATGGACACGGAGTTGGCGGTGCCGCCAACAGGGAAGCCATGGCTGTTCAATTCCTTGATCAGCGGATCAACCTTGCTTTCCGCAGTAACCATGAACTCCACATTGCTTCTGGCGGTGAAGCGCATGTGACCATCGGCATGCTTGTCAGCCAGGTCGCACAGCAAGCGGACGGTGTAGCCATCCAGTTGACGCGCGGTACCGAATTTGACGGTCCAGACTTCGGTGCCATTTTCAGCGCGGTGATACAGAACACCCGGCTTTGGATGGGAATGGAATACCCACTTGCCGTAGTTTTCCCTTAACGTAGGATGCATGAAGGGCATAGGATCCGGTACGCCGCACTCATCAGGTGCACGCAATTCAGCCATTATTTATTCTCCAAATATTAACTAGATTAACCAATTTCGACGCAGGATCAGGCCGCAGCCTTGCGCTCGTTCGCTTTCTCGACTTCTTCGTCCCAATCGTCCATGCGCACGTATGGGTTTGCACGTGGGTGATTAACCATGTTCGGATCAACATCAATATCCAGACCCTCGAGGAAATTCACCAGCCCTATACGCTCGATCATTTCGCCGGTACGCTCATGCTCCAGCGCATTCTCAGCGAAGAAGTCGATAATATTGCGGGACATTTCATTCAGTTTTTCGAAGTCTTCTTCGGATTCCAGCTTCATGAATGGAATGATTACAGTACCCATGGTGGCGCCGATCTTCAGCACGCTCTTGCCGCCGACCAGGATGGTTACGCCCTTGTCCTTGCCTGGCAGCAACGCGCCCGGCATGACGTTCAGGCAGTGCATGCAGCGCACGCAGTCGTGGTTTTCAATCTGCATTACGTGCTGATCGTCAACCGCTACAGTAGAAATACTGTCACCGGTAACTGCGTCAGCCTTGTTGCGCAAGGTAATGGCGCGAGTCGGGCACTTGCTGATCACGTCATTGACCAGCTTGTCCATGCCGTGACCCTTCATGTAGTCACGAGCCTGCTGCTCGTTGACCTGAATGTTGTCGCGCCAGGTGCCGATGGTGGCCATGTCGGAACGCTGAATGGAGTTCACGCAGTCGTTCGGGCAACCGGAGAACTTGAACTTGAACTTGTATGGCAATGCCGGGCGGTGCATATCGTCAATATTGGCATTGATGATGGTGCGCAACGCCTTGGCTTCGTCGTAGCAGGACATTTCGCAACGCGCTGCACCAACGCAGGACATGGAAGTACGCAGCGCAGGACCTGCACCACCCATGTCAAAACCCATCGCATTGATTTCTTCCCAGGCGGGCTGGACATTGGCAGTTGTGCAGCCTTGCATCATGATGTCGCCGGACTGGCCATGCAGACCGATCAGGCCGGAACCATACTTGTCCCAGATGTCAGCAAATTTGCGCAGGGTGGCGGTGTCATAGTGCATGCCGGCAGGAGGCTGAATACGCAAGGTGTGGAACTCGGCCGCATCAGGGAAAACCGGGTTCTCATGCTCGTCCTTGAGCTCGGTAAAACGCGGAATTACACCACCGCCATAACCGAACACACCAACCGTACCACCCTTCCAATAACCTTTTTTAGTCTTGTAGGATGTTTCCAGTTGACCCAGCAGGTCAACCATGATGTCTTTTTTCGCGGCTTCGCGCTTGAGGCCGGTTACAAAGCTGGGCCATGGACCACTCTCAAGCTTGTCCAGCATCGGCGTATCGTGCATTTTTTTAGCCATATATATTCTCCAAAAAAAAAGTAACGTCTAGCTATGCCGGTTTCTTGACCGGCACCAGCCATCTCGATTTAAGCTACAACTTTGCGTGTTTCTTTTAAGACTGCGTCGGCCCACTCGCGGCAAGTTCACCACTAAACGCGCCTGACTTCCAGCAGATAGTCGAATACTACAACCGTTACACTTTCAATTTCTATCATTCTTCGCGGCTACCCCATCGCGCAACAGGAGTACTCCACCGCCCCCTTAGGGGTATTATGATACTAGCCATATGGGGTATGCCCCTTGCAGTATCGGGCGCAGAACTTATATTTCGTTACAATCCTGAAAACTCTTAAGAGCCCAAAGCTAACACAATTATGGATGAATCAATAAGCCTGGAAAAATTTCTGTCGACCCCTTTCCGTCAAGAGATCGAGCTACAACAAGTCAACCATGAAGCAGGTTTCAGTACATTGCGCCTGCGAATTCGGGAAATCAAGCGTTTTACCATTTTCGAGATTGATAAGGAAACCGCACAACACTGGGGCAATGCCCTACTTGACTGGGCAAAAACACAGGAACAAGGAGCAACAAAATCGGCTGGCTAAGCTACAACGAGGATGCCTCCTCCGTCGACGAAACATTGGTCACCGACGTCCAGTTTGACATCCGGGGTACGCTGCTGCCCATCGACCACGGCTACGAATTATTCACAGAACTGGCGCGTCTGCTGCCCTGGTTTGCCGATGAACCGCTCGGGGGTGTTCATGCAATTCATGGCGCCGATACCGGGCATGGCGAACTGATACTCAACCGGCGCACCAAGCTTATGGTACGCGTGGCCTCCCAACGAGTACCCGATCTGATGCGGCTATCCGGACAAACCATCCATATTGGCGGGCGCGCAATCGAAATAGGCACAGGAAAAACACGCCCACTTTCGCGGCACACCCCGCTGTTTGCGCATTGCGTTGCGACCGGAAGTGAAGACGAACTGGACTTTTCCAATGATATTATGCGCCTGCTGGATGAGATGAAAATCGATTCCCGCTTCATTTGCGGCAAACGCCAGGCCATCAGGACGCAGGATGGAGTGGTGAGCGGCTTCAGCCTGATGCTGCATGGCCTGCCGATGGAGCATTCGTTCCTGGTACAACAACAGGGGCTGGGGAAATACCGTAAAATTGGCTGCGGCATTTTTATCCCTCACAAATCCATAAACGCGCTCACTTGAGCGTAATTGTTTTAATCAACGACCTTTAGACAAGGAGAAAACCATGGGTTACGTCGTAAATGGCACCGAACTGGAAGTGGATGAAGACGGCTTTCTACTGGAGCCTGACTATAGCGATGAAGTGGTAAAAGTAATCGCTGAAGCCGAAGGCCTCAAGCTGACTGATGAGCACTGGACGGTGGTCAACTACATGCGCACAAAGTACAAGGAAGACGGTCAAACCCCAAACTTCCGCAACATGTGCAAGGACTTTGATGCCGATCATCCTGGTACCGACTGGAAAAAGCACTTGTACGTCCTGTTCCCGATGCAGCCGAACCGTCAGTCCGCCAAAGTGGCTGGCCTGCCGAAGCCGTTTGGAAAAGGCGGTTACTAAAAAGCAGCAAATTTCCGGGTTCCGGTTTTCGGGTTAAACTACGGAATCCGGAATCAGGAACCCCTTCATGAAATTCACCACCCTCGTCAGTGCAGCACAACTGGCGCAACATCTGAATGATCCGGACTGGGTTGTTTTTGATTGCCGCTTTACCTTGAGCGACCCTGATTCAGGCCGCCGCACCTACCAGGCAGGCCACATTCCCGGCGCGCGCTATGCTCATCTCAACGACGATTTTTCATCTGAAGTAACCGCCACCAGCGGACGCCACCCATTGCCAGACACTCAGCTACTGGCACTGAAACTGGGCCAGTGGGGCGTGGACAGCAGCAAGCAGGTCGTCGTTTACGATGACAGCCTCGGCTCCATGGCAAGCCGCATGTGGTGGGTTTTGCGCTGGCTCGGGCATCAATCCGTTGCCCTGCTCGATGGCGGCGTACAGCGCTGGATTCGCGATGGGCATCTGATAACCGCAGATCCAGCCAGCATTGCTCCGGCGGAATTCACGGCACGCCCCGACAACAGCATGTGGGTTGACGCAAATTGCATCGAGGAGGCGCTGCGCAGCGACAAGTGCCTGATTATTGATGCCCGTGCAGAAGAACGTTTCAGCGGTGAGCGCGAGGTTCTGGACAAGGTGGCCGGGCACATTCCGGGCAGCATCAATCTCCCATTCGAGGACAATCTCGACATGGGCGGCACCTACTTGACGGCTGAAGAACTCAAGGAAACCTATCTCGATCTTCTGAACGGCGTCGAACCGCAACGCGTAGTACACATGTGCGGCTCCGGCGTCACTGCCTGTCACAACGTAATCGCCATGGAACATGCCGGTCTCAAGGGTTCGAGGCTTTATCCCGGCTCATGGAGCGAATGGATTACCGACCCCGGCAGGCCGGTCGAAACTGGAGAATAATCAAGCATGGCGATTCGAGTCAAAAGCAAATGGCACACCCAAGGCGCACCCAAGAGTCCGTTTCAGGTGGCGACTGTGATTGCATCACTGATTTTTCGGGTCGCAGAAGAAAAAGCCACCCACATGCAACAGGCTCATTTCGAGATCAGCTCCAAGGAGCAGGGTTTCGCGATGATTGCCGAGTATCTCGCCTTCCTCGTCCAGTACACCGACCGCTTCGTCTACCAGCGCGTGGAAGATGAATACCGCAGTGAGCTCATCAACGCCCTGGTCAAGCGCCTGGCAGAAATCCTGGAAGACAACCAGATTGCCCACATGGGCCCATCGCCGGACAATTATCAAAAACGCTTCATTAGCCTGCTGGTAGAGCGCCTGGCCGAATATGCCACCTTCGATTACGAAGATGGCGAACCCAACTATGCTTGCCGCCGTTTCCTCGGCAGCAAGATTCTCGAACAGATGCCCAAGCGCGATCATTCCTGGACCATCGATCAGGTCGTCGAAATCGAGGTGCCCAACGCCCTGACCCTGGTCAGAAAAGGCCTGGACGGCCTGTTCGCGGAAGACTCCGGCACCCTGTAAGCTCTCTGGCCGCGCTTGAAAGCACTCACCTTCTCCGTCTTGCGGCAGCTTTCCAGCAGCGAATTCAGCTCCGGAGAAGCGATCGCGCGCCGGCTCGGCGTTTCGCGCGGCTCGGTCTGGCAGGCGCTGCGGGATCTGGATCAGCATGGCATCCAGATCTTCAGTCTGCCGGGGCGCGGCTATCGTCTGGCCGAAGCAGTACAGTGGCTGAACCGCGAAGAAATCCACGCCGCACTGGGCGACAAATCCCGCCTCATCCAGCTCGAAGTCGTGGAAATTGCAGAATCCAGCAACAGTATTCTGATGCAGAAAGCCGCCCTGGGCGCGGCCCACGGCAGTTGTCTTGCGGTAGAACTGCAAACCCGGGGGCGCGGCCGTCGTGGGCGGACATGGCACACCAGCCTGGGTGGCAGCCTGACGTTTTCCCTGCTTTGGCGTTTCAGCCAGGGCGCAAGCCACCTTTCCGGACTCAGCCTTGCTGTAGGGGTTGCGCTGATGCGCGCACTGGAACAGGCCGGCATCTGCGACGCCCATCTCAAATGGCCGAACGACATATTGCATAGAGAGCAAAAACTGGCTGGCATCCTGATCGAACTGCAAGGCGACATGCTCGGCCCCAGCGCGGCTGTGATTGGCATCGGTCTCAATCTGAAACTGGCTGCGCCGGTCAGAGCGAATATTGATCAGGCGGCAACCGACATCGCCACGATCCAGCCTGACTTGCCAAACCGCAATCATCTGCTGGCGCTTATCCTGAACCACCTCAGCGGCGTGCTGCGGCAGTTCGAGGCTGAAGGGTTTGACAGGCTACGGGAGGAATGGAGCCGCCATCACTGCTACCACGACAAGGCGGTACGCATGCTGCTGCCCGATGGCAGCGAATATCACGGCATGGTGACGGGCGTGGCGGAAGACGGCGCGCTTCTGGTGCGAGGCAAGGATGAAGAGAGACGCTTCACCGCCGGAGAAATCAGCATGCGGAGCAACGCATGAGCATCCTCGCCATTGATGCCGGCAACACTCGTATCAAATGGGCCTGTTACGCCCACGGCGCGTGGCAGGAGCAAGGCTGGACGCCGACAGAGCAGCCACAACTGAAAGTCCAGTGGGCAAACTTGAAAACGCCGGCCAGGATCATCGCCTCAAATGTCGCGGGCACTGCAACCGAACATGCCATCACCGGCGCCAGCCAGCATTGGGGCGCCCCCCCCCTGTATATCCGGCCCCAGCCATCGCAGTGCAATGTAAGCAACGGCTACAACGAAGCAGAACGTCTCGGCAGCGACCGCTGGGCGGCACTGATCGCGGCGCATCACTTGCACCCTGGCCGGGATTTGCTGGTGGTCCAGGCCGGCACAGCGGTGACGATTGATACCCTTTCAGCTCAGGGCCATTTCCGTGGCGGCATGATCGTGCCCGGTCTCAGGCTGATGCTGGATGCCCTGGCGCGCAACACTGCCAGACTAGCAAGGGAGGATGGAGAAATTCTCCCCTTCCCCTGCAACACTGCGGACGCGATGATGAGTGGCGCGGCAAACGCTATTGCCGGCGCGGTTGAACGGGGGTTCAGGCAGCTTGCAACTCGCCCCCTGTGTTTGATCAGCGGCGGGGATGCGGATATCCTGCTGCCTTTACTGGCCATTCCCATCCAGAAAACCGATCAACTGGTGCTGGAAGGTTTGCTCCGGATTGCCCTTGAAACCTGAAAGAAGATAAGAGATGAACACATTGATTTGCGGCTCGCTGGCCTACGACAGCATTATGGTATTTCCAGACCAGTTCAAGAACCACATTCTGCCGGAGCAGATCCACATCCTGAACGTCGCCTTCCTGGTGCCGGAAATGCGGCGCGAGTTCGGCGGCTGCGCCGGCAACATCGCCTACAACCTCAAATTGCTGGGCGGCAAGCCGCTCATCATGGCCACCGTGGGCGACGACTTCGAACCCTATGCGCAGCGGCTGGATGGACTCGGGCTGGCACAAACCCACGTGCGCCGGGCCAGCGGCTCATACACCGCCCAGGCTTTCATCACCACCGACCTGGACGACAACCAGATCACGGCCTTCCACCCCGGCGCCATGAGCTTCTCCCATCTCAACCATGTGCACGATGCCAGCAACGTCGCACTGGGCATCGTCGCCCCGGATGGCCGTGACGGCATGTTGCAGCATGCGCGCGAGTTTCAGGAAAAAGGTGTGCCTTTCGTCTTCGATCCGGGCCAGGGCTTGCCCATGTTCAACGGCGAGGAACTGATGAATTTCGTCGCGCTGGCGGACTACGTTGCCCTCAACGACTATGAGGCCAAGCTGCTGCAGGAACGCACCGGCAAGAACCTCGATCAATTGGCGCAAAACGTACGCGCCCTGATCGTGACCCTGGGCGCCAAAGGCTCGATGATCTACAGCGACGGAAAAGTGCTGGAAATCCCCTGCGTACAGGCCGAACAGGTGATCGACCCGACCGGCTGCGGCGACGCCTACCGCGCGGGCCTGCTCTATGGCATCGTCAACGGCATGGACTGGGAAACCACCGGACGCCTGGCAGCGCTCATGGGCGCGCTCAAGATTGCCAGCCGTGGCGGACAGAACCACGTTCACTCACGGGATGAAATCGCCAGCCGCTACCGCGAGCAGTTCGGCACCCATCTGGAGTGAGCAGACCCACTTCCCGCCTGGTGCGTGCATGGCGTGTGGCCCGGCTCGGGCTGCACGTTCTGCGCGGGGTGCTGACCGCCGCCATCGTGCTGCCGTGGAGCACGCCCCGTCTGCGCCTGGCGCTCGCGCGGGAATGGTCAAGTAGCCTTTTGGGCTTGCTGGGAATTCGCCTTGCAATCCATGGCACACCACCGAACGAAGCCAGCCGCAAAGTAATGCTGATTGCCAACCACGTTTCCTGGCTCGACATTTACCTCATCAATGCGGTGCGGCCAGTGCGCTTCGTTTCCAAAGCCGAAGTGCGCAACTGGCCAGTTTTGGGGTGGTTCGCAGCGAAAACCGGCACCCTGTTTCTGGAGCGGGGAAAACGGCGAGATACCGCGCGCATCAACCATGCCATCACCATGGCGCTGAGCCAGGGCGACTGCGTGTCATTCTTCCCCGAGGGCACCACCACGGATGGCACCCACCTCAGGCCTTTCCTCGCATCCCTGCTACAGCCGGCAATCGACGCGGGCGCGGAACTGCGCCCGGTAGCGCTCCGCTATCTCAACAGCGATGGCAGCATCAACTCCCGGGCTGCCTACTGTGGCGATATGTCGATGATGGACTCCATGCGCAACATCCTGGCCCAGCGTGAAATCCGGGCCGAACTGCGGTTCCTCGAACCTATTGCCTGTGCCCACAAAACCCGCAAGGAACTGGCGCGACAAGCGGAAGCCGCTATTTCCAGCGCTTTGAGCCTGGCAAGCCCGCACAGGACACCTGGAAAGCCTGGCGGTCTTCCAGCCGCAGGGCAGTAAGCTCACCGCTCCACAAACAGCCGCTATCAAGGGCCGCCAGATTAGGCCGCAGCATCAGCCCCAGCGCCGACCAGTGACCGAAAATCACGGTCACATCCTGACTGGCACGCCCGGGCACGTCAAACCACGGCAGCAATTCCGCAGGCTGGCTGCCGAGCGGCCCCTTGTGCGAAAAGTCGATCAATCCGTCCGAAGTGCAAAAACGCAAACGGCTCATTGCATTGGTAATCAGGCGCAGGCGCTTCATGCCACGCAAGTCATCGCGCCAGCGGCGCGGCTCGTTGCCATACATGTGCTCAAGAAAATCCCGGTAGTTTTCTCCACGCAACACCGTTTCGACTTCACCCGCCAGCGCCAGCGCCTGTTCGGGCGTCCATTGCGGCAAAAGACCGGCGTGCACCAGGAAATTGTCGCCCTCACGGTAAGCCAGCGGCTGCTGGCGCAGCCAGTGCAGCAGTTCATCCCGGTCGGGCGCCTGCAACACATCCTGGATAGTATCGCTGCGGTGTAGCGGCACGAAACCTTCCGCCACGGCCAGCGTATGCAAATCGTGATTACCCAGCACCGTGACCAGCGCATCACCCAACCCCATTGCCCAACGCAGGATGGAAGCTGATCCGGTACCGCGATTGATCAGGTCGCCGACCAGCCAGATGCGGTCTTTTTTTGCATCGAATTCGATGTGTTCAAGCAGCTTTTCAAGCGCGGCGTGGCACCCCTGCAGGTCGCCGATGGCATAAGTGGGCATAAGGCCTGTTTTTTGTTAAGGTATGGCTGTCATTCTAAACCGGTCATGGGCAAAAAGAATGTTGCCATCGCACCATGACCGGCTTTCCCTCACCCCTACCCTCTCCCGACGGGGAGAGGGGGACGAAGATGCCGTAGGCGGCTTTATGAATTGCGGAGGACGTAATGGAAATTGCATGGTGGCACTGGATCGCTGGCGGCTTGTTGCTGATTTTGCTGGAACTGGCCATCCCTTCGTTCTTCATCGTCTGGTTCGGGCTGGGTGCCCTGCTGGTGGGCACACTCATGCTGCTGATGCCACTTTCACTGGCGGCCCAGTTCACCGTGTGGGCCATAGCATCCGGCGCCATGGTGTTTCTGTGGATGCGCTACTTCAAAAATCCGGACCGGACCAAATCCGGCATCGCCAAGGAAGCTTTTCTGGGCGAGACCGGCATGATCATCAAGGAAGTCACGGAACTGAACAAAGGCCAGATCCGCTTCCAGAAACCCATTCTTGGCTCGGACACCTGGCCGGTTATCGCCGATGAAAGCATTCCCTCCGGGGAGCGCGCACGCATCATCGATGTCATGGGACAAACTCTCAAAGTAGCAAAAAAATAGGAGCACAGGCTATGGAACTCACCTTTTTGGCATTTGTATTTTTTATCTTTGTCGCCGTCACCGTGGCCAAGGGCGTGCGCATCGTGCCGCAGGGCGAGGAATGGGTGGTGGAGCGCCTCGGCAAATATCACACCACCATGCTACCCGGCCTGCACATCATCATTCCCTACATCGACCGGGTTGCCTATAAGGTACCCACCAAGGACCTGATCCTTGACATTCCCCAGCAGGAGGTCATCACCAAGGACAATGCGGTGCTGGTCGTCAACGCCATCGCCTTCGTCAAGGTGACGGATACGCAGAATGCGGTGTACGGCGTCACCAGTTTCGAGATGGCAATCGTCAACATCATCCAGACCACCCTGCGCTCCATCGTCGGTGAAATGGAGCTGGATCAGGCATTGTCATCGCGAGAGCAGATCAAGGTGCGCCTCAAGGAATCCATTTCAGACGACGTGGCGGACTGGGGGCTGACGCTGAAATCGGTGGAAATCCAGGACATCAAGCCCTCGCACTCAATGCAGGACTCCATGGAGCGTCAGGCTGCGGCAGAGCGGGAAAGAAAGGCCACCGTCACCAAGGCCGAAGGCGACAAGCAGGCCGCCATCCTGGAAGCCGAGGCCCGCCTGGAGTCCGCCAGGCGCGATGCCCAGGCGCAGATCGTGCTGGCGCAGGGCGCGGCGGAAGCCATCAAGCGGGTGACCGAATCGATCCCGGACCGGGAATTTCCCGCCTATTACCTGCTCGGTGAAAAATACATCCAGGCCATGCGTGAACTGGCTTCGTCCCCCAACAGCAAAACCGTGGTGCTGCCGGCTGACATCATGCAGACCGTACAGAGCATGCTAGGCAAAAAATAGCTTAAGCTGATGACTTAAAAGCCCTTAATCTGTACAGTTATGCTGTTTGGGCAACATTCGAGTTTCGGCAAAATCCGGGGGCAAACACCCGGGGCCATCAAATGCCGGAACATGGATATCGGGCGGGATTGATTATCTAGAGCAGAGAGGGGGAATCATGTTTGGCAACAGCAAATTGCAACGTGAGTTAAGTGAACTCAGAACAACATTCCAGACACTGGTATCGTCCAGCCAAAGCGAGATCCAGCAATTACAGGAAGAAAAAAGCACGCTTGAAGCGTCGTTAAGGACGCTGAGCGAAGCAGCACAATTCAAGGATGGCCTGTTCCAGAACCTTCTGGTATTCAGCCAAAGTCTCGCCGAATCCCAGAAATCCATGGCGCACCTTTCCGTCTCCATGAAGCAGGAAGCCGAATCCTCCGACCATGCAGCCCTGGCGACCAGCACCAACCTGTCAGCAGTCCAGAAAATATCGTCAAATGTTGACGACATGGCGGAAAAAACCCAGGAAGTCGCCAGCACGGTTGATGTCCTGAGCGCGAGCGCCAGCCAAATTGGTGGCATCGTCAAGCTGATCAAGGAGATTGCCGACCAGACCAATTTGCTGGCGCTGAATGCGGCAATCGAGGCAGCACGTGCCGGAGAACAGGGCCGCGGCTTCGCGGTGGTAGCGGATGAGGTGCGCAAGCTGGCGGAGCGCACCACCAATGCAACCGCCGAAATATCCTCGCTGGTCAATGCGATCCAGCAAGAAACCGCCAACGCCCAGGCCAAGATCGAGATAACGCCCGAAAATATCACCAGATACGCTCAGGACACGCAGGACGCTCGCGCCAGCATGCAGAGCCTGCTGGACATTTCCAGCCAGTCGCGCTCCACCATCCGCAGCAGCGCATTACGCACCTTCGTCGAAGTTGCCAAGATCGACCACTTGATCTACAAGATGGAAATTTACAAGGTGCTCATGGGCTTGTCCCAGAAAGCCGTGGATGATTTTTCCAGCCATACCGCCTGCCGGCTCGGCAAGTGGTACTACGAAGGCGATGGCAAAGGATGTTTTTCGAAACTGCCGTCATACAGGGACGTCGAATCTCCCCACAAGGACGTCCATGCCTATGGCAAGGCCGCCGTGGCAAATTTCCTGAGCGGAAATCTTGAAGAAGCCCTGGCCCATGCCGCACAAATGGAACAGGCCAGTTCCCATGTATTGCAGCACCTGGAAAGCATGGCCCAGCAGGGGGAGGATCAAACCTGCCTGATCTGAAGCAGGTTCAACGCACGACGAACATGACGCGGCAGGCCCGGAAGGGTAGAATAAGCGTTTGATTAAACTGCAGATTAAGAATGTCTATTAACTGGTTTCCCGGCCATATGGTATCGGCGCGCAAAAAAGCTGCCGAAACCATGGAGTCTACCGATCTAATCATCGAGGTACTGGATGCCCGCCTGCCCGAGGCGAGCTGTAATCCGATGATCAAGGAACTGCGCCTCCACCGCCAGCGCCCCTGTCTGAAAATCCTTAACAAGGCCGATCTGGCCGACCCCGCCGCCACCCAGGCCTGGATCAATTTCTACAACCAGCAAAAAGGCGTCAAGGCTGTCGCGCTGTCCTGCAAGAAACCATCTGACGTGACCAAAGTGCCCGGCCTGTGCCAGGCGCTTGCACCGCATCGCGACTCCAGGATCAAACCCTTGCGCATAATGATCATGGGTATTCCCAACGTCGGCAAATCCACACTGATGAATGCGCTGCTGAAGCGCCGGGTGGCGGCAGTAGGGGATGAGCCGGCGGTCACCAAAAGCCAGCAGTGCTTCGACTTGAACGACCGGATGACGATCACCGACACACCAGGGCTGATGTGGCCGAGGATCGAGCACGACAGCGACGGCTACATGCTGGCCGCCAGCCACGCCATCGGCCGCAACGCCGTGATCGACGAGGAAGTTGCCGAATTTCTCGCCAACATCCTGCTCGCACGTTACCCCACCCTGCTCACCGCCCGCTATGGTTGCGCCGTGGATGACATGGATGGCATAAGCGTAATTGAAGCCGTTGCCAAGCGGCGCGGCTACCGCCTCAAGGGAGGATATCCGGACCTGGAAAAAGCCTCGCTCGCCCTGCTCACCGACTACCGGACCGGCGCGCTGGGGCATATCAGCCTGGAAACACCGGAAACCCGCGGCGCCATGCTCAGCGAACACCAGTCAGCGAAAGAAGCCATGCAGGAATCCAGCAAGAAATCATCTTCCAGCCGCCCTGAAGACAGCGAAGTGGAATGAACAAAGTGAATGCTGGCGGCGGGCTGGTCTACTCCACCGGGCACGGCAGAATGTGTCCCGCGTGCCGGAAGCCCGCTGCCGAGTGCGTTTGCAGCCAGAACAAGCCAACGCCGGTGTCTGATGGCATCGTGCGGGTTTCCAGGGAGACCAAGGGCCGCAAAGGGAAAGGCGTTACCCTGATCAAGGGACTCGCGCTGGATGCCGCCGCGCTCGCGCAGCTTGGCAAGCAGCTCAAAACAGCATGCGGTTCCGGCGGCACGGTAAAGGACGGGGTGATCGAAATCCAGGGAGACCATCGCGAACGGGTGATCGAAATCCTCAAGCAGCAGGGCTGGAGCGTCAAGCGGACTGGCGGATAAACACGGATATTTCCCTGCCAGGCGGGGAAACGGCGAGGATTGGGTACTGATGATACAATGCCGCCTGGCATTTTCCTGCCGACACTTCAATTATCTACAGGAGTTTTCATGAAGATTCTATCCCTCGCCTTCGCCGGACTCGTTGGCGTCCTGAGCCTGACCTCATTCAGCGCCACCGCCGCAGAAGCCAGCCTGAAGACCGTTGCGGCCCTGCACCAGAACAAGGCTACCCTCGCCGGCCAGACGATCAAGGCCCAGGGCAAGGTGGTCAAGGTCAACAACAACATCATGGGGCGCAACTTTGTTCATCTGCAGGACGGAACGGGCGACGCCAATAGCAACGACCTGCTCATCACCAGCAAGCAAACCGCCAACGTCGGCGACCAGGTCACCATTTCTGGCGTGGTGACATTAAACAGGGATTTTGGCAGCGGTTACGCCTACCCCCTGCTGATTGAAGAAGCCAGCATTACCCCTAAGAAATAAAGTCCGCCCGGCGGTTGATCCCGCCCGGCGAAAAACCGTTTCAAGCAACCTCCGGGGGTACGTGTTAGCGGGTTCATGATCCGGCAACCCGCTGGCACGGCACCGGGGATCCGTTGTTTATCCAGACGACCGGCTCAAACGCTTATGCATCATTCTCGTAGCTTGATGGCGTGACGCCCGCACGGGACAGGTATTCTCGCAGCTGCTTGATCATTGTTTTATCGCAAACACTGCTTTGGTGGGGGTGATGCAGAAACTCATCGGAGCCGTTGAGTGTCACATGGAAGCGCGCACCATGCGCAGGAGTGATACTGGCGCCCAGATGGTGCAACAGGGATTCGATTTCGCGCCAGTGGATATTGGCGCTGATCGGGTCATGGAAAATGGCGCGCAACAGACTGCTATGCTTGTGGCTCATGGCGTAACTCCTTAAATGTGCAACCCTGTTCGGCTTATTATCCTCCGTGACGGCCAGGTAAAGCAAAGTCGAGTGGCATTTTCGCCCTGCAATAAACCAAGGCCTTTCCGTGCAAAACAGGGAAGCAGGCCAATTCGAGACTCGCGCTGACCCCGATGCCCCGATTCGATCACTCCCACGCCAGAACACCACACCAGCCCAGCCAGACCGATTTGCGTTCGATCGGCCGCCTGTTCCCCTATTTATGGGAGTTTCGCGGCCGGGTCTTGCTTGCGCTAGCCTTGCTGATCGGCGCTAAGCTGGCTTCGGTAATGGTGCCGCTGGTGCTGAAGGAGATCATCGATGCGCTGGACAAATCACGCGCCGATCTGGTCTTGCCGCTGACGCTGATCATTACCTATGGCTTGTTGCGCTTTGCCAGCACCACCTTTGCCGATCTGCGCGATGTGGTTTTCGGCAAGGTGACCCAGCGCGCCATGCGACGGGTGAGCATGGCGGTGTTCCAGCATTTGCATGCCCTGTCACTGCGCTTTCACCTGGAGCGCCAGACCGGCGGCATCACCCGTGACATCGAGCGCGGCACCAAGGCGATCTCCAGCCTGGTGGGATTTTTGTTGTTCCGTATCACGCCTACCGTGCTGGAAATCCTGATGGTGGCAGCCATCCTGTTCGTCAAGCTGGACTGGGTATTCGGGCTGATTACGCTGGTGACACTGGCGGCATATATCGGCTTTACCGTGACCATCACCGACTGGCGCACGCAGTTCGTGCGCCGCGCCAATACGCTGGATTCCGATGCCTACGGCCGCGCCATCGACAGCCTGCTGAATTATGAGACGGTAAAATACTTCGGTAATGAGCGCTACGAGGCCGCGCGCTACGACACCAGCCTGGCGGAATGGGAGCGAGTGGCCCTGCAATCCCAGCGTTCGCTCGGCCTGCTGAATGCGGCACAGGCCGGCACCATCGCCATCGGCGTCACGCTCATGGTGTTGCGCGCAGCGAACGGCGTGGTGGAAGGCACGCTCACGCTGGGCGACCTGGTCATGGTCAATGCTTTTCTGCTGCAGATGTTCCAGCCCTTGAGCTTTCTCGGCGTGATGTACCGCCAGATCAAGCAGTCCATGACCGACGTGGAACGCATGTTTACCCTGCTGCAACGCCCCAGGGAAATTGAAGACGCACCGGATGCGCGCCCGCTGGCCGCACATGGCGGCGAAGTAAAATTTGAACACGTCAGCTTCGCCTACAACGCCGACCGCCCGATTTTGCATGATGTCAGCTTCACCATCCCGGCGGGGAAAACCGTGGCCGCGGTGGGTGCCAGCGGTGCGGGAAAATCCACCCTGGCGCGCCTGCTGTTCCGCTTTTACGACACCAACAAGGGCGCCATCCGGATCGACGGCCAGGATATCCGCCGCATCACTCAAGACAGTCTGCGCGCAGCCATTGGCGTGGTACCGCAAGACACTGTGCTGTTTAATGACAGCATTTACTACAACATCGCCTACGGCCGGCCCGATGCCACACGCGATGAAGTCATCGCCGCCGCCCGCGCCGCGCATATCCTGAACTTTATCGAATCCCTGCCGCAAGGCTGGGACAGCGTGGTTGGCGAACGCGGCCTGAAACTCTCCGGCGGCGAAAAACAGCGCGTCGCCATCGCCCGCACCCTGCTGAAGAATCCGGCGATCCTGGTTCTGGACGAGGCCACCTCCGCGCTCGACACCCAAACCGAAAAAGCCATCCAGGCCGAGCTGCTGGAAATCGCCAGGAGCCGCACCAGCCTGATCATCGCGCACCGTCTTTCCACCGTGGTCGAAGCCGACGAGATCCTGGTCATGGATGGCGGACGCATTGTCGAGCGCGGGCGGCATCCGGAGCTACTGGCCAGGGAAGGCGTTTACGCGCGCATGTGGGCGCTGCAACAACAGGCGGAAGAAGAGGCCCCTTAAAGCGTCGTCAACCGGGCGAGCCAGTCGCCGAACAGGGTGGTGAGCACGGTAACGGCTGGCAGCACATAGAAAAAACCCCGCATCAGGTTGCGCAGTGTGCGATTGGCGGTTTTCAGCTCCATGAAATGATCGACCACCATCCTGCCCTTGAAAGCCATGGTCAGGGCAATAATGATGGTGACGGCCAGGCCTGGTTCGGCGGACTCCCCGATCCAGGCACCGCCCAGCGTCAGCGCCACCAGCAGGAGCCAGAGGCGGTCAAGCAGCTTTTCGTGTGACATCCGTCTGCCCTCCTTAGTGCAGTACGTACAGGAGCGGAAAAATCACCAGCCAGGCCAGGTCGGTGGCATGCCAGTAAGAGGCAAATGCTTCCAGGCCGTCATGGTCTGCAGGCGTATAGGCGCCGCTTCTGGCGCGCATCATCACCCACATCAGCCCCATCACCCCCCACAAGACATGCACCATGTGCGTAAAGGTGAGGTAGTAATAGACGGTGAAAAACAGGTTCTTGCCGCCCGTGATGCCCTGGCTGACATTCCACTGGAACTCCAGGGCCTTGATGAGCATGTAGCCGGATGCAGCCAGCAAAACCAGGAACAGCCAGCGCAAACAGGCCTGCCGCCGGTTCTGGCGGATCGCATGCACAGCCTTGGCAACGAAATAGCTGCCGGAGATCATCATCACGGTATTGAGCGTTCCGGCCAAGGTGCTCAGGTGGGCAGGCCCGGCCCGGAAAACCTCCGGATAATGCGCCCTGGCAATAAAGTACACGCCGAACAGCAGCGCGAATTCGGTCATTTCGCTCAGAATGCCGGCCCAGATTCCCTTGTTGCCCGGGATGCGGCCTGCAACGGGCTCTGGCGATGGAGCAACTGTGCTTGCTGTCACTTTAATTGGCCTCGTGGGAAATGAGCTGAAAACCCTGTCTGTTCACTGTAGCAGGGTTTTAACGGACATGTCGAACCACTGCCCAAGGTGACAAACAGCGGTTCGACAGGCCCGTTACCCTCTCTCCTAGCTCTCTCCCACAAGGAGAGAGGGACGATGTATCGCTTCGCGAGTTCCGTTAACAGCGCCGGAATGGCGGCAAAATCCTGGCGGGCAGGCGTGATAAAATGCCCACCCATTCCGGAACAATCTGCCGCATGCTTTCCAAACTCAATGCCCCGCAACGCGAGGCGGTCAAATATCTCGATGGCCCCCTGCTGGTGCTGGCCGGCGCCGGCAGCGGCAAGACCCGCGTCATCACGCACAAGATCGTTTACCTGATCGAAACCTGCGGCTTCAGCGCCAGCAACATTGCCGCCATCACCTTCACCAACAAGGCGGCAAGAGAGATGCAGGAGCGCGTGGGGAAACTGCTGCAGGGCAAGTCGGCGCGGGGGCTGACCGTGACCACCTTTCACTCGCTCGGCCTGCACATCCTGCGCCAGGAAGCAAAACACCTGGGCTACAAACCACGCTTCTCGGTGCTCGATTCCTCTGACAGCGCGGGCATTCTCAACGACATTCTCAAAACCACGGACAAGAAGGAAATCCGCCGCGCCCAGTCCGTCATTTCCAACTGGAAAAACGCCCAGCTGCCCCCCTCCCTGGCCGCACAGCAGGCGGAAAACGAGATCGAGCGCCAGCTCGCCGTCATCTACCAGTCCTACCAGGACACCCTGCAAGCCTATCAGGCGATGGACTTCGACGATCTGATCCGCCTGCCGGTCGAGCTGTTCGAAAAGCATCCGGACGTGCTGGAGAAGTGGCGCGACAAGCTGCGCTACCTGCTCATCGACGAATATCAGGATACCAATACCTGCCAGTATCAGCTGGTGAAGCAACTCGCCGGCAGCCGCGGCGCATTCACCGCGGTGGGCGACGACGACCAGGCCATCTACGCCTGGCGCGGCGCCAACGTGGAAAATCTGAAATTACTGCAGGACGACTATCCCAAGCTGCAGGTGATCAAGCTGGAGCAGAACTACCGCTCCACCGTGCGCATCCTGCGCGCCGCCAACACCCTCATCGCCAACAATCCCAAGCTGTTCGAAAAGAAGCTGTGGAGCGATCTGGGCCACGGCGATCCGATCCAGATCATGTCCGCCAAGGATGAAGAGCAGGAAGCCGAAAACGTGGTCATGCGCCTGCAGACCCACAAATTCCAGCACCGCACGCGCTTTGCCGACTATGCCATCCTCTACCGCGGCAACCACCAGGCGCGCATTTTCGAGCAGCAGTTGCGCAATGAAAAAATCCCCTACCTGCTGTCCGGCGGGCAGTCATTCTTCGACCGCAGCGAGATCAAGGACATCATTGCCTACCTGCGCCTGCTGGCCAACAGCGACGACGATCCGGCTTTCATCCGCGCCGTGACCACGCCGAAGCGCGGCATCGGCACCAGCACCCTGGAAAAGCTCGGCAGCTATGCGGCCGGGCGCCATGTCAGCCTGTTCGCCGCCGCCTTCGAAGCGGGCATGGAGCACCAGCTCGGCGCCAAGCAATACCACCCGCTGATGGAATTCTGCAATTTCATCAACAACCTCTCCCTGCGCGCCGAGCGCGAGAGCTGCTCCACCATCATGGCCGACCTGCTCAACGCCGTCGGCTACGAATCCCACCTCTTCGACCAGGAAGAAGCCCGCGCAGCGCAGAACAAGTGGAACAACGTGCAGGAATTCGTTGGCTGGATCAGCAAGAAGGGCGAGGAAGACGGCAAGACCGTGATCGAGCTGACTCAGACCATCGCCCTGATCAACATCCTCGACAGCCGCGAGGATCAGGACGTGGATGCGGTGCGCCTCTCCACCCTGCATGCCGCGAAAGGCCTGGAATATCCCCATGTCTTTCTGGTCGGGGTGGAGGAAGGCATCCTGCCCCACCGCGAAAGCATCGACAACGGCCAGATCGAGGAAGAGCGGCGCCTGATGTATGTCGGCATCACTCGTGCCCAGAAGGGCCTGACCCTGTCCCACTGCCACAAGCGCAAACGTGCCGGCGAATGGCAGGGCTGCGAACCGAGCCGCTTCATCGACGAACTCCACCAGGACGACCTGCGCGGCCATGGCCGCGGCCAGACCGACCCGCAGGCACAGAAGGATGAAGGCTCCGCCCGGCTCGCCGAGCTCCGGGCGATGCTGGCGAAGGGCGGGAAATAAAAAGGCGCAGCGTTTTCACGCTGCGCCTTTTATAAAGCGCGTTAAAGCTTACGGGGCCGTAAAATTGGCGCCGCCGGAATTTGCCATGTACGCCACGGCACGAGCCAGTTCCGCATCCGATAAATTAGCCGCGCCACCACGGGCCGGCATGGCACGGATGCCTTCAATGGAGTGCTTGACCAGCGTATCGTAACCCTGGCCTATACGCTTCGCCCAGTCGCCCTTGTTGCCCTGCTTGGGGGCGCCCAGCGCGCCGGAAGTATGACAGGCTGTACACACGGCGTTGAACACTTCCTCAGCGCTCTTTTCCACCTTGGGGGCGCTGGCATCCACCACATGAATTTCGCCCACAGGTTTGATGCGTTCGACAACCGTTTTGGCCTGAGCATCGTCAGCATCCTGATTCACGTGGGAAGCCTGAATGCCGAGCACCAGTTGAACAATCAGGAAAATCGCAATCAGCGGGGCAACCAGGCCGCCCACAGTTGCGGCAACAACTTGCATCGGGGTGGTTTTTGTCATCTCTTCGTGATGCTCGCTCATGGCTCAATCCTTAACTTGAAATTCAAAAGTAGCGAATTATAATGACAAAACGCATAGTTTGCATCACCGGCACAGCCCAAATAAATTACATCTGTTTGCGCCATGCCAATATCGGTTTAAAATACACACCCTTTTTATTTTCAAATCCAGGCGGCAGACCAGCAATCCCTAAAAAGATCATCATGGGATTTCTCAAAAAAACGCTCTAATATATTGATGATTAAACGCTAAGCCAATACAATACCATTGGAATTATTATCGCTCACCTTGGGCAAAAAACCATGATCAAGCAACGTACATTGAAAAACATCATCCGGGCAACCGGGATTGGCCTGCACACCGGCGAAAAGGTCTACCTGACCCTGCGCCCTGCCGCCCCGAATACCGGTATCGTGTTTCGTCGCGTCGATCTGCCCGAGCCAGTTGAAATCCAGGCCAGGCCAGACAGCGTGGGCGACACACGCCTCTCGTCCACACTGGAACATAATGGCGCGAAAGTCTCCACGGTTGAACATCTGATGGCCGCCCTGGCCGGACTCGGTATCGACAACATCTACGTTGACCTTTCTGCCGCCGAAGTGCCGATCATGGACGGATCCGCCTCACCCTTCGTTTTCCTGCTGCAATCAGCGGGTATCGAAGAGCAGAACGCAGCCAAGAAATATATTCGCATCAAGAAAACAATCGAAGTTCACGAAGGTGACAAGTGGGTACGCTTTGAACCCTACAATGGCTTCAAGGTGAATTTCACCATCGCCTTCGATCATCCGGTGTTCGAAACATCCGTTCAATCCATTACCCTGGATCTGGCACAGGCGTCCTTCATCAAGGAAATTTCCCGCGCCCGCACCTTCGGCTTCATGCAGGACGTGGAAACACTGCGCACTCACGGTCTGGCGCTTGGCGGCAGCATGGACAACGCCATTGTGATGGACGAGTACCGCGTACTCAACAGCGACGGGCTGCGCTACGAAGATGAATTCGTCAAGCACAAGGTGCTCGATGCCGTTGGCGATCTCTACATTCTGGGCCACCCGCTGATCGGCGCTTTTACCGCCTACAAGTCCGGGCACGCGCTCAACAATCGCCTGCTGCGTACGTTGCTGGCCGACGCCGAAGCATGGGAATTTGTCTCTTTCGACCAGGCCGGGCAGGTGCCCGGTGCCTTGCCAAATTTTAGCAACCAGATCGCTTGATCGTCCTTCGGCTTGCCATCTACCTATCGCTGATCGGGATTGCTTCATCCCTGATTCTCGCTCTGTTACTGCGTGACCGGCGCTATTTTCGCCTGGCATGGCAAATTCTCAAGTTTTCAGCCGTACTGTTACTCGTTTTTGCCGCCGTGGTTTTCATGGGACGAGCCGTCCTCTACCGCATGCCGCTCTAGCATGGCCTCCAGCGCCCGTTTAAGGGGCGACTCCTCCAGCTGAACGGCCAATTGACGCAAACTGGCCGCACCCGCAGAACCCAGGCGCAGCGTCTTGGGCGGCCTTTCACGGAGCGGACGGAAGTCGGCTTGCACTCGCACCAGAATTGCAGTAACCTCAACACCGTTTTTTTGGAATTTTTCAAGCACAGTCGGTGCCAGCTGCCGGATCTTGGCCGCAATTGCACCATTGTTTGCATACAGCACTAAAATCCGGTCCTGCAAACCACTTACCCTGCACATCTGAGCCAATGGCGGCGGCGCGAGCCTCTCCCACAAACGCTGCAATTTTGACACATGCGCAATGCGTTCGGCCAAAGCGGCAAGGCTGGTGGTTGATGTCAGGTAGGACTGCAGCTTGCGTACGCTCATGGAGGGTTTTGCCTCGTGAACATTATTTTCGTATCAAATAGTCTGGCCAGGAGCAAAAGCATCGCGCTTGGCCGTAACCAGGTCATCATGCTGACGCTGGGGTGGGCAATATTACCCGTAATCATTGCCCTGGGACTTAATTATTCCATGCTTTCCGGCACCCCGGTGCAAGCGGCGGGAAAAACCGCCCATGTTCAGGAAAACCTCAACGCCATGGCTGCCCGTCTCGGGCAGTTGCAGGCGCAGGTAATGCGTCTTGACGCAGTGGGAGGGCGGCTTGCCAAACACTTCGGCCTGCCGGAACAAGAATTTGATTTCCGTAAACAGCCCGGTCAGGGGGGCGCAGAAACCCCGGCCAGCCAATACCAGCTGGATGCACAACAACTCGAACGCGAACTGGCCATTTTTGCCCGGCAAATGGAGAAGCGCTCCACAAGCCTGAGCGTGCTCGAAGCCATGACTTTGCGAGAACAGGTTGTAAAAAGCACCGCCCCCACGCTGCAACCCGTTTCCGCGGGCTGGTTTTCGTCCAATTTCGGCTGGCGGATCGACCCCTTCAGCGGGAAAAAAGCCTTTCACGAAGGCGTGGACTTCATGGCAGAGACCGGCACGCCCATTCAGGCAGCCGCAGGCGGGGTGGTTGTTTACTCTGGCTATCACCCCCAATATGGTAATATGATCGACATTGACCATGGCAACGGCATGACAAGCCGTTACGCGCACACATCGAAGCGGCTGGTCAAGGTTGACGACATTGTCCTGCAAGGTCAGAAAGTTGCTGAAGTTGGCTCCACCGGCCGCTCCACCGGGCCGCACCTGCATTTCGAGGTATTAAGAAACGGCGCCCCGCAGAATCCGGCACGTTACCTGCACACTGCCGGATAACGAACAACAGGAGGCTCAGGGAATTCGGGTATCCATTCTGGATGCCTGAAATCGTCTGAGCCTCCCTAATTTTTGATAGAAGTTTCCATGATATCCAAGCTCGTCAGAAAAATCTTCGGCAGCCGCAATGACCGGCTGATCAAGCAATACATGCAAACCGTGCGTGCCATCAATGCCCTGGAGCCCTCCCTGCTGGGGCTCAGTGACGATCAGTTGCGCGCCAAGACCGATGAATTCAAGCAAAGGCACAGCAAGGGGGAGTCGCTCGACGATTTGCTGCCGGAAGCTTTTGCCGTAGTTCGCGAGGCGAGCAAACGCATACTTGAAATGCGCCACTTCGACGTGCAGCTGGTTGGCGGCATGACGCTTCACTATGGCAAAATCTCCGAAATGCGTACCGGTGAAGGCAAAACCCTGGTCGCCACCTTGCCCTCCTACCTCAATGCGCTGTCTGGCAAAGGCGTTCACGTGGTGACGGTCAATGATTACCTGGCCCGCCGCGACGCGGAGTGGATGGGACGCCTGCATGGCTTCCTCGGGCTTTCAGTCGGCATCAACCTGCCCAACATGTCGCACGAAGAGAAGCAGCAGGCCTATGCCGCGGATATCACCTATGGCACCAACAACGAATACGGCTTCGACTATCTGCGCGACAACATGGTCTACCAGCCCACGGAACGCGTTCAACGCAGCCTCAATTACGCCATTGTGGACGAGGTGGACTCGATCCTGATCGACGAGGCGCGTACCCCGCTGATCATTTCCGGCCAGGCCGACGACAATGTCGATCTTTACTACCGCGTGAATGAGCTGGCCCCAAAACTGGTCAAACAGCAAGAGGAAGACGGCCCGGGCGACTACAGCGTGGATGAGAAAGCGCATCAGGTGCTGCTCACCGAGGCAGGGCACGAACACGCCGAGCAACTGCTGACCGATGCCGGGCTGTTGCCGCCGGGATCCAGCCTTTACGATGCGGCCAACATTGCCCTGATGCATCACATGTACGCCGCGTTGCGCGCACATGCCTTGTACCACCTCGACCAGCATTACGTGGTGCAGAACGATGAAGTCATTATCGTGGACGAATTCACCGGCCGCCTGATGTCTGGACGACGCTGGTCTGACGGGCTGCACCAGGCAGTGGAAGCCAAGGAAGGCGCGAAGATCCAGCGCGAGAACCAGACCCTGGCCTCGATCACCTTCCAGAACTATTTCCGCATGTACAACAAGCTCTCGGGCATGACCGGCACGGCCGACACCGAGGCATTTGAATTCCAGCAGATCTACGGCCTGGAAACCGTCGTCATTCCAACGCATCGCGACATGATCCGTGACGACCGCATGGACCAGGTATTCCGTACCACCAACGAAAAATACCAGGCCGTGATCAACGATATCAAGGATTGCCAGAAGCACGGCCAGCCGGTATTGGTCGGAACCACTTCGATCGAAAGCTCCGAGTTGCTATCGAAAATGCTGACCCAGGCCAAGCTCCCGCATGAAGTGCTGAACGCCAAGCAGCACGCGCGGGAAGCAGAAATTGTGGCGCAGGCCGGACGCCCTGGCGCCATCACCATCGCCACCAACATGGCAGGCCGCGGCACCGACATCGTTCTGGGTGGCAGCATCGAGCGCGACATCCACGCCATTCGCAACGACGAAAACCTGAGCGAAGAAGAAAAAGCCGCCCGGATCACTGAACGCAAGGCAGTGTGGCAGCCCGTCCACGACCAGGTTCTTGCCAACGGCGGCCTGCACATCATCGGCACCGAGCGCCACGAATCCCGCCGCGTCGACAACCAGTTGCGCGGTCGCGCCGGACGCCAGGGCGATCCCGGCTCAAGCCGCTTCTTCCTCTCGCTGGAAGATCCGCTGCTGCGTATTTTCGCCTCCGATCGCGTGGCCTCCATCATGGAACGCCTCAAGATGCCCGAGGGTGAGGCAATTGAGCACCCATGGGTGACGCGCGCCATCGAAAATGCCCAGCGCAAGGTGGAAGCGCGCAATTTCGACATCCGCAAACAGTTGCTGGAATACGATGATGTTTCCAACGATCAGCGCAAGGTTATTTACGCTCAGCGCAACGAATTGCTGGAAACCGAAGATATTTCCGACACCATCAGTGCGATGCGCGGAGACGTGATCAACCAGACTTTCGGCATGTACATCCCGCATCAAAGCATGGAAGAACAATGGGACGTTCCCGCGCTGGAAAAAGCGCTGCAAGCCGAGCTGCAATTGCAGCTACCGCTGTCCCAGTGGCTGGAAGAAGATTCCAGACTGGGCGAGGAAGGCCTGCTTAAACGCGTCCAGGAGGCCGCACACGGCCAGTACCAGGACAAGCAGGAGCAGGTGGGCGCAGGCGTGCTGCACCATTTCGAACGGGCTGTCATGCTGCAAAGCATGGACACCCACTGGCGCGAGCATCTGGCCGCACTGGACCACCTGCGCCAGGGCATACACCTGCGCGGCTACGCCCAGAAAAACCCCAAGCAGGAATATAAACGCGAGGCTTTCGAGCTGTTTTCCGCCCTGCTTGAACGCATCAAGACCGAGGTCACCCAGGTCACCATGACGGTCCAGGTGAAGGGTGAAGAAGATGTCGCCGCAGTGGAAGACCAGCTACCCGCACCGGATAACGTCCAGTACCACCACGCCGAGTACGATTCGGCCCTGGATCAGGGGGACGGGGGCACGGAAGAGGACAATGAAAAACACGAGCCCTTCGTTCGTGATGAAATCAAAGTAGGCCGCAACGATCCATGCCCATGCGGTTCAGGCAAGAAATACAAGCAGTGCCACGGAAAACTCAGCTAGCCACGCCTTCAAAACCCGGTCTGCCGCCAGCCGGGTGGTTTCTGAAAACGGCTGATCACGCAGTCAATGGTGCGGGACGGCCAAGGTAAAAACCCTGGCCATGCGAGAAGCCGAGGCCTTTGACCTTCACCAGCGTTTGTTCGGCTTCCAGTCCTTCTGCAACCAGGGAATACCCGGCTTTCTGGATCATCATCGCCAGACCCTCCACAATGCCGCCCTGCCGTTCATCATCCTGCCCCAGGCTACGAATCAGCGAAATATCAAACTTCACGATATCCACCGGCATATTGGCCAGGTAGCCAAGCGAAGAGTAACCACTGCCAAAATCATCCAGTGCCACCTTGAAACCCGTTGCGCGCAGTTGATTCAGATTGGAAGTGGCCTGCTGCAACTGGGTAATCAGCGCAGTTTCGGTAATTTCCAGCACCAGATTGTAACGCCCGAGAAAAGGTTCGAATTCCGCCAGCTTTTCCCTGATCCTGGGGTGGATGATTGCCGGCCCTGAAATATTTATCGACAACCCGCTGCCAACCGGAATCACACCGTCGCGCAAATTCTCCAGAATTTTCCCCATCACGGCAAAATCCATCTCGGCCTCCAGGCGCCGCCCCTCCACCACCGGAAAAATTGCAGCGGGCATGATCAGCTCCTGATCACGCCGGATCCGCACCAGAGCCTCGTAATACTCGATCTTGCGCGTACCCAGATTGACCACAGGCTGGTAATGCATCTCAATGCCCGAGCCCGAAGTGACGCCCACGAATACCGCATTGGTAATCCGGTTCGAGAGCAAAGCATTGCCGTCATGCGCCATGTCCTCCGCATAGAGCGCAATTTTCCCGTGGCCCGGCCGCTTGGCGTAATACATGGCGACATCGGCCTGCTTTTGCAGCATCACCATGCTATCGGCATGAACCCCCTCGGAATGAGCCAGACCAATACTGATCCGGATCGGCTCCTTGATCCCCAGGGCTGAAAAATCATGCCGGTCCACCGCCTCCACACAACGCATGGCGGCTTCATCAACATGGCGGATATCCGCATCCAGAAACAGGGTGGCAAACTCATCCCCTCCCACACGATAAAGACGGTCTCCGGAGCGCAAGGACTCCTGCAATATCTGCGCAATCGACTTTAGCACCTGGTCGCCGGCGTGATGCCCGTAAGTGTCGTTAATCGGCTTGAAATGGTCACAATCAAAAAGCATGACGGAGACCGTTACGCGATGCCCGCTGGCAGCCGACAACAGCGTTTTCCAGTCCTCGTCGAAAGATCGCCGGTTGAACACACCGGTCAGGGGATCGCGGTGCGCCATGGTCCACAACTCGGTATTTTTCTGGTCCAGGCTGGAATGCATTGATTCCAGCTGACGCTGGTAATCATTGAGAGAATTCCGGACCTTCTCCATCTCCTTGACCGGCAGAACGCCGCCGAGAGACCCGAGGATCAGGCCATCACGCCCATCCCGCAAGGTATCGATATGTTGCGACAGCCGCAGCAGCGGCTTGGCCAGCAAGGCCGAGAGCGCCGCATAAAATACCAGGGACAGCAAAAGGACGGCGAATGCAATCTGGTACTGATAGCGAGTCAGGAATGTCAACAGCGCCGACATTTCCTCGTTGGGAACGACCCTGAACAGCACGTGTCCGGCCAGATCCGACAAAATGGTTTCACCTTCACGCAGAGAGAGAACGATGCTGGCCGCGTCGGCGTAGCGAAAACGCTGCACGCTCTGGAGTGCGGGCTGGAAATCAATCTTGAGCACGGCATATCCGGAAACCAGCCCCCTGATATCGATATCCTGAATTGGCTGGGTAAGGTAAATAAAATCGCGCCCGCCTTTCTTGACCACCCTGGCCTGCGGCTGCCCGATCACCGAATCAGGCATATCTGGCGAGGAGGCGCCAAGCGGCTGGCCCTGGCGATTATAGAGCGCCACCGACTTGACATAGCCAGGCACGATGCCGCCCATCAAAACACGGTTATCGCGCCAGTAAACATAGTAGGCCGGGTCACTCAGCTGCTGGCGTGTTTCGTCCCAGTCCGCCAGCGCATGCGCCGCCCTCTCCAGCTCCTCATTCAATTGCCGCAGCGCCTGGGCAACTTCGGCGCTGGCTGCACGCTGGCTGTTGCGCTCGATATCAAGCCGGGTTGAATGGATTTTGTTCAGCATCAGCCAGCTGGTGAAGCTGAAGAACAGGGTCACCATGACGATAAAAACAATACCGTAGGTTTTGACTGAAAGTGGCGAGAACAGGCTGTGCTGAAATTTCATTGCCTAATGGAGTTCCTTTTTCAGCATTTCAGCCACACGGTCATTGAGCTCAAACTCGTGCTCACCGTCAAAGAAGTGCCCCGCATTCTCAATCAGGGTTATCGGCACGCGGCTTTTCGTGAGCTGGGCCTGCCAGGCCGGAGAAATAACCTGGTCTTTTGAACCCAGCACGATGTTCACCGGCACCCTGATCCTGCCCAGCGCACTCACGATTGAATCGCCAGTCCAGTCCGCGTAGGAAAGATAGGCCGGCGCCGTGGCAACATAATTGTTCTTGCAATACGCCATGGTAAAGCGGCGCAGGGGCGGCAACGGACCAGGCATGAGCGGCTTTGCTGCACGCGCCTCCCGATATTGCCCGGCATCCACCTCAAGCGGCGTGACACTAACCAGGATAATGCGTTTCACCATGGCATTTGGCATGGCGGAAAGATAGGCCAGAATATCCTTGGCGCCGGAACTGTGGCCTATCATGATGATCTTTTGATGGCCACGATTCACAAGCCAGTTCACCCATTGGCTGATTTCCTTCTGATCGTCCTGCAGGGTATGCTTGTGGACCGCTTCGCATGACAAGCTCTTGTTGCGGCGGCTTACTCCCAGAGAAAGCGTCGGAACCAGGACAGGATAACCGGCATCGGACAGCGCATCCGCCAGGCGGCTCATGGGTGGAGCATTGCGCGTCTGCAAAAAACCATGCAGCAGCACGACAACGGGAAAGCCCGGTTTTCCGTTGCGATAATCTGCAACGCCCACCAACGCGGGAGAAATTTTAATCTCGACCGCGTCGGCCCGGGCAGCCGCCACCACCACACAAAGGGCCAGTATCAGCAAAATTTCCCGCATACGCCTCAAACCCAGCATGCTTACCCCGTTATTCAGTCAATTTCATGCCGATTGTATAGCGTCCACCTGGACAGCAAAAGAAAATTCTACCCCTGTGGCCGCCAGGGTGATTCGGGTTAAAATCACAGCTCAAGCCAAGGAGCAGCCACTAAATGAATCAAGCCCATCTTCCTGCAAAAATCGGCCTCGTCACGATCAGTGACCGGGCATTCCAGGGCGCTTATGAAGACCAGGGCATTCCCGCTTTGCGTACCTGGCTGGAAGCAACGCTCGCCACCCGGCACCAGACCGTCACACGCCTGGTACCGGACGAGCAGGATCAGATCGAAGCCGCATTAAAACAACTGGTAGACGAAGAAGCCTGCTGCCTGGTGCTCACCACCGGCGGGACCGGACCGGCCCCGCGCGACGTCACGCCGGAAGCCACGCTGGCCGTGGCGGACCGGGTGCTGGATGGCTTCGGCGAGCAGATGCGCGCAGTGAGCCTGAAATATGTGCCGACCGCCATTCTCTCGCGCCAGGTGGGGGTGATTCGCAAGCACAGCCTGATTCTCAATCTGCCCGGGCAGCCCAAGGCGATCAAGGAAACGCTGGATGGCGTTTTTGCTGCCGTCCCCTACTGCATCGACCTGATCGGCGGCCCCTATCTGGAAACGTTGCCGGAAGCGGTTCAGCCCTTCCGCCCCAAATCGGCGCAGCGTCCCAAACCGGAAAGCGCCTGAGATTTATGTCTTTTGCATCAAATTGCCGGCCAAGCAGAATTCAGCCACACAAAAAAAATAACCCGGGGGTGACATGTTTGACTTCAAGGGGCTGATCAACGCCCTGCTACGCAAGGCCAGCGACGACCCTGTCGGCGACCTCAAGTCCGCCACCATCTGGGTGCAGGAGCTGCCGCAGAACGACATCTACCAGGCGCAGCGGGAGATCGTCAAAGCCCTGGGCGGGCTCAACCGCAACCAGGGAACCTCGCTCAAGGAGCGTATCAGGGTGCTGCTTTATCTGGATGACAAATCCAGATCCCTGCAGGAGACTTTGTGCCACAAATACCTTGCCGCAACCGACGACACTGAAAATGCCGCACGCCAGCAGCTTCCCACCATTCTGCAGTTCTGGGAGGAAATGGGGGCGGCTTATGAACAGTGCATCCGTAGTTATGCCAAAAATCCTGGCGGCGCAAAAATTCGCGAGCAACTCCCGCTGCTGACAGCCAAGGCACTGTATTTTCATGCCATGCAGGCGAAGTGGAGCCATATACGCTATCTGCCGGTCGAGGCGCATGTCTGGCGCCGCCTGCATCGGCTTTACCTGTTTGCCGAACAGGAAAAGATAGATCGCATTCCAGTGCAACTGCACCCGCAACAGGACGACACCAGTTGCGCCAGCGAATATCTGCAACCGATGATGCTACATCTGGCCAACCCCGCCAGCCTGCGCCCGGCGCAGATCGAAAGCGTTGATCTATGGCTCGACAGCTGGGCGAAAAGCCTGGTGATCGAGGCCGATTTCCGCCCTCACCGTCAGGTCTATGCCGTCAACCTGGGCGATACCAAGCCGGCCAGAAAGTTGCGCCGCAACATGCTGGGTGAAAAATACCGCTACTGGGGTATCGAGTTGATGCTGGTAGCCATCACCAAAATCGTGGAGCAACTCAAGCAGGGTGACCTGCCCGCCCGCCTCAAACTGGGCGAGGATTGCCGTCTGCCATCCTGTCTCGACCTGATTGAGGAAATTGGCGGGCGCTG
The DNA here is from genome assembly GCA_041651995.1 of Sulfuricella sp. NCBI lineage: Bacteria > Pseudomonadati > Pseudomonadota > Betaproteobacteria > Nitrosomonadales > Sulfuricellaceae > Sulfuricella > Sulfuricella sp. The sequence goes on along the minus strand of JBAZID010000002.1, from coordinate 207,278 downwards.
GTCTGGCCAGTCCACCACGCGCAAACATGCCAGGGTAACGGCCGAAAAATCCCTGCTGGTGATGCGGGACTTCAGCAATATCGTGGCCAGCCTGCAGGGCGGCAAAAATAGCGGCATCGCAGCAACCTTCAGTGTTGAGAATACCCGCACGCAATCTTCGCTCAAGCCGAGCGGCGAACCCGAGCTGTTCGAATCGGGGACGCAGCAATGGCAGGTGGAGAATGAATCCCTGAGCGGCTATGGCGTCACTTTCACGCGTAGCGGCAAGGTGCCGTTGAAAATCGGCACGCTGGTGGGCCTCAAGGCAAGCACCGGCAAAAGCATTGCCATCGGCATCGTGCGCCGCATCAATAATGAACCGCCACTCAAGGTGCACGCGGGCATCCAGACACTGAGCCAGGTTGCCATTGCAGTCGAACTTCATCCTCTGCCCGGCGAGCAGGGCATGTCAGGACCTGCCATCTACCTGCCCGAACTGCCGAAACTGGAACTGGGGCGCAGCCTGCTGCTACCCGATAGCGCGCACGCTCCGGCCCGGCTGGTTCAGCTCAAGGCGCAGGGAAAAACCTACACCGTCCGCCTGCATGCGGCAGTTGAACACGGCCCGGATTATGTCCAGGCAGGTTTTGACGTGGTTGCCAAAGCCTGAGAATTTCCCATGGAAGCGCTTGAAATCAACACCGGCACCCACCCTTCCAGCGCCGTCATCTGGCTGCACGGTCTGGGCGCCGATGGCCACGACTTTGCCCCCATCGTTCCCGAACTTGGCCTGCCCCCCCGGCTGGCGGTGCGCTTCATCTTTCCGCACGCCCCGCTGCTGCCGGTCACCATCAACAACGGCTACGCCATGCCAGCCTGGTATGACGTGAGAAGCCTGGATCTGCGCCAGACCGAGGACGAAGCCGGCATCCGCGCCTCGCAGCAACTGCTGGAAGCGCTGATCCGGCGCGAGGAAGCGCGCGGCATTCCTGCCGCGCGCATCGTGCTGGCCGGATTCTCACAGGGCGGCGCCATCGCGCTGCACACCGGCCTGCGCTACGAAGCGCCGCTGGCAGGCGTGCTGGCGCTGTCCACCTACTTGCCGCTGCCCCGCGCCCTGGCCAGCGAAGCCAGCCCGGCCAATGCCGGATTGCCGGTTTTCATGGCCCACGGCACGGCAGACGGCGTCATTCCCGCCGCGCAGGGCGCCGCCTCGCGCGACTGGCTGGAACAACACGGCTATACGGTGGATTGGCGCGAATATCCGATGGCCCACTCGGTATGCGCGGAGGAAATCACGGATATCGGGCAGTGGCTGGTGCGGGTGCTGACGGTCGGGCATACCCAAGGATAAACCCGAAAAAACGCTTCACCCGGCCCGCAGCAGCTCCTCAACCGCCGCCAGCACGCGCTCGACCGGGATCGCTTCCAGACATTCGCTGCGCTTGCCGCCGCCGCAGCCATCGTTGCCGCACGGACGGCAGACATGATCCGAAGTCAGAAGGCGGTGCGGAACGCGCCACGGCCCCCATTCAAGATCGCCGCTCGGGCCGAACAGCACCGCCACCGGCGTCTGCATCGCCGCGGCGATGTGCATGGGCGCCGAATCGACACCGACAAACACCTTGGCCATGGCGGTCAGCGCCGCCAGCTGTTTCAGGCTCAACTGGCCGGAGAAATCCACCACCGGCTGCCCAAGCGGCGCCAGCATGTCCCGCACCAGCGCCTGCTCGGCCGCATCCGGCGCCGCCGTGATCACAATCCGCTGGCCCTGGGCTTGCAGGGAGCGGATCAGCGCCGTCATGTGACCGCTTGGCCAGCATTTGAACAGCCAGCGCGAAGCCGGATGGATATGAATGAAGTCCTTGCCCGCCAGGCCATGCTGCGCCAGTTTCTGCTGCACATCGCTGCGCGCCGCCTCGCCCGGCTCCAGCGTCAGCATGCGCTCACTCTCATCCGGGTAAACGCCGATCCGCCGCAAGGCATCCAGATGCGTCTCGACCGTATGGCGGAAACGCCCCGCCGGGACGGGATAGAAATGGCTGAAGCTGTTGCGCCAGAAACGGCCGCGCCCGCGCACATTGCGCGTCACGGCATGCGGCACGCCCAGCAGCCGGGTCAGCCAGGCGCCGCGGTTATGCTCCGTGAGATGAATAATCAGGTCGTAATGTCTCGCCCTCAGGCGCGCAAGCAGACCCCATTCCTCGCTCGCCTGCCCGAGGGGACCGAGTTTTTTCCAGTTGCGGTCTATGGTGTGCACTTCCGCGATCGCGGGATGAAACGTCAGCATCTCCGCCGTATCCCGATAAACCAGCGCATCCACCTCAAGCTGGGGCGCATGGTTTTTCAGCACGTTAAATAGCGGGGAAGTCAGCAGCACGTCGCCATGGTGGCGCAGCTTGATGATCAGGATACGGCGGAGGGTGGAAAGGTCGATGGCGTCTTTGAGCATGACGCGAACAATAGCAAAATTTCCCTGCTTGCCCAATGGGCGCGAGAAGTTCACGGCGTGCCGGCCGGCATTTGCGCCACGCCAGCCACAAGCCATAGCGGGGTTGTATGCTAGAATGGCCGCCATGTTTCAGGTGCCCGCTCGCCTTCCGGCGAACGGGTTAAACGGGAAACAGGTGCGCCCGGCAATGGGCAAAGCCTGTGCTGCCCCCGCAACGGTAAGTGAGTGCGAACGCATCAATAGGCCACTGTGGCGCAAGCCATGGGAAGGCGGTGCGTTTTTTCACCAGCCCGGAGACCGGCCTGAAGCGGATACGGAAATGCCGCGGGGTGACGGTAGCCGAAGTGGCCATCCTGCGCCATTTCTGTGGCATTTCCATTACTTGAACCCACGGCCTGCGGGGACGCTGGCCGAATAATGGAAAATAGAATGAAATCCCCTTTCAAGCCTGGTTTGATCTCCCTTGCCATTCTTTCACCCCTGGCTTCCGCTGAGGAAATTCCGCTTTACCAGGGCGACGAAATCGTCGTCACCGCCACGCGATTCGATGCCAAGCCACGCGTACCGGCCAATATCAGCGTCATCACACGCGAGGAAATCCGCAACTCTCCTGCCCTCGACTTGCCCGACCTCCTGAAAACCCGGGCAGGCATCGGCGTCCGCCCCCTGTACGGCCACATGGGCATCGACACCACGGTTGACCTGCGCGGGTTCGGCGATGCCGCCGGGAGCAATGCCCTTATCCTGCTCGACGGTCAGCGGCTTAACCCAATCGACCTTGGCGGAATCATCTGGTCAACCATCCCGCTGAACAGCATTCAGCGTATCGAGATCCAGCGCGGCGCGGGCACCGTGCTCTATGGCGACCGGGCCAGTGGCGGCGTCATCAATATCGTCACCGACAAGTCCGGCGCGCCGCGCGCCGCCATTTCCGCCAGCGTTGGCAGCTATGGCTACCGTGCCCTGGATGGATCTGCTGCCGGGGGCAATAGCGCGGGTTATGCCAACATCTTCGCCCACACCGCCACGTCTGACGGCTGGCGCCAAAATAGCCAGCAAGACCAGCAGTCGCTTTCCGGGCGTGCCGGCCTCTACCTTAAAACCGGCGAGATCGCCCTTGACTACGCAGCCTACGAGGAATCATCAGGCCTGCCGGGCTACTTGCTGCCTGCGGCCTATCAGGCCGATCCCCGCAGCACCACAACGCCCCTCAACAGCCAGAAGCGTAGCGGCTATCGCCTTCGCCCCGGCATCAAATTGCGCCTCTCTGACACGGTGACAGTGGAAGCCGAGGTGTCCGAAGAAAATGCTTCTCAACACTGGAACACGCCTTCTTACGCCAGCGTTTCCGACCGCGACAAACACACCCAGTCCCTGACACCGCGTGTACGCTGGCAACACGGCATCGGAAGCCTGGCCAGCGAGACCGTCGTGGGTTTCGACTACTACGATGGCAAAGTGGATGCGCGTTATTCCTCGTTTCCCAAACAGTGGGCGGCTCAGACCAGCAACGCGGTCTATTTCCAGAACTCGACTTCCTTAACCAGCGCCTGGACGGCCACGCTTGGCGGGCGCAACCAGCGCATGGATCAAAGCGCTCACCAGGATGCCTACGCACCCTGGTTCATGCCTGCCATGGACGGCAATGCCACGCGCACCCGCAACGCCTACGACCTCGGAGCCAGCTATGACGGACAGGGCTGGCGAGCCTATGGCAAGATGGGCCGCACCTTCCGCTTCGCCAATACTGACGAACTGTTCGGTTACGACCCCATCACTTATGCCCCGGTGTTTGCGGGTGACCTGCGACCGCAGCAAGGCACCCTGCACGAAATCGGCGGCAGCCTGAACGCCGGGCCTGCCAGGCTGCATGCCACTCTCTATCGCCTGAACATGACAGACGAGATCGGCTATGACAGCGCTGCCGGCGCCAACATCAACTTCGACCCTACGCGTCGCCAGGGCCTGGAAACCGAGCTGGACTGGCAACTGGGCGAACGCCTCAAAACGCGCTTCGCCTACACCTACACAGAAGCCACGTTCCGTGAGGGCATTTATGCCGGCCTGCAAGTCCCCAGCGTTCCCCGCAACAAGGCCAGCCTGCAACTCAGCTGGGACGCAGGTGCCGCCGGCAGTTACAGCGCCGTGGCCAATGCGATCGGCAAGCGCTTCTACAGCGGCGACTACGCCAACTCGCAGGGCAGCCTCGCCGGCTATGCCACTCTCGACCTGCTTGGAACCTGGGACCTGAAGCCATGGAAAATCTCTGCACGGCTTCTCAACGCCTTTGATAAACGCTATGCCGCCAGCGCCGGTTATGCGACTTATCTGAATCCGCCAAATTACTACTACTATCCGGCTGATGGCCGCACCTTCGCGCTCACCGCCGGGTATGATTTCAAGTAATCAACCCGCAAAACCAAGGAGTCCCTCATGTTATCCCTGACTACCCGCCAGCAACTCGCTATCGGCTTCGCCCTTGCCCTGCTGATGGCCCTCACGCGCAGCCATCACTGGGCAACGCTGCATTCCCTGCCCGATGCCTCATGGGCGGTGTTTTTCATTGTTGGCTTCTATCTGCGTTCCCTGTGGATAGCGCCCGCCCTGATGCTGGGGGCCGTGCTGATCGATTACGCCGCCATCACCTGGGGCGGGGTGAGCGACTTCTGCATTTCTCCGGCCTACTGGCTGCTGATCCCGGCCTATGCCTCCCTGTTCCTGGCTGGCCGCGTCTATGCCCGCCACCATCGCCTGTCCTGGTCCGCGCTGCCCTGGCTGCTGGGCTGCGCGCTGGCAGGCGCGCTGCTGGCTGAACTGTTTTCCAGCGGGGGATTTTATTTCTTCTCCGGAGAATTTGCCGCGCCCAGTCTGGGCGAGTTTTTCCCGCGTCTGGTGGCGTTCTTCCCCCGCACGCTGTCGACCATGGCCGCCTACATCGGCCTGGCCACGGTGATTCATGTCGCCGTCGCCAGCTGGCACGGGGATGCGCAGCATGCCGGTTAATTCGCCCCCCTCCCCCCTCGCGGGGGAGGGGCTGGGGGAGAGGGCGCTCCGGCTGATTAACCCGGCGCTTTCCCTCTCCCCAACCCTCTCCCGCGGGGGGAGAGGGAGCAATGGTGAAGGACATTTATTTTGATCGGCCACAAAACCCGCATGACGCGCAAAAAGGCGCTGATCGACGCGAGCATCGCCCGCGCCAGCGCCGAACGCGGCTTGCTGCTGGTGCTCACCGGCAACGGCAAGGGCAAAAGTTCGTCCGCCTTCGGCATGGTCGCCCGCGCCCTGGGCCACGGCATGAAAGCGGGCGTGGCCCAGTTCATCAAGAGCCGCACCGACACCGGAGAAGAAGCCTTCTTCAGCCGCCAGCCCGGCGTGGAATGGCAGGTGCTCGGCGACGGTTTCACCTGGGACACCCAGGACCGCGAACAGGACATTGCCACCGCCCGGCGCGGCTGGCAGGTCGCGCAGCGCATGCTGGCCGATCCGTCTCTCGACCTGGTGGTGCTGGACGAACTCACCTACCTGCTGAGCTACGGCTACCTCGACCAGGCTGCCGTGCTCGACGCCATCAAGGCCCGCCCGCCCATGCAGCACGTCGTCGTTACCGGACGCGGCGCCTCGCCGGAGCTGGTCGAGCTGGCCGACACCGTATCTGAAATCAGCGACGTGAAACATGCCTACCGCGCCGGGATCAAGGCACAGAAGGGCGTGGACCTGTGAAGGGCGCGCGATGGACAAAGGCGCCTGTTTTGATACCCTCTCCTCAATCCTCTCCCGCAGGGGGAGAGGAAGCGATGGACAAAGGCGCCTGTTTTGATATGCGCGAGCTGATTCTCGGCGGCGCCCGTTCGGGCAAGAGCGCCCTGGCGGAAAAGATCGCCCTGGAATCCGGCCTCGCCGTCACCTATATCGCCACGGCGACTGCGGGAGACGAGGAAATGGCCGGGCGCATCGCCCATCACCGGGAGCGCCGCCCCGCCGGGTGGGAACTGATTGAAGAGCCGGTGCGGCTGGCTGCCGCGCTTCAGGATTCTGCTGCGCCCGGCCGCTGCCTGCTGGTGGATTGCATGACGCTGTGGCTCAACAACGTGATTGCCGACGAAGCGCTTTTCCAGAGGGAACGCGCCGCCCTGCTGGGAATCCTGCCCGCCCTGCCCGGCCGGGTCATCCTGGTGAGCAATGAAGTCGGCATGGGCATCGTCCCCCTGGGCGAACTGACGCGGCGCTATTGCGACGAGGCGGGCCGCCTGCACCAGGAGCTGGCGCAACTCTGCGACCGGGTCACGCTGGTGGCGGCGGGCCTGCCGCTGGTCTTGAAAGGAAAACCCATATGAGTTTCGCCTGGCTGGAAACACCGGCCGCGCCCTTGAACCCTGTCGCGCAGGAGGCGGCGCGGGTGCGCCAGACGCAGCTGACCAAACCGCCCGGCTCCCTCGGCGATCTGGAAGACATCGCCATCCGCCTGGCCGGGATGCAGGGCACGCAAACACCCGCCCTGGAGCGGGTGCGCATCGTGGTGTTCGCCGCCGACCACGGCATCGCCGCGGAAGGCGTATCGGCCTTCCCGCAGGAAGTGACCGGGCAGATGATCCTCAACTTTGCCCACGGCGGCGCCGCGATCAGCGTGCTGGCGCGCAGCCTGGGCGCCGCGCTGGAAGTGGTGGACGTGGGCAGCGTCGCGGACAGCGCCGCCATGCCCGGCGTGGTGGTGCAAAAGGCGGCCAGCGGCACCGCCAATTTCCGCCGCAGCCCGGCGATGGACGGGACACAACTGGCAGCGGCCCTGCAGGCCGGACGCGACGCGGTAGAGCGGGCACGGAAAGAGGGCGCGCAGCTTTTCATCGGCGGCGAGATGGGTATCGCCAACACCACAGCCGCCACTGCCCTGGCCTGCGCCCTGCTGGGCCGCTGCGCCAGCGAAATTGCCGGACCGGGCACCGGGCTGGATTCAGCCGGCGTGGCGCGCAAGGCAACAATCATCGACGCAGCGCTGGCGCTGCACCGCCCCGCCATGACTTCCCCGCTCGAAGCCCTGCGCCACGTCGGCGGGTTCGAAATCGCGGCGCTGGCCGGGGCCTACATTGCCTGCGCCCAGGCCGGCCTGCCGGTGCTGGTGGACGGCTTCATCGCCAGCGCGGCCGCCCTGGTGGCGCTAAAAATCCGCCCGGATGCGGCGAACTGGTGGTTCTACGGCCACGCCTCGGCCGAACCCGGTTATGTGCATCTGATGCAGGCGCTGGATGCCCGCCCGCTGCTGAACCTGGGGCTGCGCCTGGGCGAGGGCAGCGGCGCGGCGCTGGCTTTGCCCATCCTGCGGCTGGCCGCCGCGCTGCATGGGCAGATGGCCACGTTCGGCGCGGCAGGCGTGTCGGAAGGCGCATGAGCGACTCGCCGATCACCACCACCGTCGACCTGCTCCGCCATGGCGAACCGCTGGGCGGAATCCGCTTTCGCGGCCACACCGACGATCCCCTGAGCGCAACCGGCTGGACGCAGATGCGCGCCGCCGTCCAGGGCGGAAGCCCGTGGCAGACGATAGTCAGCTCCCCGCTACAGCGCTGCGCCGGATTTGCCGCCGAGCTGGCCGCAGGCGCCGGCATCCCGCTGGAAACCGATGCGCGCCTCGGGGAGATCGGCTTCGGCGCGTGGGAAGGCCGCACGCCGGAGGAACTGACACAAGACGATCCCGGCTGCCTCGACCGGCTGTGGCGCGACCCGGCCGGCTTCACCCCGCCCGGCGGCGAGGGGCTGGCGGCTTTCGCCGCGCGCGTCACGACGGGCTGGAACGACCTGCTGCTGCGCCATGCCGGCAAGCACCTCCTGGTGGTGGCGCACGGCGGCGTGAACCGCGTGATCCTCTGCCAGGCGCTGCAAATTCCCATCCACAACATGTTCTGCCTGGACGTGCCCTATGCCGGGCGCAGCCGCATCCGCATTCTCGGCAGCGGCGCCGCAGCCCTGACGCAACTGCTGTTCCACGGCGGCCCTGAGACATGAAACTGAAAAAGCATTTGAACCACGGGGAACACGGGGGAAGCTGTGCAAGACATTGAATTACCCCGTGTTCCCCGTGGTTAACTGAGATTTTCAGAATGAAAGCATTTCTCCTGGCCCTGCAGTTTCTCACCTGCCTGCCCGTTTCCCTGAAGGTTGCGCCGGGCCCGGCGGAGTGGGGCCGCTCGGTGCTCGCCTACCCGCTGATCGGTCTCCTGATCGGTCTGCTGCTGGCGGGCCTGCAGCGCCTGCTCGGCCATGCCGACCCCCTGCTCCAGGCCGCGCTGCTGACTGCGGCCTGGGCGCTGCTCACCGGCGGGCTGCACCTCGACGGACTGGCCGACAGCGCGGATGCCTGGGTGGGTGGCCACGGCGACCGGGAGCGCACCCTGGCCATCATGAAGGACCCGCGCAGTGGTCCGGCAGCCGTCTCCACGGTCATGCTTGTGCTGCTGCTGAAATTCGCCGCGCTGGCGGCTTTGCTGAGGACGGAGGCATGGCCAGCACTGGTTCTTGCCCCTGTGCTGGGCCGGTCGGCGCTGCTTGCGCTGCTTCTGACCACGCCTTATGTCCGGCCTGGCGGCATGGGCTCCGCGCTGGCTACCCATCTGCCGCGGACGGCGGCGGTACTGGCACTACTGCTTGTAGCAAGCGCGATTCTTTTTACCGAAAAACCCGGCTGGATTGCACTGGCAACAGCACTTGCCGCCTGGCCGCTACTGCGCTGGATGATGATGCGGCGCCTGGGCGGCATGACCGGCGACACGCTGGGGGCCACGGTAGAACTGAGCGAGGCGGCCATACTCGTTTCTCTGGCTCTGGGAGTGCCATGAACGCAAAAGCCCTGATGATCCAGGGATGCACTTCCGATGCGGGCAAAAGCGCGCTGGTGACGGGCATCTGCCGCGTGCTCTACCGCCGCGGCATGCGCCCCGCCCCGTTCAAGCCGCAGAACATGGCGCTGAACAGCGCGGTGACCCAGGACGGCGGCGAGATCGGCCGGGCGCAGGCGGTGCAGGCGCAGGCCTGCCATCTCCCGCCCCATACCGACATGAACCCGGTGCTGCTCAAGCCCAATACCGATATCGGCGCCCAGGTGATCGTGCATGGACAGGCCATCGGCAACATGGATGCCGACACCTATCACCGCTTCAAGCCGCAGTTGCTGGGAAGCGTGCTGGCGTCTTTCGAGCGCCTCAGGGCGAACTATGACCGCGTTGTTGTCGAAGGGGCGGGCAGCCCGGCGGAGATCAACCTGCGCGAGTACGACATCGCCAACATGGGCTTTGCCGAAGCGGCGGACTGCCCGGTGCTGCTGATCGCCGACATCGACCGCGGCGGGGTGTTTGCCCATCTGACAGGCACGCTGGAACTGCTTTCCCCTGCCGAGCAGGCGCGCGTGAAAGGCTTCGTCATCAACCGCTTCCGTGGCGACATCGGCCTGCTCCAGCCCGGCCTGGAGTGGCTGGAGCGGCGCACCGGCAAGCCGGTTCTGGGCGTGCTCCCCTATTTGCACGGCCTGCACCTGGAAGCCGAGGACGGGCTCGGCAAGCTCTCATTCGGGGCCGATACAGCCGAGCCCCTGCGGGTGATCGTGCCCTTGCTGCCGCGGATCAGCAACCACACCGATTTCGATCCATTGCGCCTGCATCCTGATGTGGATCTGCGCTTCGTCATGGGCGGAGAGCCGGTTCCCCGGGCCGACCTGATCATCCTGCCGGGCAGCAAGAACGTACGCGGCGACCTCGAATGGCTGCGAGAACATGGCTGGGAAAATGTGATCCAGCGGCATTTGCGCTATGGAGGCAAGCTCATCGGCATCTGCGGCGGCTTCCAGATGCTGGGGCGGCGCATCCATGACCCGCTGGGGCTGGAATCCGGCGCGGGCGAAAGCGCCGGCCTGGGTCTGCTGGACATGGCGACCGAGCTGAAAGAGGAGAAGCGCTTGCGGCGAGTAAGCGGGAAGCTGGCGCTTGCCGATGCAGCCGTGAGCGGCTATGAAATCCATGCCGGGGTAAGCGCGGGGCCCGCCCTCACCCGGCCCGCGGCGAGGCTTGAAGACGGAAATGACGGCGCGATCTCGGCGGACGGCCAGATCCTCGGAACCTATGTGCACGGCCTGTTCGACCGGCAGGAAGCATGCGCTGCGCTGCTCCGCTGGGCGGGGCTGGCGATGCCTTCCATACAGGATTACGAAGCCCTGCGGGAAGCGGGGATCGAGCGCATGGCCGACGCAGTGGAAGCGCATCTGGATTGGCGCCTGCTGGATCAGATTTTTTCCTGAATACCGGAAAAAATCTGTTAAAACACTTTTAAAACGTGGCGTTAGCAGTTGACCTAGCTGGATTTTTCAAATTATAGTGTGCGCATGCAAGCGGAACTGAAATCCCTCGAAGAAAAAGTCGCGCAGATCGCACGAATGTGCCAGCAGCTGCGTTCCGAAAACATTCAGTTGCGCCAGCAACTGGCCACCGCCCAGAACCGGGGAAAGCTCCTGGGCGACAAGATCCTGGGTGCGCAAACCCGTCTTGAGGCGCTGATGGAACAAATTCCGGAGTCCGCCGAATGAGCGAAATAAAGGGCCTGGACGTTGCCATCATGGGACGCGAATTCCGCGTTGCCTGCCCCGAGGACGAACAGGAAGCGCTGCTCCAGTCAGTGGACTATCTCGACCGGAAAATGCGCGAAATTCGCGATAGCGGCAAAGTTATCGGGGTGGAACGCATCGCCATCATGGCCGCCCTGAACATCACCCACGAACTGCTCAACACCCACATCGCCGGTTCTTTTGACATCGGAGAGTTCAAGAGTAGAATGAACTCCATGCAGGCTCAGATCGAGCAGGCAATGACGGAGCAGGATGAACTTTTTTAGCAGGCTGCGAATAAAAAAACCCTTCGCAACCAGCTTTCCGAGTTGTCCCCTGCGGTGTTCGTCCAGGCTAGATATTCTTTGAACCAATATATAAAGTTTGGTTGTAGCTATTAAGAATGCTGTTGTGCGCATCCCCTGCGGATGTGCCTGATGCGTTCTGGCCGCGACCCTCTTGGACCCCAGGTTCAAGATGATAGCCTGACGGCATGCGCGGGGGACTCTTACCCCCTAACCTGTTGTCGTTTTTCCTTCGCATACCTTGAATAAACCCCAACTGCGGCGCCATTTGCGCCAACTGCGCAGCCAGCTTTCGCCGCACCAGCAACGGGTGGCGGCTAATAGCCTGTTACGGGTAGCCACGCGTGAGCGCCTGCTGATGCGTTATGACCGCATCGGCTTCTATCTGCCCTTCGAAGGCGAGATGGATATGCTGCCCCTGCTCAACCAGGCATTGCGTTTGGGAAAATCCTGCTATTTACCCGTGGTGCCGCGCCGATTCCAGAAGCATCTTTATTTCACACGTCTCACGGCCCGCCCCAGCTGGTATCTCAACCGCTTCGGCATCCACGAACACTGGTCGCCCCGGCCGGTCCGCGCCAGCCAGCTGGATCTGTTATTCATGCCGCTGGTGGGGTTCGACGAAGGTGGATTCCGGCTGGGGATGGGCGGCGGCTTCTACGACACCAGCCTGGCATTTCTCGGGCGGCGAAAGATCTGGCACAAACCCTGTCTGGTCGGAATTGGTTACGAATGCCAGAAAGTGGCGCATGTCCCGCGCGACCCATGGGACATGCCGCTCGATGCCGCGCTCACCGAACACCAGCTTTATCGCTTCCCGCAATCAGCACATGTTCACATCTGAACCTGGAAAAAGCCGTTCAAGCCAAATCAAGACTTGCAAGCAGCTTGCGAACTGGTGTTGGGATGGCTGCGGCCATGGCATCCTCGATGGTCAGCCACATCCCCGCCTGCTGACGCGCACGGGGCTGGATTCGCCTGACATTGAGAAGCAGGGGATGGATATGCAGGCGGAAATGGGTGAAAACGTGTTGCATGGCTGGCCTGGCCTCGGGGCTGTCAGTCTCGAAGCCGAAGCGCATGCCGGCAGGTTGCCGCGCATCTTCCGCCTCATCGCTTTCCGGGAAACTCCATAACCCGCCCCAGATCCCGGCTGGCGGACGCTTCTCCAGGAAAACCTCGCCCCGATGCATGAAAATCAGCATGGTGGCCGCTCTCTCGGGCAACGCCTTGCGCGGCCGCGGCTGGGGGAATTCCACCTGGCGCCCCTGCTGACTGGCGGCACAATCCCCGCTGACCGGGCAGCTTGCGCAATCCGGCTTGCTGCGCGTGCAGACGGTCGCGCCAAGATCCATCAAGGCCTGGGTATAGATTTCGATTCCAGTCTCGGGAAGCAGCGCTTCGGCATGGCGCCAGAGCAAGGCTTCCACCTTTTTCTCGCCCGAATGGCCCGCCACCACCAGATAACGCGCCAGCACCCGCTTCACGTTGCCGTCCAGAATCGCCCTGCGTTCACCGAATGCAAAAGCACTGATGGCCGCCGCGGTTGAACGGCCAATGCCCGGCAAGGCCAGAATCTGCCCGAACTCGCGCGGGAATTCGCCAAAGTGTTTTTCTGCCATGATCTGCGCCGCCCGGTGCAGATTGCGCGCCCGCGAGTAGTAGCCCAAGCCGCTCCAGCGGGCCAGCACCTCGTCCTCTTCGGCAGCGGCAAGAGTGGCGATATCCGGAAAGCAGCCCAGAAAGCGCTGGTAATAGGGAATGACGCTGGATACCTGGGTTTGCTGCAGCATGATTTCAGAGAGCCATACTGCATAGGGGTCTCGGTTGCCCTGCCACGGCAGGCCGTGGCGGCCATGCTGCTTGTGCCAGAGGATCAGGCGCTGGGCAAAAGCGGCGGCCACTTAGCGGAACAGGCCTTTCAGGCCTTCCTTCAGCTTGTCTTCCGCACGGCTTTTGATCTCCTGTTTGGCCGCCTCGCCCACCATTGCGTTGAAGTCCATGGCGAACTGCGGCGCCTTGAACGGCCCGCTGACCCGCACCGGCACCGTCACTCCCTTGAGCGCCGCCAGTTCGCGCCCGCCCTGCCCTTCCAGGGTTCCCACCACCGTGGCCCTGGCGAGGTAATTCAACCTTTCGGCGCCGAAATCGATGTCGCCATTGCCGGCCAGGCGCAGCAAGGGCGATTTGGCCGCGAGATCTTCATTATGCGCGACACCGCGCTGAATGCTGAAGCTGGCGGTCAGTTCCGAAAAATCGGTTTGTTCCTGCGCGCTGGCGGCCTGGACCTTTTCTCCCTTCATCGTCCCCAACCGGGATTTGGCCTCGCGCAGGGCCGCAGCGATATTGATCCCCTTCACCGCGCCGTCGCGCAGATTCAGCGCCGCCTTGCCCTGCATGGATTTTTTCATGGCGCTCACGGCATTGCCATTGGCGGCGACATCGATGTTCACGTTGCCCCGGCCTTCAAGCACATCCTTGTCGAGCGCGTCTTTCAGCAAGGGCCCGATGCTGACGCCGGCAATATTCTGCCTCACCGCCACGGCAGGCCCCGCCGCATTCAGCGACATGCTTCCGCTGGCCGTTCCCTGGTAGAGGCTGGCGGCCAGCGGGCTCACTACCAGCCTGCCATCACCCGCCCGGAACTCCAGCCGGATGTTGCTGGCCTTGACGTTATACAGCTTGAGGCTGCCGATTTTCACGCTGCCGCTGGCATTGAGCGTTTTCAGCGCGGAGAAATCCAGCGGCTTCTCTGACTGGGGCTCACTTTCTTTCGGTTTGGGCGGCAAATAACGATCCGCATCGAGCCGGTCCACGTCCACATCGATGCGAAAATGCGGGTTCGTAAAAGGGCTCGCGCCGAGATTCGCCTTGATGGTGCTCTCGTCAAGCCTGGAAACCAGCTTCAACGCCACATCCTGATGCCCGGCGTCCACTTCGGCGGAGCCGCTAATATCCAGCTTCATGCCGCCCCCGGGCATCTTCCCGCCATTTGCCGCCAAATTGGCCTTGATATCGGAAAGGGCAAAACGCTTGCTCTTGAAATCACCGCTGACCGGCGAGGACAGTTTGCCCTTGTACTCGCCACCCTCCTGAAATATGCTCAGGTCGATGTTCAGCATGTCCGCCCTGAATGACTTGCTGTCACCGGTCAGCGCGGGCAAATTCACCACCAGCCCCATTTCTCCCCGGACTTGCTTGACCTTGGCCACCAGATCGATTTTATCCGTTGCCATCCTGTCAGCAGCCCATTCGACCTTCGGTACCAACAGCCTGACATCGATATCGTCCGCCCCTTTTTTGCCAGCCACGGCCACGGCCAGATTTTCCGCCCGCATTACGCCCATGGCCTGATCAAAAGCCAGATCACCCTTGACCCCTGCAGCAAGACCGCTCAGGCCGGCGGCCTCGCCCGTCATTTCCAGATTCAGGCCGCGTAGCGAAAACCGCCTGGCATCGGTGTCGAAATTCAGTTCCGTCTGCATCTTTACGTCTGCCTTGATGTGTGGATTATCCCCCCGCAGGATAAAACCGAGCTCCGCCCGGGTCGGCCTCGCATTCGCCAGACGGCCTGTCTTCAGCTCGATCTGGCTCAGCGCAAACTGCCGCCCGCCCATTTCGTCCCTGAAGGTCAGTGCACTGTTGCCGATTTTCACACTATCTATATCGAACTTGAGCTGCTTGTCTTCCTCTTCCTTCTTCAGCAGATCGTCAAAATTGGTCGTGCCGTCCCTGAAACGCACCAGACTGGCACGCACCCCCTCCACCCGAACCTGCTCCACCACCAGTTCCTTCTTCAGCAAGGGCCACCAGGACAGATACAGGCGGGCGCTCTCGATAGCCGCAAACTCCTTGTCCGCTTGAAATTCGCTGATGGATGCGCGCCCCAGATCAAAGCCCAGCCTGGGGAAAAAGGCCAGTTTGATGTCGCCAGCCAGCGTCAGGGTGCGCTGCTTCTTGTCTTTCACCAGCTGGATGATCTGCGGCTTGTAGTCATTGGGGTTGACGAACAGCGCCACCGCCGCCAGTAGCAGCGCAAAAAGAAACGCCACGCCGGCGGCTGCCGCGAGGCCGTATTTGAGGTAGCGGTTCATGGATTGGCGCCCGAAACAAAGACAAATCGGACCATAACGCAGCCACCAGGCAAAGACAAGCGCCGGCCTCCCACCCCAGGCACGACCCACTCGCCAACCTAACAATCGACTTTCACTACTTTACGTATCCCCTTATTTCTAAAGCATATAAATTTTAGTTTATATTTTTCTCCTAAGCCTTTGTCGCGTAAGAGAAAAACCTGTTTTCCCCCTTGACCATGCCTGTTTTTTTATCTATAGTGGGCAAAAGTGGTGGACGGTGGGTTTTTGTGGGAGAACCTGGCTAAAACTACAGCGCAAAGGGGTGCCATGTTTCGCGGTGTTGCAACATTAAATCTGGACAGCAAGGGAAGATTGGCAGTGCCGTCCAGGCACCGCGATTTTCTCCTGTCCTATTGCGCCGGGCGCCTCATCATTACCGCCGATCCCAGCAAGTGTCTGCTGATCTACCCCCTTTCCGACTGGGAGCCGATCGAGAAGAAGCTCAACAGCCTGTCCAGTTTCAATCCCCAAACCCGTAGCCTGCAGCGCCTCCTGGTCGGCAATGCCAGCGATGTCGAGCTGGATAGCGCAGGACGCATCCTGGTGCCGCCCCCTTTGCGCCAATTCGCCAATCTGGAAAAGAGCGTGGTGCTGGTGGGCCAGGGCAACAAATTCGAATTGTGGGACGATGCCAGCTGGAACCAGCAGCTCGCTGATGCGCTGGTCTTCCGCGACGGCGGCATGCCGCCGGAACTGGAAGGTTTTTCGCTGTGAGCAAGCCCCTCTCCCCCGGCCCTCTCCCGCGAGCGGGCGAGGGAGACGCAGAATCGCTGCGCGTTCCTGAAATCAGGCGGCACATCACCGTACTGCTTGAGGAGGCGGTCGATGCGTTGCACATCCAGCCAGGCGGAATCTATATAGACGGCACCTTCGGTCGCGGCGGGCATAGCCGCCTGATCCTGGAAAGACTGGGCAAGGATGGCCGGCTGATCGCGCTGGATCGCGATCCGGCGGCAGTGGAAACGGCGCGGGCCATCACGGACCCGCGTTTTCATATCTGCCACAGCAGCTTCGCCGGCATGGAGCAGGCATTGCTGCCGCTGGGCATAAAAAAGGTGGATGGCATCCTGCTGGACCTGGGGGTTTCATCACCCCAGCTGGACGAAGGGGAGCGCGGCTTCAGTTTCCGTTTCGACGGTCCGCTGGACATGCGCATGGATACGAGCAAGGGGCAAACCGCGGCGGAATGGCTGGCGCAGGTGCCGGAAGATGAACTGAGGGAGGTCATCAAAAGCTATGGTGAAGAACGGTTTGCTAAACAGATTGCAAGAGCGGTTGTTGCGGCGCGAGCGGGAGGGCTTCTCGCTACTACACGACAACTTGCCCAGGTCGTGGCAACGGCGGTTCCCCGGCGCGAGCCAGGCCAGGATCCGGCGACGCGCACCTTTCAGGCTATACGGATTTTCCTCAATCAGGAACTTGAGGAATTATCGCTAGTGCTCCCTCAGTGCATGAATCTGCTCGCGCCTCACGGACGATTGGTGGTGATCAGCTTCCACTCGCTGGAAGACCGCATCGTCAAGCGCTTCATGCAGGGCGAAGTCAATCGCGACACCCTTCCTTCCCGCCTGCCCATACGTGCCAGCGAATTGCCGCAGCCACGCCTGCATCTGACGGGCAAGGCGCGGCGCCCGTCGGCTGCCGAAGTGAGCGCAAACCCGCGCAGCCGCAGTGCCGTCATGCGGGTAGCCGAGCGTAGCCTGGAGACATAATGGTCAAGCTCAACCTGTTGCTGATGATGATCGCAATCGCCTGTGCCATGGGGGTAGTCACTTCCCAGCACAAGGCGCGTACGCTGTTCGTCGATTTGCAGCAGGAACAGTCTCTGGCCAGACAGATGGAAGTGGAGTGGGGGCAACTGCAACTCGAGCAAAGCACCTGGGCCATGCACGCCCGAATCGAAAAAATTGCTTCCAGCCACCTCCAGATGCGCGTACCCGACCCTGCCAAAATTCAGGTCGTTCCGCTCCTGCCAGCAATACGCGGAGTGGCGCCATGAGCCTGTCTTCTTCCACGGCCCGGGTTCAGCTCCCGCTATGGCGGGCATGGGTGGTGGTCGCGCTCTTGCTGCTGTGGTTTGTAGCGCTGCTGGTGCGATCGCTCTACCTGCAAGTGCTGAATAACGATTTCCTGGTGCAGAAAGGCGATGCGCGCTACAGCCGGGTAATCGAAATCTCCGCGCATCGCGGCATGATTACTGACCGGCACGGTGAGCCACTGGCCATCAGTACGCCGGTCGAGTCGGTCTGGGCCAGCCCGCAGGATATCGAACTGAACGCGGAAAAAAAACAGCAGCTGGCGAAGTTGCTGGACATGAGCAAAAGCGAAATCGACAAGCGCCTTGCCAGCTCCAGCAAGGAATTTGCCTATCTCAAGCGCGGACTGCCGCCCGAGCTGGCGGCGAAGGTCATGGAGCTGGACATACCGGGGGTATTTCTGCAGCGCGGATATCGCCGCTACTATCCGGCTGGAGATGTGACCGCTCATATTCTCGGTTTTACCGGCGTGGACGACAACGGCCAGGAAGGCCTGGAGCTGACCTACCAGAAATGGCTGGCCGGCCAGGTTGGAAGCCGCCGCGTCATCAAGGATCGCCCGGGCCACATCATCGAGGATGTAAAAAGCATCAAGACGCCGCAGGAAGGGCGCAACCTGGCTTTAAGCGTCGACCGCAAGATCCAGTATCTGGCATTCCGCGAGCTCAAGGCGGCGATAGATCAGCACAAGGCCAAGGCGGGCGCCATCGTGGTGCTGGATGCCAAAACGGGAGAAATTCTGGCACTGGCAAACCTGCCTTCCTACAACCCCAACAACCGGGTCAAGCTGAATCGCAACAGCACCCGCAACCGCAGCATTACCGACATTTTCGAACCGGGTTCGACCATGAAGCCGGTCGCCATCGCGGCTGCAATGGAAGCGGGAAAATTCACCCCGGAAAGCCGCATCGAAACTTCTCCCGGGCATTTTTCCATTGGCTCGGCAACGATCCATGATGCACATCCGCAGGGCTTGATCAGCGTAGCCCAGGTGATCCAGAAATCAAGCAACGTCGGCGCGGCCAAGATTGCACTGACCCTTGAGCCGGAGTATCTGTGGGGCGTATTCAACCACATGGGCTTCGGCCAGTTGCCGCGCAGCGGCTTCCCCGGCGAAGCCACCGGCAAGGTGCGGCCTTTCAAGACCTGGCGCCCCATCGAGCAGGCCACCATGTCCTACGGTCATGGCATTTCCGTCAGCCTGCTGCAACTGGCACGGGCTTACACCGTATTCGCCAGCGACGGCGAACTGAAACCGCTGTCCATGCTCAAGCTCGACGAAATGCCGGCAGGCGAGCGCGTTCTGTCGCTGCACACGGCCCAGGCAGTCCGATCCATGCTGGAACTGGTCGTGCAGCCCGGCGGTACCGCGCCCAAGGCACGGGTTACCGGCTATCGCGCCGCGGGCAAAACCGGCACGGCACACAAGCAGGACGGCAATGGCTACGCCGCGGACAGATATGTTTCCTCCTTTGTCGGCTTCGCTCCGGTTTCAGACCCACGACTGATTATCGCCGTCATGATCGACGAGCCCAGCAATGGCCAGTATTACGGCGGCACGGTCGCTGCCCCGGTATTCAGCAACGTCATGGGCGGCGCGCTGCGCATGCTGTCCGTTCCGCTTGACGCCCCCACCACCAACACCCTGCTGCCGGATGACGCGCCGGAAGTGAAGGAGATGGTATGAGCGATCTGGTGAGGGGTGAGGAGTTAGGGGTGAGGAGTGGCGCGGCGCTTGATTTCATCGCCCAGGCAGGTGCGCAACGCCTGATTGCGGACAGCCGCCGCATTCAGCCCGGCGACGCCTTTGCCGCCTATCCGGGTGATGAAGCCGATGGGCGCGACTTTATTCCACAGGCCATTGCAGCCGGGGCGAATGCCGTGCTGTGGGACAGCGACGGCTTCAGCTGGAACGATGACTGGAAAGTGCCCGGTCTCGGCATTGCCGGGCTGCGCCAGGCCATCGGCGAAATCGCCTCGCGGGTCTGCGGCGATCCGTCGAAGCTTCTCTGGACCGTCGGCGTCACCGGCACCAACGGCAAAACCTCGTGCGCGCACTGGATCGCCCGCTGCCTGGCAGAAGCGGGCCGCAAAACCGCACTGATCGGCACGCTGGGCAACGGCTTCCCGAATGAGCTCTCCTCCACCGCCAACACCACGCCCGACGCGGTCACGCTGCACAACCTGCTCAGGCACTATCAGGAGCAGGGCGCCAGCGCGGTGGCGATGGAAGTTTCATCCCACGGCCTCCATCAGGGGCGCGTCAACGGCGTGCATTTCGATGTAGCGCTACTGACCAACCTGTCGCGCGACCACCTCGACTACCACGGCGACATGGCCAGCTACGCCGCCGCCAAGGCCACCCTGTTCGATTGGCCCGGGCTGGAATATGCGGTCCTCAACCTGGACGACCCCTTCGGCGTGGAACTGGCGGGGAAACTGGGATGCAGCGGCGTCAAAGTGGTGGGTTACGGCTTCGAGGGCGAAGCCAAGGGCTGCCACATGCGGATCAAGGGTCGTGCGCTCGGCATGGATGAAAACGGCTTGCGCTTCGAGGTAGCCACACCCTGGGGCAAAGCCGCCATCTCCAGCGCCATGCTGGGCCGCTTCAACGCCTCCAACCTGCTCGGCACGCTGGCCGTGCTGCTGGTCAGCGGCATCCCGCTTGAAGCGGCAGTCGCGGCGCTGGCCCAGGTCAAGGCCGTCGCCGGGCGCGTGCAGCAGCTTGGCGGGGCGGGCAAGCCGCTGGTGGTGGTGGATTACGCCCACACCCCGGATGCACTGGAAAAAGTGCTGCAAACCCTGCGTGAAATCAAGAGCGCCCAGGCCAGCCTGATCTGCGTCTTCGGCTGCGGCGGCAACCGCGACAAGGGCAAGCGCCCGCTCATGGGGGCGGCGGCTTCGCGCCTGGCGGACAGCGCCATCGTGACCAGCGACAACCCCCGCAACGAAGACCCGCGCACCATCCTGGCGGAGATTACCAGCGCCATGGAAGCCAACTTTCATATCGAGGAAGACCGTGCCGCCGCGATCGACCGCGCCATCCGCCAGGCCCGCCCCGGCGACATCGTGCTGATCGCGGGCAAGGGACATGAAGATTATCAGGAGATCAAGGGCGTGAAACTCCCCTTCAACGACGCAGAAGTCGCGCAACGCGCCTTGCATGAGTACCGCCCATGCTGAGTCTGAGCCAGACCGCCAGCGCCATCCAGGCCGCCACTCAGGGTGCGGATGTGAGCTTTACCAGCGTCACCACCGACAGCCGCGCCATTACTCCCGGCTGCCTGTTCGTCGCGCTCAGGGGCGAACGTTTCGATGGCCACGCATTTGTCGCCGAGGCCATCCGGCAGGGCGCGGCAGTCGCCATGGTCGACCAGGCCGCAGCCGGACAGCATCAGGCAGATTGGCAGGGCATGCCGCTGCTGATCGTGGCGGATACCCGTCTCGCCCTGGGGCAACTGGCCGCATTCTGGCGTGGCCGGCAGAGCATCAAACTGGTTGCCGTCACCGGCAGCAACGGCAAGACCACGGTCAAGGAAATGCTCGCCGCCATCCTGCGCGAAGCAGCCGGACAAGATGCCGTGCTGGCGACCGAGGGCAATTTCAACAACGACATCGGCATGCCCCTGACGCTGCTGAAGCTGCGCGCGCAGCACCGCTTCGCGGTGATCGAAATGGGCATGAACCACCCCGGCGAGATCGACTACCTGAGCAAAATCGCCCGCCCCGACGTGGCCGTCATCAACAACGCCGGTGCCGCCCATCTGGCCGGCCTCGGCGGCGTGGAAGAAGTGGCGCGCGCCAAGGGCGAGATTTTTGCGGGCCTGGCCAGCGACGGCGTGGCCGTGATCAATGCCGACGACGCTTTCGCGGCGCTGTGGAAGACACTGGCAAGCGGACATTCCAGCATCGAATTCGGCCTGGATCACCCCGCCCAGGTGAGCGCCACCTACCAGTCCGCTCCGCTGGGTAGCGAACTGAAGCTGCGCACGCCCGCGGGCGAATGCCAGATCAAGCTGCCGGTGCCGGGGCTGCACAACGTGCGCAACGCCCTCGCCGCAGCGGCGGCGGCCAGCGCGCTGGGCATGGACAACGCGGCGATTGCCGCCGGCCTGCAAAAATTTTCCGGCGTCAAGGGCCGGTTGCAGCACAAGCCAGGCCTGCACGGCGCAACCCTGATTGATGACAGCTACAACGCCAACCCGGCATCGGTCAAGGCAGCGATTGCGGTGCTTGCCGGCATGCCGGGCAAAAAAATCCTGGTGCTGGGCGACATGGGCGAACTCGGCCCCGATGCCGTCACGATGCATGGCGAAATCGGCGCAATAGCCAAACAGGCCGGGGTGGACATCCTGCTCTGCCACGGCGACATGTGCCGCGCGGCAGCGCAGGAATTCGGCGCCAACGCCTGGTTCTTCGAACGCATCGAGGAATTGCTGGCCGACCTGGAAAACCTGCTGGCGCCGGATGTGACGGTCCTGGTCAAGGGGTCCCGCTTCATGAAGATGGAACGGGTGGTTAGAAGCTTTGAAGTGAAGAGTGAAAAGTGAAGAGTGAAATGTACAAACCCGTTGTGAAGATAGCGAGGAGACAGCCGCCCCTGGCGCTTCACGCTTCACGCTTCACGCTTCACATTTCACCCCTCACGCTTCCGCAGGAGGCAACATGCTATTAGCTCTCGCCCAGTGGCTGGCACAGGACATCCGCGCTTTCAACGTATTCAACTACATCACCCTGCGCGCGGTGCTGGCGATCCTGACCGCGCTGCTGATTTCCTTCCTGGTCGGACCGGCCATGATCCGCAAACTGACCGCCTATAAAATCGGCCAGGCAGTACGCACCGACGGCCCGCAAACCCACCTGGTCAAAAGCGGCACACCCACCATGGGCGGCGCGCTGATCCTGGTGTCCATCAGCGTCGCCACCCTGCTGTGGGCCGACCTGAAAAACCATTACGTATGGGTGGCCCTGCTCACCACGCTGGGATTTGGCATCGTCGGCTGGGTCGACGACTACCGCAAGGTGGTGCACCGCAATCCCAAGGGCTTGTCTGCCAAATCCAAGATGTTCTGGCAGTCGCTCATCGGCGCCAGCGTCGCCGCCTATCTCGCCTACCGCGCCAATTTGCCGGTGCAGACCGAGCTGATCGTGCCCTTTTTCAAATCCGTCTCCATCCCGCTGGGCGCGGTGGGGTTCATGGTGCTGAGCTATTTCGTGATTGTTGGCGGCAGCAATGCGGTCAACCTCACCGACGGCCTGGACGGCCTGGCCATCCTGCCAACGGTCATGGTGGGTGGCGCGCTGGGCATCTTCGCCTATGTCGCCGGGCACTTCTATTTTGCCCGCTACCTTGGCGTCCCGCACATTCCCGGCGCTGGCGAACTGACCATCTTTTGTGCCGCGCTGGCGGGAGCGGGACTGGGCTTCCTGTGGTTCAACGCCTACCCCGCCGAGGTTTTCATGGGCGATGTCGGCGCGCTGTCGCTGGGCGCCGCGCTCGGCGTGGTGGCGGTAATCGTGCGCCAGGAAATCGTGTTTTTCATCATGGGCGGCGTGTTCGTGGTGGAAACCCTGTCGGTGATGATCCAGGTGGCCTCTTTCAAGCTCACCGGCAAGCGCGTGTTCCGAATGGCGCCACTGCATCACCACTATGAACTCAAGGGGTGGAAGGAAACCCAGGTGGTGGTGCGTTTCTGGATCATCACCATGATGCTGGTCCTGGTCGGTCTTTCGACGTTGAAATTGAGGTGAGGAGTGAGAGGTTAGGGGTGAGGAGCAGGTCGGTGGCGAAATTTTCCTGCGCCGCACTCATCACAAATTAAAGTATGAATATCAGAGATAAACACATACTTGTTCTCGGGCTTGGCGATACCGGCCTGTCCATGGTGCGCTTCCTGCTGCGCCACGGCGCACGTGTGAGCGTTGCCGACAGCCGCGAGGCGCCGCCTCACGCCACCCGTTTCCATGCCGAATTCCCCGGCGTGCCGCTGGTCACAGGCCCTTTCAGCGACACGCTGTTTGCCGGGATCGACCTGATCGCCATCAGCCCCGGCGTGCCGCTGGCCGACCCCAAGGTTGCCGCTGCTGTTGCGCGCGGCGTGCCGGTGGCCGGCGATGTGGAACTGTTTGCCCAGACACTCACGCCTCACCCCTCACGCCTCACCCCTCACGTTTTGGCCATCACCGGTTCCAACGGCAAGAGCACGGTCACTGAAATGACCGGCGCCATGTGCCGCGCCGCCGGCCTGAAGACCACGGTGGCCGGCAATATCGGCCTGCCGGTGCTGGATGCCCTGATTGAGGCGGAGCAGAACGGCATGCCCGGCGTCTTCGTGCTGGAGCTCTCCAGTTTCCAGCTGGAAACCACCGCCAGTCTCGATGCCTCGGCCGCCACCATGCTCAATATCAGCGAGGACCACCTCGACCGCTACACCGGCATGGATCACTACAGCGCTGCCAAAACCCGGGTATTTCACGGCACCGGCAGCCAGATCCTGAATCGCGACGATGCGCGCAGCATGGCCATGGCCCTGCCTGGGCGGAAAATCGAGACTTTCGGCCTCGATGCGCCCGTTAATGAATGTGACTGGGGCATCCTGAAACAGGACGGCCAGCAGTGGCTGGCTCAGGGCTCAAGGCGCTTGCTGCCTGTCAATGAATTGCCCCTGGCGGGACTGCACAATGCCGCCAATGCGCTGGCGGCGCTAGCCTTGTGCCGCGCTATCGGGCTGCCCTTCGAACCCCTGCTGGACGCGCTGCGCCATTTCAAGGGCCTGCCGCACCGGGTGGAAAAAGTGGCCGAGATCAGCGGCGTCACTTTCTACGACGACTCCAAGGGCACCAACGTCGGCGCGACCGTGGCGGCGCTGGCCGGCATGCCGTGCAAGGTGGTGCTGATCGCTGGCGGCGACGGCAAGGGGCAGGATTTCAGTCCGCTCGCCCCGGCCGTGGCCCGGCATGCCCGCGCCGTGGTGCTGATCGGGCGCGATGGCGCGAAGATCGGCGCCGTGCTGGAACACAGCGGCGTGCCATTGTTGCGCGCCGGCAACATGGAAGAAGCGGTGCAGTTCAGCCTGCAGCAGGCACAGGCAGGTGACGCAGTGCTGCTCTCCCCTGCCTGCGCCAGCTACGACATGTTCCGCAACTACATCCATCGCGCCGAAGCATTTATCAGCGCAGCACAGCAGCTGGCCAGGGAGGAGCAACGCTGATGTATATCCCTGCCACCGCACAATATGCCCGCTCCGAATACGACCAGCCCCTGCTGTGGTCGGGATTGCTGCTGCTCGCCTTCGGCCTGATCATGGTTTACTCCGCCTCCATCGCCAGCGCGGGCGCAAGCCGCATGACCGGATTCAATGAAAGCTATTTCCTGTTGCGCCAGAGCGTCTATCTGGCCGCTGGCCTGATCGCCGGCGTCATCTCCTTCCAGGTGCCGATGCGCGGCTGGCAGAAACTCTCCCCCTGGCTGTTCCTGGCCGGCATCACGCTGCTGGTGCTGGTCTTGATCCCCGGCATCGGGCGCGAAGTGAACGGCAGCCAGCGCTGGCTTTCCCTCGGCGTGGCCAACCTGCAACCCTCCGAATTCATGAAACTGATCGTGGTGATGTATGCGGCCGACTACACGGTACGCAAGGCCGCACTGATGGATAACTTCACCAAGGGCTTCATGCCCATGTTTCTGGTGATGTTGCTGATCGGCGGACTACTGTTGCGCGAACCGGATTTCGGCGCCTTCGCGGTGATCATTTCCATTGCCATGGGCATCCTGTTCCTGG
Source organism: Sulfuricella sp. (assembly GCA_041651995.1). Classification (NCBI taxonomy): domain Bacteria; kingdom Pseudomonadati; phylum Pseudomonadota; class Betaproteobacteria; order Nitrosomonadales; family Sulfuricellaceae; genus Sulfuricella; species Sulfuricella sp. Next base: position 182,011 of record JBAZID010000002.1, on the reverse strand, counting down.
GCGGGCTCAACTGGCGCCTATTCGCCGGCCTGATCGTGCTGCTGCTGATCGGCTTCCTGCTGCTGATCTGGACTTCGCCCTACCGCATGCAGCGCATCATCGGCTTCATGGACCCCTGGGCCGACCCTTTCGGCAAGGGTTATCAGCTCTCCCATGCGCTGATTGCCTTCGGGCGCGGGGAATGGCTGGGCGTGGGACTGGGCGCCAGTGTGGAAAAACTGCTGTATCTGCCCGAAGCCCACACCGACTTTCTGCTCGCCGTAATCGCCGAGGAGCTGGGCTTTGCCGGGGTTGCCGTAGTGGTGCTGAGTTTTGCCTGGATCACGATCCGCTCATTCCTCATTGGCCGCACCGCGGAGCGGCAGGAACGCCACTTTTCCGCCCTGGTCGCCCAGGGCATCGGCATCTGGCTGGCGGTGCAATCCATCATCAATATCGGCGTCAACATGGGCCTCTTGCCCACCAAGGGCCTGACCCTGCCCCTGCTGTCATTCGGCGGCAGCGGCATCGTCGCCAACTGCGTGGCGCTGGCCGTGCTGCTGCGCGTGGATTACGAAAACAGGCAGTTGATGAAGGGGTATGCAGTATGAACCACGCCTCCTCACCCCTCACCCCTCACCCCTCACGAACCTTAATGATCATGGCTGGCGGGACTGGCGGGCATGTCATGCCGGCACTCGCCGTCGCCGGCCAGCTGCGCAACGAGGGCTGGAAAGTGGTCTGGCTCGGCACCCGCAATGGCATGGAAGCCACGCTGGTACCAAAGCACGGTTACGAAATGGCGTGGATCAACTTCTCTGGCCTGCGCGGCAAAGGCTTGCTGCGCCCCATGTTGCTGCCGCTGCAACTGCTGCGGGCCTTCTACCAGAGCTTCAGGGCCATTATGACGCACCGCCCGGACGTGGTGCTGGGGATGGGTGGTTATCCGGCCTTTCCCGGCGGCATGATGGCCACCCTCATGGCAAAGCCGCTGGTGGTGCACGAACAGAACTCCATCGCCGGTCTCACCAACCGCGTGCTGGCCTGCCTCGCCGACAAGGTGCTGGTGGCCTTCCCCGGCGCATTCAAGGGCAAAAAGGACAAACCCCTGCCCTGCGGCAAGGTTGACACCGAGTGGTGCGGCAACCCGGTGCGGGCCGAGATTGGCGCCCTGGCCGAGCCCGACGCACGCCTTGCCGGACGTGAAGAGAATCTGCGGGTGCTGGTGGTAGGCGGCAGCCTCGGCGCCGCGGCACTGAACGAGGTGGTTCCCCAGGCCATGGCCATGATCCCCGTCGCGGGGCGGCCGCAAGTCGTTCACCAGTCTGGCGCAAAACACATCGAAGCACTTCAGGCCAATTATCAGGCGGCTGGTGTTGAAGCAGATTGCAGGCCCTTTATCGACGACATGGCCGGGCAATATGCCTGGGCCGACCTGGTGATCTGCCGTTCCGGCGCCCTGACCGTGGCGGAGCTCGCCGCTGTGGGCGTGGCCAGCGTACTGGTGCCCTATCCCCATGCGGTAGACGACCACCAGACCACCAACGCCCGCTTCCTGAGCGATAGCGGCGCGGCAGTACTGGTTCAGCAAATGGAACTCAGCGCGGAAAAACTCGCGGCGCTGCTGCAGGAACTCACCCACGACAAACTGACCGCCATGGCAAAAAAAGCACGCGCACTGGCCAAGCCGGACGCGACACGGCGGGTAGCCGAGATATGCAAGGAACTGGCGAAATGATGAAAACCATTAACCACGGAGAGCACGGAGAACACGGAACTATCGGGGATTTTCTCCGTGTTCTCCGTGCCCTCCGTGGTGAAAAAAGGTTTTGACACAATGAAACATAAAGTCAAGAACATCCACTTTGTAGGCATCGGCGGCTCCGGCATGAGCGGCATTGCTGAAGTGCTGCTGAATCAGGGCTTCAAGATCAGCGGCTCCGACCTTTCCGCCAACGCCACCACCCAGCGCCTGAAAAAGCTCGGCGCCAAGGTCTTCAAGGGCCATGCCGACGGCAATGTGGCCAACGCGGATGTCGTGGTCACCTCCACTGCGGTCAAGGAAGGCAATCCCGAAGTGGTCGCAGCACGCGAGCGCAACATCCCCATCGTGCCGCGCGCCATGATGCTGGCCGAACTGATGCGTTTCAAACAGGGCATTGCCGTTGCCGGCACCCACGGCAAGACCACCACCACGTCCCTTATCGCCAGCATCCTGGCCGAGGCAGGCATGGACCCGACCTTCGTCATCGGCGGCCGGCTGGAAGCCGCGGGCACCAATGCACGGCTGGGCACGGGTGATTTTCTGGTCGCGGAAGCGGACGAATCCGATGCTTCCTTCCTGTTGCTGACCCCGGTGCTGGCGGTGATCACCAACATCGACCAGGATCACATGGAAACCTACGGCCACGATTTCAATCGTCTCAAGCAGGCGTTCGTGGATTTCACCTCGCACCTGCCCTTCTACGGCATGGCCGTGGTATGCGTGGACGACCCGGTAGTACGCGAGATCATGCCGCGCATTACCAAGCCGGTGTGGACCTATGGCCTGTCCGAGGATGCCAAGGTGCGGGCCGTCAACGTGGAAGCCAGTCACGGGCAGATGAAGTTCACCGTGCTGCGCGTCAACGGCAAGACCACCAGACTCGACATCACCCTCAACCTGCCCGGCATGCATTACGTGCTGAATGCGCTGGCGGCGATCGCCATCGCCAGCGAAGTGGGCGCCTCCGATGCCGCCATCGTCAAGGCGCTGGCCGAATTCAAGGGTGTCGGCCGGCGCTTCGAGCGCTATGGCGAAATCAGTCTGCCGGAAGGCGGTCGTTTTACTTTAATTGACGACTACGGCCACCACCCGGTGGAAATGGCTGCCACCGTGGCAGCCGCGCGCGGCGCCTTTCCGGACCGGCGGCTGGTGCTGGCATACCAACCACACCGCTATACCCGCACCCGCGATTTGTTCGAGGATTTTGTCAAGGTGCTGTCCAGCGTCGATGCGCTGGTCCTGACCGAAGTCTATCCCGCTGGCGAAGCGCCCATCGTGGCGGCCGACGGGCGCGCCCTGGCACGCTCGGTGCGGGTGGCGGGCAAGGTGGAACCCATTTTCGTGGAAAACGTCAACGAACTGCCGGAAGCCGTTCTGGCCATGGTGCAGGATGGCGACGTGGTGCTGGTGATGGGCGCGGGTTCCATCGGCCAGGTGGCGGCAAAACTGGCGCTGGGTAAAGGCTAATGGATATGACGCAAGCTCATCTGCACGCACCCTTGCGCGGCACATTGAAGCTCGATGAGCCGATGCCGGCTCACGTGAGCTGGCGCGCGGGCGGACGGGCAGAGCGCTGCTACACCCCGGCGGACCTGCAGGATCTGGCGGCTTTCCTCTCCACCTGCACGGGCCCGCTGCACTTCGTCGGCCTGGGCAGCAACCTGCTGGTGCGCGACGGCGGGCTCAAGGGCACGGTCATCCTGCTGCACGGCGCGCTGAACCAGATCAGCGCAACGCCTGAGGGACTGGTGTATGCCGAAGCCGGGGTCAGCAGCCCGAAAGTGGCCAGCTTCGCGGCGCAAAAGAATCTTGAAGGCGCCGAATTCCTGTCCGGCATCCCCGGCACGGTAGGCGGCGCCCTGGCCATGAATGCCGGCTGTTACGGCAGGGAAACCTGGCAATGCGTGGAGCGGGTGCTCACCATCGACGCCAGCGGCACCTTGCGCGAGCGTCTGCCGCAGGATTTCCAGATTGGCTACCGGCATGTTGCGCTGGCCGTGAGGGGTGAGGGGTTAGGGGTGAGGGGAGACGTTTCTTCGCCTCACCCCTCATATACGACCTTTCACGCGACAAGTCGCGTAGAAAGTCGGAATCCCGCGCAGGCGGGACCCCTCACCCCTCACCCAGAAGAATGGTTCGCCGCTGCCTGGTTCCGCTTCACCCCGGGCAACGGCAAGGCAGCCAAAGAGAAGGCCAGGGAATGGCTGGCGAAGCGCATGGCCACGCAGCCGCTGGCCTTGCCCAATGCCGGGTCGGTATTCCGCAACCCGCCGGGCGATCACGCGGCACGCCTGATCGAAGCCAGCGGCCTGAAAGGACTGACCATCGGCGGCGCGCAGGTATCGGAAAAGCACGCCAATTTCATCGTCAACCTGGGCAATGCGACGGCAGCGGACATCGAAAACCTGATTGAAGAGGTGCAAGCACGGGTCAAGAAAGTTCACGGAATAGAACTGATTACCGAAGTAAGGATAATTGGTGAAAGGCAAAATAATGCTGGATAACATTACCCCTCACCCCTCACCCCTCACCCCTCACGCCTTCGGCAAAGTAGCAGTGCTGTTCGGCGGCAGGTCCGCTGAGCGCGAGGTGTCGCTCAAGAGCGGCGCGGCGGTGCTCAGGGCCCTGCGTGCCAGCGGCGTGGATGCCCACCCCTTCGACCCGGCCGAACGCGATTTGCACGAGCTGAAAAGCGGCGGCTTCAACCGCGCCTTCATCGCCCTGCACGGGCGTTACGGCGAGGACGGCACGGTGCAGGGCGCGCTGGAGCTGATGAACATCCCCTATACCGGCAGCGGCGTGCTGGCTTCCGCGCTGGCCATGGACAAGTGGCGCACCAAGCTGGTGTGGCGCGCCGCCGGGCTGCCCATCCCGGCTTTCGAGCTGCTCACGGCACAAACGGATTTCGAGGCGGTAGCCAGGCAGCTGGGCCTGCCGCTGTTCGTCAAGCCAGCCAACGAAGGCTCCAGCGTCGGCATCAGCAAGGTCAAGCACGCCTCCGGACTGCGCGAGGCCTATGAGCTGGCCGCCCAGTACGACCCGCTGGTGATCGCCGAGCAGTTCGTCGGCGGCGGCGAATATACCGCGGCCATGCTGGGCGGGATTGCCCTGCCGGTGATCAAGATCGAGCCGGCCACCGAATTCTACGATTATGAAGCCAAGTATTTCCGCGACGACACGCGCTATCTCTGCCCCTGCGGATTGCCCGCAGCACAGGAAGAGGAAATGCAGCGCCTGGCGCAACAGGGGTTCGCCGTCATCGGCGGCGCCGGCTGGGGACGGGTGGACTTCCTCATGGACGAAGCGGGCAAGCCCTATCTGCTCGAAGCCAATACCTCGCCGGGCATGACCGATCACAGCCTGGTGCCGATGGCGGCAAGGCAGGCGGGGATTTCCTTCGAGCAGCTGGTGCTGAAGGTACTGGAGCTGTCGCATGTGGGATAAACCGGCCCTGATGCTGTGGCTGGCCAACCTGCTGTACGCGGTGGCAGCGATTCTGTTGCTGTACGCGGTGCTGTTTCTGGTGGTTCACCTGCCGCTGTTTCCGCTGCGCGAGGTGAAAGTGAATGGCGAATTGGAGCATGTGACGCATGAACAGGTTCAGTTCATCGTGACCCGGGCGCTGAAGGGCAACTTCTTCACCCTGGACCTGAACAAGACCCGGCGCACTTTCGAGAAACTGCCCTGGGTGCGCAACGTGAATGTGCGGCGGCGCTGGCCTGACAAGCTCGAAGTGACACTGGAAGAACATGAAGTGCTGGCACGCTGGAACAACACGGCGCTGGTCAACGCTCAGGGAGAAATTTTTCAGGCTGCTTCGGACCAGCAATTGCCGGTTTTCAGCGGCCCTGCCGATAGTGTGCAGGAAGTCGCCAGGCAGTATCTGTTTTTCAGGCAGCAACTGGCGATAACCGGGCGTCATCCGGTGACGGTCAGCCTGTCGCCGCGCCGCGCCTGGCAGATCAGGCTGGATGATGGCCTGGTGGTGGAACTGGGGCGCGAGCACGTGGCGCAAAGAATGGAAAAATTCGTCAAGGTTTACGACCGCTCCCTGGGCCGCCTGGGCCAGTTGCGAAAAGCGGTCGATTACGTGGATCTGCGCTACCCCAATGGTTTTGCGGTGCGTATGGATGCCACGGCAACACACAAACCAGCGGGGGCGTAAGGGGAAAATAATGAGCAGGATCAAGGAACAAAAAACATTGATCGTCGGGCTGGATATCGGCACTTCGAAGATCGTCGCCATGGTGGCTGAAATTCGTCCCGACGGACGGATGGAAGTGATCGGCATCGGTCATCATCCCTCGCGCGGACTGAAGAAAGGCGTGGTGGTCAATATCGAGTCTACCGTCAATGCCATTCAGCGCGCCCTCGAGGAAGCGGAACTGATGGCCGACTGCAAGATCGTCGATGTGTATACCGGCATCGCGGGCAGTCACATCAGGAGCTTCAACTCGCACGGCATGGTGGCGATCAAGGACAAGGAAGTGTCGCAGATGGACGTGGACCGGGTGATCGAGACCGCCAAGGCGGTGAACATCCCGACCGACCAGCAGATCCTCCACATCCTGACCCAGGAATTCATCATCGATGGCCAGGAAGACGTGCGCGAACCGCTGGGCATGAGCGGTATCCGGCTGGAGGTCAAGGTGCACATCGTCACCGGCGCGGTTTCGGCGGCGCAGAACATCATCAAGTGCATCAAGCGCTGCGGACTGGAAGTGCGCGATCTGATCCTGCAACCGCTGGCGTCCAGCATGGCGGTGCTGTCCGAGGATGAAAAAGATCTCGGCGTCTGCCTGATCGACATCGGCGGCGGCACCACCGACATCGCCGTGTTCACCGATGGCGCGATCCGCCACACCGCGGTGATCCCCATCGCCGGCGACCAGATCACCAACGACATCGCCATGGCCCTGCGCACGCCCACCAAGGAAGCGGAGGACATCAAGCGCACCCATGGCTGCGCCCTGCGCCAGCTGGCCGATGCCAACCAGATGGTGGAAGTGCCCGGCGTGGGCGAGCGCGAAACGCGCCAGCTGTCGCGCCAGACGCTGGCCGAAGTGATCGAGCCGCGCGTGGAGGAGCTTTACTCACTGGTGCAGGCGGAGCTGCGCCGCAGCGGATTCGAGGACCTGATGTCTTCGGGCATCGTCATCACCGGCGGCAGTTCAGCCATGCAGGGCATGGTGGAGCTGGGCGAGGAAGTGTTCCACATGCCGGTGCGCCTGGGCGTGCCCAACTACAGCGGAGGGCTGGCGGAAGTAGTGCGCAACCCGCGCTTCGCCACCGGTCTGGGCCTCTTGATGTCGGCGCAGGAACAGCACCAGCGCCACCAGATCGCCAACATGGGAAACACCTCGCTACAACAGATTTTTGAAAAAATGAAGAGCTGGTTTCAAGGCAATTTTTAGCAGGGCCGTCATTGCGAGCGTAGCGAAGCAATCCCGAATTTTCAGATTGCTTCGTCACGGTGTTCCTCGCAATGACAGTAAGGGAATTTATTTTTGGGTTTGGTTTGAGTTCTGGAAGAACGGCAATTTAAAAGGAGGAACAAAATGTTCGAAATCATGGAAGCACCAATGCAGGATGCAGTTATCAAGGTGATCGGCGTGGGCGGCTGCGGCGGTAACGCAGTTGACCACATGATCGTGAGTGGACTGGAAGGGGTGGAATTCATCTGCGCCAATACCGATGCCCAGGCGCTCAAGCGCAGCCAGGCCAGAATCCAGCTTCAACTGGGCGCGCACATCACCAAGGGTCTGGGCGCCGGCGCAAACCCGGAAGTGGGCCGCGCCTCGGCGGAAGAAGACCGCGAGCGCATCGCTGAAATGATCCAGGGCGCCAACATGCTCTTCATTACCGCCGGCATGGGCGGCGGCACCGGCACCGGCGCTGCGCCTATCGTCGCCGAAGTGGCCAAGGAACTGGGAATTCTGACCGTGGCCGTGGTCACCAAGCCGTTTGCTTTCGAAGGCAAGCGCGCCAAGGTAGCCCAGCTCGGCATGGAAACCCTGGCAAAGCACGTCGACTCCCTTATCGTGGTGCCCAACGACAAGCTGATGCAGGTGCTGGGCGAAGACGTCAGCTTCCAGGACGCCTTCAAGGCCGCCAATGACGTATTGCATGGCGCGGTTTCAGGCATCGCGGAAGTGATCAACTGCCCCGGCCTGGTCAACGTGGACTTTGCCGACGTCAAAACCGTGATGTCGGAAAACGGCATGGCGATGATGGGTTCGGCTTCCGCCGCCGGCGTGGACCGTGCCCGCCTGGCAGCGGAACGCGCCGTCGCCAGCCCCTTGCTGGAAGACATCGACCTCGCCGGCGCACGCGGCATCCTGGTCAACATCACCGCCAGCATGTCCCTCAAGATGAAGGAATATTACGAGGTGATGGAAACCATCAAGGAATTCACCGCGGAAGACGCCACCGTCATCGTCGGCACCGTCATCGATGAAAATATGGGCGACACCCTGCGCGTCACCATGGTTGCCACCGGTCTCGGCGGAGCGATTACCCGTCAGCAGAACAAGCCGCAACTGGTGGTCCGCAACGGGACGGACAATGCCCCCATGAGCGTGAATTACGATGAGCTTGAGCAACCAGCCGTCATGCGCCGCCGTGAACGCGGCGCCCAGCTTGAAGCCATGAAAGCCTCCGGTGTCGATTTCCTCGACATCCCGGCTTTCCTGCGCAAACAGGCTGACTAAGCAGAACTCCTGACGTTCCTCCAGAACGGGAAACCGGCCGCCAGGCCGGTTTCCTCCTTTCTGCTTTTCTGGCTAAATCCCCCTTCTAGCCGTTATCATTGCAACCCATGTCCTACCCCAACAATATTATTCTCATCGGCCTCATGGGCGCAGGCAAGACCACCGTGGGCAGAATGCTGGCCAAGCATTTCGGCATGCGCTTCATCGACTCCGATCACGAGATCGAGCGCCGTACCGGGGTCAAGATCCCGCTGATCTTCGAACTGGAAGGCGAGGAAGGATTTCGCAACCGCGAAACCGCCGTGCTTTCCCAGCTGTGCAGGATGGACAATGTCGTGCTCGCCACCGGCGGGGGCGCGGTATTGCGCGAGGAAAACCGCAAACACCTCAAACGCAGCGGCACGGTCATCTATCTGCGCGCGCAAGTGCGCGACCTGTATCACCGCACCCGGCACGACAAGAATCGCCCCCTGCTGCAAACCGCCGACCCCCAGGCGAAGCTGCGTGAACTGTTTGGCCAGCGCGACCCGGTTTACCGGCAGCTGGCCGATATCATCATGGACACGGGCGACCAGAATATTCATGGGCTGGTACGCCGTCTGACTCAGAAACTCACCGATGGACAAGCTCCAGACATGCAAACCCTGACCGTTGATTTAGGCGCACGTTCCTACCCCATCCACATCGGCGCAGGCCTGCTTCGGCAGGCACAGCTGATCCTGCCGCACCTGGCGCAGAAGCGCGTGGCGATTGTCACCAATACCACGGTGGCGCCGCTATATCTGGACCAGCTGACCTCCACGCTAACCGGCGAGGGCGTCAACGTACTGCCGATCATCCTGCCGGATGGCGAAGCCTACAAGAATAGCGAAACCCTGAACCAGATCTACAGCGCCCTGCTGGAAAACCGCTGCGAGCGCAAAACCACGCTGATCGCGCTGGGCGGCGGAGTGATCGGCGATCTTACCGGCTATGCGGCCGCCACCTTCCTGCGCGGGGTGCCCTTCATCCAGATACCCACCACGCTGCTGGCCCAGGTGGATTCGTCGGTGGGCGGCAAGACCGGCATCAACCACCCGCTCGGCAAGAACATGATCGGCGCCTTTTACCAGCCGCAAGTGGTGCTCGCCGACACCTCCACGCTCGACACCCTGCCAGCACGGGAACTGGCGGCAGGCCTGGCCGAGGTGATCAAATACGGCCTGATTCGCGACCTGCCGTTTTTCGAATGGCTGGAACAGAACATGGACCGGCTGCTGGCCCGTGACAAGGATGCCCTGGCGTATGCCATCCGCCGTTCGTGCGAGAACAAGGCCGAAATCGTGGCCGCGGACGAACGCGAAGGCGGCGTGCGCGCCCTGCTCAATCTCGGCCACACCTTCGGCCACGCCATCGAGGCCGGCATGGGTTATGGCAACTGGCTGCATGGCGAAGCGGTGGCCGGTGGAACGGTGCTGGCAGCCGATCTGTCACATCGCATGGGGTGGATCAGCGCGCAGGATCTGGAACGTACCCGGCACCTTTTTCAGCGCGCCGGGTTGCCGGACCATGCGCCTGACCTTGGAGTGGAGGCCTATCTCGACTTCATGGGACTGGACAAGAAAGTGGAAGACGGAAAAATCCGCTTCGTCCTGCTGAAATCCATCGGCGCAGCGCTGGTCACGGCTGATGTCACAGCCGACAAGCTGGCACAGGCGCTGACGGGCTTTGTGCGCCCGGCCAAACTTCACAAGGAGGCTGACGGGACAGAAAATCCCTAGCGAGGGCGCCCATCAGCTCCGGAAACTTCAGGGTTAACCGTTTGCTGCAAGATATGCCTCTTCATACTTTCAGCCCATATTTTATTATTGGGCAAAAGCAACGGAATGACTTTGATAATGGCATAATCGTGTGCGTACAGACGGAAAAACCCCATTAGCAAATGAAACTTTCCCTAGCACTTTTCTGCCTGATCTCCTTCCTCGTGCTGGAGTCGGTCAACAGTGCCGCCATTTTTTACCTCTACCAGGCCAGCCCGTCACAAGCCAGGCCAGCCGATCCAGCCGCTCAAACAGATGCCAGACATGCCCTGACCGCCGCCATCATCGGGCTGACCGGAAACATGCGCTCCACTGCCTCACATATCGCGCAGCTCCCCCAGACAATCAATGCGCTAAAGGCGGGCCCGGACCACGGCCCCCAGACACAACTCATTCACACGCTTTACCCGGATGCCAGGATTCAGCGAACGCTGCCAAATATCAGTGCGGGCGGAAATTCCCCCATACCGCCGCTTTCGGTCGTGTATTCGCGCATACCCGAGGTTCCGGAAAAGGGGCATGCCTCCACTCAGGCCGCGCCTGCAAGCTCCTGGTTTATACCAACCGTTGCGGAGCCGGTCATTGATCCGCAAAGCAAGGCAATACTCGGCTTTGTCGTGATCGGAAAAAGCGTTCCGGAGATTGTCGCCTTATTCGATTCGCTACAGTTACAGGGTTCTTACGCCGAACTGCAACAGGCCAACAGCAACGGCCCCCACGACGTTTTGCTGCAACGTGGCGACACACGCATTAAAGCCAGCATTTTCCAGGAGCTGACTGATCTGCCGGGAAGCGCATGGAGACTCGTGGTATGGCGTACCCCGGCCTTGCCCGCCAAGCCGGTGGCCTCTTTATCTCAACGCCACCTGGCGGCATGGGCGCTTTCCTCGATATTGCTGGCTCTTGTTATGGCTGGGCTGTATTTTGCCTTGCGCAAAACGCTGAAAAACGACATCAACACCATACTGGTATTTTTCTCGGATATCCGCCATGCGCGCCTGCGCAAGACGTACGCCATCCAGATGAAGGATTTCGAGCAAAGCTTCGGGCTCATGTATCGTCTGGGTAAGCTCATGCTGGGAAAGCACAAACAGGTGACGGAATCCGCCAGCATCGACCATCTCTCCCAGGTCAACAACCGCCGCAGCTTCGACTTCAAGCAAAGTGAACTGTTTAAAACCCTGGCGGAAGGCTGGACCCACAGTCTGCTCATTATCGATATCGATCATTTCAAGCAAGTGAACGACACGTTTGGGCACGATGCCGGAGATGCCCTGATCGTGCAGTTCGGTAAAGCGCTTAAAGATCATTTACGCTCCAGCGATTTTATCGCCCGCCTGGGGGGTGATGAATTCTGCGTGATTTTCCCCAATACTCCACTGAAAAAAGCGGCGGAACTCGCCAGCCGCTTGCGCCAGAACCTGCCCGCCGAACTGGAACTTACGCAGGGCGTCATGCACAAGCTGCACTGGAGTGGCGGCCTGAGCGAATACAAGAAAAGCGACGGCACCGAAAACATGGCCTTGTCACGCGCGGATAACGCCCTGCTCCTGGCCAAGCACGCCGGGCGCAACCAGACCAAGCTTGCCGCCGCCTAGGCGCCCCCTGGCAAGGGGGGATTGAGAGGGGGCGGGGAAATGATGCTATCCTCCCCATTACGCTGGCCCGGCGGTCCATGCCGGGCGCCATTGCTGATCAAGCCAGAATTGAGGTACTTACATGACGGAACTCGCGCCCTATGCCGCGCATCCGCAGCACACCCGCGGCCGCAAGCTTTTCGAACCCGCCCCCGCCGGGCGCAACGAGTTCGAGCGCGACCGCGACCGCATCATCCACTCCACCGCCTTCCGCCGCCTTGAATACAAGACCCAGGTATTCGTCAACCACGAGGGCGACCTGTTCCGCACCCGCCTGACCCATAGCCTGGAAGTGGCGCAAATCGGCCGCACCATTGCGCGCAACCTGCAGCTCAACGAAGTGCTGGTGGAGGCCATCGCCCTGGCTCACGACCTGGGCCACACTCCCTTCGGCCATGCCGGGCAGGACGAGCTCAATGCCTGCATGAAGGATCACGGCGGCTTCGAACACAACCTGCAGTCGCTGCGGATGGTGGATTTTCTGGAAGAGCGCTATGCCGAATTCGATGGCCTCAACCTATGTTTTGAGACGCGCGAGGGCATCCTCAAACACTGTTCCCTCCCCAACGCCAGAACATTGGGCGAGGTCGGCGAGCGTTTCCTGAATGATCAACGCCCCTCCCTGGAAGCTCAGGTAACCAATCTGGCGGATGAAATCGCTTACAACAATCACGATGTTGATGACGGTTTGCGTTCAGGCCTGATTACCCTCGAACAGCTCTCCAACACCAGCCTGTTTGCCCGCCACCTGGCGATGGCACGGGCAAAACATCCCGCTCTCGACGGGCGGCGCCTGATCCACGAAACCGTGCGGCGCATGATCAACACTCTGGTGATGGACCTGATCGCACAGAGCACCGGCAATATCCGGGCCGCCGCGCCCGCCAGTCTCGACGACGTGCGCCGCGCCTCGCCACTGGTGGCTTTCAGCGAGCCACTGGCCAACGAGCAGCGCGAACTGAAACAGTTTCTGCGCGAGCATCTCTATCGCCATTTTCAGGTAAACCGCATGAGCATGAAAGCTCGCCGCATCGTGCGCGAACTGTTTAATGCCTTCTTCGACACCCCAGCCCTGCTGCCACCGCAGTATCAGGAGAAAGCGGCCACAGACAAGGCGCGCATCATTGCCGACTATATCGCCGGCATGACCGACCGCTATGCCTACCGCGAGCACCGCCGGCTGTTTTCGATCGAGGAAATGTAAATGCAGCAGGCCCTTGCAACCCTTCTGCTGCTGATTTTGATCCCGGCAGCCCAGGCCGAACAGGTGGTGTGCCACTACACTTATGGTGGCGAGTCCAGGGTTCTGGCGGCCCACCCCGTGAAGTCGCCCTATGCGGAAAAGGGCATCAAGGTGGGCTCGTATTTCCAGTTCCGCCTGATATTCCAGAACGAACCCGCCGATCAGGCCGCCATCAAGGTCTATACCTATGTCGAGCGCGACGAAGGCCCGGCCCTGATCCACCAGGCTACCTTCCCTTATCCTCCTCCGGGCAAGGCGGCAAGTCCCCATGGCTTCAGCGGCCTGCATTTCGTCTACGAACCGGTGCGCGACAGCGAACTGCAGTACTGGTGCGACATGAGCGCCACCAATGAATAGACCCCGCCTGTTCCTGTGCCTGACCCTGACCGGCCTGCTCCTCATGACCACCCCGGCCCGGGCCGAGCCGGTGCGCCTGATCTTCGCCGGTGACATCATGCTCGACGACGGGCCGGGGCGGGTGATTCAGTCCGGGCGCGACCCGCTGGCCCACTTCGCCGCCACGCTGGCCCAGGCTGATTTCACCATAGGCAACCTGGAGTGCCCGGTCGCCACCACCGGCCAGCCGCTGGAGAGCAAGATTTTTTCCTTCCGCGCCCATCCCCGCGTGCTGCCCATCCTGAAGGGTCGCTTCAACGCCCTGGCCGTCGCCAACAATCACTCCGGCGATTACGGCAAGGAAGCCTTTCTCGAAACCCTGACGCTGCTCGAAAAAAACGGCCTGCCCTACTTCGGCGGCGGACACGATCTTGCCACCGCCCATGCGCCGTTGTGGATAGCACGCAAGGGCCTGCGCATCGCCGTCCTCGGCTACAACGAATTCAAGCCCCGTTCCTTCGAGGCCGGACCCGACTGGGCGGGAATAGCCTGGAGCGAAGACAGCCAGGTCGTCGCCGACATCCGCGCCGCCCGTGCCGCAGGAGCGGACCTGGTGCTCCCCTTCATGCACTGGGGCTGGGAGCGCGAACTGCAACCCACTGAACGCCAGCGCCAACTGGCCCGGGCCATGATCGACGCGGGGGCGGACATGGTGATTGGCGGACACCCCCACGTCACCCAGGGGGCGGAATATTACAAAGGGAAGCTGATCGTCTACAGCCTGGGCAACTTCGTGTTCGACGGCTTCGACCCGCCGGAAATCCCGGAAACGCGGGAGGGGTGGCTGCTGCGGCTGAGCGTGGATCGCAATGGGCTGATCGAGTGGGATACGCTGGCGGCACGGATGGATCAGGAGGGTACGCCGCACCCCGTTTCTGGCGCTGAAACGCCTTGTGGCAAGGCGGGAGAAGCGGTGGTCAGGGTGTGCAAGAACCCGTAATTTGTGGATGGCTGCCTTGAGCGGCATGCCAATCGCGTACATACTCTTAGCCTGCCAGTAGCATTATTTACATACAGACCCGTTTAATAACTGTTAGATTTTTCGGAGGCATCAGTGGAGAAGTCGTGGAAAGAAGCCATTAAAAAAGTACTCACAGAGTCCTCGACGCCGTTGCATTACACAGAAATTTCCGAACAAATCTTGATGCGCGGCTACTACGAGACTGACGGTGCAACCCCTGCGGCAACAGTAAATGCACAAATGGCATCATCGATAAAACACGATGGTGAGAAATCACCATTTATGCGCGTTGGCAAAGGTATATTTGCACTCAAGAATTCACCTGCAGCAGCAATTGCTACTGGATCAACTCCATTTCCAAAACAAAAGAAACTGGAAACGCTTGCCGAAACCGATGTGGAGGCATCTGACTCAATCATTCACTCCTTCGGCATGTATTGGCAACGTGATCTTGTTGTCTGGCGTAACGATCCAAAGATGTATGGAAAACAACAGGCTCTTTCCAAGCCAGTCGATTTCGGCAAACAGAAAGGGATCTACATTCTGTACGACCACCACACCGTGGTCTATGTTGGACGGTCAATTGACCGCCCGCTCGGAAAACGCCTTTTTGAACACACTGTTGATCGCCTAGGCAGTCGATGGAATCGGTTTTCGTGGTTTGGCTTACTCGATGTAACCCAAGAGGGAAGTCTCCGAGAAACCGCGCTCAATACTTCGCTCGCGGCTCTTGTCGCAACATTGGAAGCTTTGCTCATTGAAGCACTTGAGCCTCCTCAGAATAGAAAACGCGGTGATGATTTTTCTGCTATCGAATACATCCAAGACATTGACCCAGAGCTCAAGGAGCGCGAAATTCAAAATACGCTTCGGTCTATTGAGCAAAAAATGCGAGGTGGTTCGTAAGAAAACTCAACGATCATGCGCAAGATCAAAGCAAGTATTCATAGTTTTCAATTGAATGGGTTTGTGCGCTTCGCGCAGATGATTGATTGCCGGGGGCAGCCCGGCGGCTGGTATCTTTCTTTTGCTTGCCCAAAAGAAAGATACCAAAGAAAAAGGCACCCCGCTGCGCCGCCCTTCGGGTTCCTTCGGCTTGTCAGGCAAATTGGGCGTCTGCGCAACTCGCCCTAGCAGGGCACACAAACCGTGCCCTGCCGCGGAGCTCGAACAGGGCGCAGCCGACACCCCCCCAATTCGCCTGCCAACCCGAAGCGGCGCAGAGGGGGAGCTGGGTGGTGGCTCCACGCCCTACACCGATAAAAATCGAAGACCAGTCGTTAGCGCCGCGTCCAATTCCCCTTGATCCACCGCCGAGCAGCACAGGCAAGCCGGGGGCAGTCGGCGAGCACTGTCTGAGCGCGTAGCGCGAGTTGCGCAGCCGCCCGGCTTGACGAGCAGCGCAGGGAACCCCCGAAGGGGGCGGTGGATGGGGTGCCTTTTTCTTTGGTAACTTTCTTTTGGGCAAGCAAAAGAAAGTTACCCGCCGCCGGGCGGCCCCGGCACCCAATCAACCATGCGCAAAGCGCATACAGACTACCCAGACATCGCCAATGCTCTTTTATGCCGCATGGCGCAAATGCATATCCACATGAATGTCAGCGAACGGGCAGACCACTCCCCCGCGAGCGCTGCGCTCCACCAGGCCAAGCTCGGCAAGAGCGCTGACGTCTTCATGAACGCGCTTCACATCCCGCCCGACCCTGCGGGCCAATTCGCGTACGGAAAACTCGCCTGCGCCCAGCAAGGCATTTACCAGTGCCCAGCGCCGTTCTGTCATGCGCGAAAAAAATGCGTCGGGGGAATCGAAGTTGAGCGTTTCACCCTGGTAGGCGCTGACCTGAAAAGCCGCCTTCGCGGCGTGCCGCAATGCGCCCTGCCAATCCGGCTGCATGGTAATGGTCAGTGTTCTTGCTTCCATCGCTCAACCTCCTCGATAAAATCATCAATCAGCCGGTATTTGTGCGGATGCCCTGACGACGGCACTGGCTCCGGCATGTGCCAGACGACCATTTCAATCCCCGTGCCATCATCGGTGACATTGCGGAAGCGGGTAATCAACTCGGCCTTCATGTTGTCAATCAAGGGCGATGTTCTGTTCCCAGCCCTCACCAGCCGATCTCCCAAACCGTCTTGTGCCCCACCACGCATTCCTCCTGCCCGGCTGGAATTCTCGCCACGCCCGGCCTGACGGCAATGCACCCCGCCATGATTTCAGCCGCATGCTGCGGATAGCATGCACAGCATGGAGTTTAGATTCATAGCATTGCTCAGAATGGTTTCGTGCGCTTCGCGCGGATAATTGATTGCCGGGGGCAGCCCGGCGGCTGTTTGCCTTTCTTGCTTCGCAGTAAACATGCTAATCGGCAAATGCTTCTGCCACTGCCTGAATAATTCGTTCGCTCAATTGCGGATTGTCAGCCAACAATGGGTAGCGCTTGCGAAGCCTGTTCGAAATGGTATTTCCATTTTCCCGAACACTATGAATAATCCCATCAAGCTCATTATCCGGGGCTTCCAGGAAGTTTTTGATAGCGCTTCTTGCCTTGTCATTCGACTGAAGGAAGCGCGCCTCACTCCGCATTTCTTTTGTCAATGTGTCATCGATGACTTCAGCCAGGTAGATAACGTGGGCAGTAAGATCGGGGTAACGCCACGCAGGCAAGGCGTCATCGTAGCTTTGAAAATACAGGTTGTATTCCACGCCATCTTTGGCAATGACCGGTTCGCCAAAATGGTATTGATCTGCGTAATGACGCATCAGGGGGCGTGAGAAGCTTTCAAGCACCTTGTCATAGGCCGCCCGGTTATAGGTGCTATTGGTTATCGTGGCAGACACCGGCAGAATGATGGGCGGGGGGACAACACCGTCGCGGCGCAACACGTCGTTAATCAGAAAACGGGAGATACGCCCGTTTCCATCGGCCATCGGATGCGCATACACAAAGCCAAACGAGGCTGTTGCGGCCCTTACAATGGAAGCCCCGCCTTGTGTCCGTTCGAGGAAGCAAGCCAACCCGGCAAGCATGGATTCGAGGCAATCCCAGTGAGGCGCAATATAATCGACCACCGGCTGATAGCGCGCAGAATGTCCAACATAGACGGGGGATTTTCGCGCGCCATAGCGAAGGGCTGTGTCACCAAGAATTCCGCGTTGCAACATCGCCAGTGTTTCCGGCGCAAATGGGTTCCCGTGCTTGCCGCATTCGCTTTCCATTACAGCCGCAAAGCGGTGGATGCGATCTTCCTTGTCTTGCTCGTGTTCGATCAAAAAACTGGCCCGGCTTTCTTTAATCGTTAACCAAACTGTACTTCTAATTATCAGATCAATGCCGTAATCAGCTTCAAGCGCCAATAGCCTGGTGGCCAGGTTGTATTGCTCGGCTGCCTTGACGGCATCGACTCGCCGGATAATGGGGCAATAATCCCGATTGCCCGGAAGATTGTCACGTACACGCCAACGCTTGTTAAGGATTGCATGGCCGACGATGAAGTCTTCTGGAGGCAAGGCATCAACATAATTTCCTTGCATTACCCCAGGGAAGATTAACTGATCCGGCATGATCCATTCGTACAGGAAGCAGGCGCGGCGTGCATAAGCACCGGTTGGCTCGCTGGAAATCCACTGTTCCAGCTCATGCCTGACGCCCGGCAGTCGAAACAGCCGCGCAAGAAACTCAAGGTGAATTCCCTCGTACTTGAATGCAAAAGTGAGGTGTTCACTCAGCGTTGCGCCTGGACGATAAGATTCGACGTAGGACTCAAGGCAAACATCGCCCTCTTTTGAAGTGGATCGAATACGGCCAATTTCACTCTGTACGGGGAAGGGCTGTACCGGCGTGATTTTGAATGCGTGGGAAAGCCACTGATATCCGACATAGGGCATAATTTTTAATTACGAGGCTAAAAAAACGATTATAAAATAGCTGTTTCCCAAAAAACCAATTATACCCTTCGATTGTGCTACCCGTTCAACTTGGAGCAGATAGCCTACCTGCAATCCCAACGCGGCAGGCTGTCAGCAAAAAAGTGTAAAATACTGTTATTTTACAATGATTAAAATACTTATCAGGATAGCAAAGGAAGTTAAATGCGTTACTGGCTGATGAAATCCGAACCAACCGACGTCAGCGTCGACGACCTCGCCGCCATGCCGAACCGGACCGTGGCGTGGTATGGCATACGCAACTATCAGGCACGCAATTTCATGCGCGATCAGATGAAGGTTGGCGATCAGGTGTTTTTCTATCACTCGAGTTGCGCTGAACCGGGTATCGCCGGGCTGGCGACAATAAGCCAGCTGGCTTACCCGGATCAGACCCAGTTTGACCCCGGCAACAAATACTTCGACCCCAAGGCGACGCCGGAAAATCCGCGCTGGATGAATGTGGACGTAAAACTGGTAAAGAAAACCCGCCTGGTCAGCATCAGGGAGCTGCGCAGCCACCCGGAACTGCAACACATGCGCATTCTGCAGACGGGCAACCGGCTCTCGATTACGCCGGTCGATCCCAAGGAATGGCAGTTTATTCTAGGGCTGTTGTAGGCCGCCTATTCGAACAGGGCTGAGACAAACTCCTGCGCCACGAAGGGGCGCAGATCATCGAGCTGCTCGCCCACCCCGATAAAGCGAACCGGAATCGGCCGGGTACGGGCAATAGCCGCAATGATGCCACCCTTGGCCGTCCCATCGAGCTTGGTCAGCACCAGGCCACTCACCTGTAGCGCATCATCGAAAGCCTTGACCTGCGCCAGACCGTTCTGGCCGGTATTGGCGTCGAGCACCAGCAGCACTTCATGAGGGCCACTGGGCTCAGCCTTGGCGATAACGCGTTTGACCTTCTTGATCTCTTCCATCAGGTGCAACTGTGTTGGCAGCCGCCCTGCGGTATCTGCCAGCACCACGTCAATGCCGCGCGCCGTGGCGGCTTGGATGGCATCGAAAATCACGGCGGCGGAATCGCCGCTTTCCTGCGCAATCACTGTGACATTGTTGCGCTCGCCCCAGATCATGAGCTGCTCCCGTGCGGCCGCGCGGAAGGTGTCTCCCGCTGCCAGCAGCACCGATTTACCCTGCGACTGAAAATATTTTGCCAGCTTGCCGATGGTGGTGGTTTTTCCCGCTCCATTGACTCCCGCCAGCATGATGATGTAGGGGCGGTGGCCAGCGATTTCCAGCGGCGCTTCCAGCGGCTGAAGCAATGCCAGCAGGGACTGTTGCAGCGCGTCTTTCAATTGGCCTGCCTCGACCAGCCCCTCGCGCCTGACGCGAAGACGAAGGTCATCCAGCAGGTACTGGGTGGCGGCCACGCCCACATCAGAAGTCAGAAGAATGGTTTCCAGTTCTTCGTACAGCTCGTCGTCGATTTTGCCGCCGCTACCAAAAAGATTGGCCACTTTGCGCCCGAACTGCTCTCGGGTTCGTGTCAGGCCCTGCTTCAGCCGCGCAGCCCAGCCCTCCGGTTTGCTCTCTGCTTCAACAGCAGGTGCTTCGGATTTCTTGAAGAAACTAAACATGGTGTTTTCGGGTCAGTGAGTTATTGCAGTGAATGGGAGTAGCCTGGGCCGCTTTATGGGATATCCGGGCTATAATCTCCGCCATTTTATCCCGAATAGAACCTGAAAAGGTAGGAGGTTGCGTGCTGACAAAAGCGTTGCTGGGGGCTGCCCTGCTTGGACTGGCCTGGGGAGCTGCCGCGAACCCGTATGAACACCGGCTGGCCAATGGCATGAAAGTGATCGTCAAGGAGGACCGGCGCGCGCCCGTGGTGGTGTCGCAGGTCTGGTACCGGGCAGGCAGCATGGACGAACAGAACGGCACGACCGGCGTGGCGCATGTGCTGGAACACATGATGTTCAAGGGTACGCCCAAGGTGCCGGCTGGCCAGTTTTCAAAAATCATCGCGGAAGCAGGCGGGCGCGAAAATGCCTTTACCGCAAATGATTACACCGCTTATTTTCAGCAGTTGAAAACAGACAAATTGCCACTGGCCTTCAGGCTGGAAGCAGACCGCATGCAAAATCTGGTGCTGACCGAACAGGAATTCGCCAAGGAAATCCAGGTGGTGATGGAAGAGCGCCGCATGCGCACTGAAGACAAGCCGCAGGGTCTGGTTTTCGAGCAGCTGAATGCCACTGCCTTTAGCGCCCACCCCTACCACCACCCGATCATCGGCTGGATGGACGATCTGGAAAACATGCGCGTGGAGGATGCCCGAGCCTGGTACCAGCGCTGGTATGCGCCCAATAATGCCACCCTGGTGGTGGTCGGCGATGTCAGCCATGAAGAGGTATTCAAGCTGGCGCAGACCCACTTCGGCCCGCTCAAGGCGCACCCGTTGCCGGCCCGGAAACCGCAGCAGGAACCCCCGCAACGCGGCATCAAGCGCGTGACGGTAAAAGCGCAGGCCAAGCTGCCTTATCTTGCGCTGGCCTATCGCGTGCCCGTCCTTCGTGACGTTGGCCGGGACAGTGAACCCTATGCACTGGAAATCCTGTCGGGTGTGCTGGATGGCCATGCCGCCGCGCGTCTGAACCAGTCCCTGGTGCGTGAAAGCCGTCTGGCGACCGATGTCGGCGCAGGCTACGGCGCCATTTCGCGTGGCCCGGGACTGTTCCTGATCGAAGCCACTCCCAGTGAAGGCAAAAGCGTGCTCGAGGTGGAGCAGGGGATTCGCCAGGAAATTGCTCGCGTGCAGCGTGATGGCGTCAGCACGGAAGAATTGCAGCGTGTCAAAGCCCAGGTCGTCGCTGCCCAGGTTTATCAGCGCGATTCGATGTTTTACCAGGGCATGCTGATCGGCCAGATGGAAAGCGCCGGACTTTCCTGGCGTGACGAAAAAACCATGCTGGAGCGGCTCAACGCAGTGACCGCAGATGAGGTCAAGGCCGTGGCGAATAAATATCTGCAGGATGATGGACTTACGCTGGCCACGCTCGATCCGCAACCGATGGAAGCGATGCGCCCTGTTCAGACTACAGCGGGAGGGCGCCATGCGCACTAGATCCTTGGGCCCTTTGCTGGGCATTCTGACACTTTTCCTGGCTGGCGCCGTTGAAGCCGCCCTACCCATTCAGCACTGGCAAACCGCCAATGGTTCCCGGGTTTATTTTGTGGAAAGCCGAGGCCTGCCGTTGCTGGATATCAGCGTTGAATTCGATGCCGGCGCACGCCGCGACAACCCGGCTCAGGCAGGGCTGGCGAGCCTGACTGCGCGGACCATGAGCCTGGGCGCAGGCGGGCTGTCCGAGGAAACCATTTCCCGCCGCTTTGCGGATGTCGGCGCGCAGTTTGCGGCCACTTTCGAGCCGGATCGCGCCGGGATGACCCTGCGCACCCTCAGCAGTGAACGTGAGCGCAACCAGTCGCTTGACTTGCTGGGCATGATTCTGCAGCGGCCAGACTTTCACGACGCGGCGATTCAGCGCGAAAAAGCTCGCACCATTGCGGCACTGAAGGAAGAAAGCACCCAGCCCGGGCCAATCGGGGAAAAAGCCTTTTACGCTGCGCTTTATGGCGCCCATCCCTACGGGCTGCCCGGCACAGGCAAGATAGAAACACTGGCTACGCTGCAACGGCAGGATGTAGCCGAATTTTATCGCCGCCACTATGTTGCCGAATCTGCGGTGATCTCTGTGGTCGGAGATGTCAGCCGCACTCAGGCTGAAGCCATCGCCGGGCAGCTTTCCGCTGGCCTGTCACGCGCCACGGATACCCTGCCGGCGCTGCCACAAATTTCACCTCCGCAACGGGGAGAAACCCTTCGCATTCCGCATCCCGCCAGCCAGAGCCATATCCTGCTCGGCATGCCGGGCATGAGCCGCAGCGACCCGGACTATTTTTCCCTCTACCTCGGTAACTATATTTTGGGCGGCGGCGGCTTCGCCTCCCGGCTGACCGAAGAGGTGCGCGAGAAGCGCGGCCTGGCCTACAGCGTGTACAGCCACTTCCTCCCGCTGGCCCAGCCGGGCCCGTTCCAGATCGGCTTGCAGACCAAGCAGGAACAATCGCAGCAAGCACTGGATATCGCCCGCACAACACTCAGCCGGTTTGTGGCAGAGGGGCCGACCGCGGATGAACTGCGGCGCGCCAAATTGAATATCGGCGGGGGCTTTCCACTGCGCATCGACAGCAATAAAAAAATTCTTGGCTACCTGGCGCTGATCGGCTTCTACCGCCTGCCGCTGAATTACCTTGACGAGTTTGCCGGCAGAATTGAAAAAATCACGCTGACGGACGTCAAGAGCGCATTCAAACGCCGTATTGATCCGGAGCGGATGGTGACGGTGATTGTGGGCGGAGCACCTGAACAGAATGTCCCTGCGAGGGCTGGTGGCGGCATGGCGGTTCAACCCGGAGAGCAAGCGGCCCCGGAAACATTGCGCGACACGCAGCTTGCCGTTGAAAAGTAACCGCGTACGCATCGGCGGTGGAGTCTGGCGCAGCCGCTTGCTCACCTTTCCTGATGTGATAGGATTAAGGCCCACCCCCGACCGGGTCAGGGAAACGCTGTTCAACTGGCTGGGCCAGGTCATGGACGGCAAGCGCTGCCTTGATCTCTTTGCCGGCAGCGGCGCACTCGGATTCGAGGCGCTTTCACGCGGCGCCCGGCAGGTGGTGATGGTCGAACGTGACAGCAAGGTGGCGGGGGCGCTGAAGGAAAACGCCGCCGCCTTGAAGGCAGATAATTTTGAGCTGGTGGTCGCAGATGCGCTGAAATTCCTCGGCCAGGAAACACGGCGTTTCGACGTGATTTTTGTCGATCCTCCCTATCAGCTGAATCTGCTGCCTCTTGTTTTGCCCGGGTTGCTGCCTCATCTTGAGGACGATGGCCTGGTGTATGCCGAAGCCGATGCGCCGCTGGAGTTTGCTTCGGAATGGCAGGTCTGGCGCCAGGGCAGGGCGGGCCTGGTGCATTACTATCTTTTGAAGAAAGCGGGCTGATATCATGCTCAAGGTCGTTTATCCCGGCACCTTCGACCCGGTTACCCGTGGTCATGAAGATCTGGTTCGCCGTGCTGCGCGCCTGTTCGACGAAGTCATCGTAGCAGTGGCCGACAGCCGGACGAAACAGCCTTTTTTCAGCCTGCAGGAGCGGGTCGCGATGGCTTCCGGGGTGCTGGCCGATTGCGCCAACGTGCGGGTGACGGGTTTTTCCGGCCTGCTCATTCATTTCCTGCAACAGCAGGAAGCGGCTATCATATTACGCGGATTGCGGGCGGTATCGGATTTTGAGTATGAGTTTCAGCTGGCGGGGATGAATCGCAACCTGTACCCCAATGTCGAGACGATTTTTCTCACCCCTTCCGAACAGTACATGTTTATTTCTGCCAGCATGGTGCGCGAGATCGCCCTGCTGGGTGGAGACGTCAGCCAGTTCGTGCAACCCGTGGTGGGCGAACAGCTGAGCAACAGGATTTATCAATCTTAACTAAACGAGCGAGGAAACTGCCATGGCATTAATGATTACCGACGAATGCATCAACTGCGACGTGTGCGAACCCGAGTGCCCCAATGGCGCAATTTCACAGGGCGACGAAATCTATATTATCGATCCCGCCCTGTGCACCGAATGCGTCGGCCACTATGATGAGCCGCAATGCATCTCGGTTTGTCCGGTGGATTGCATCATCGTCAATCCGGAACACACCGAAAGCAAGGACGAACTGCAAGCCAAGTACGAGATGCTGAGCGCTCAGGGCTAAATCGCAGACACAAAAAACCCCGCACCAGGAGCCTGCCGGCCCGGTGCGGGGTTTTTGTTTCCGGGACTTCGTCAGGCCGCGAGTTGTTGCGAGCCGCTCTCGAAATCGAGCGCCCGCATCAGACTCTGTTGCAGCTTGCTGAGGTCATCCAGTTGCCCGGTGATGACCGTCTCCATTTGCTCCAGCTCGGCAATCCTGTCTTCCAGGGTATCGGTTGCCTTGTGGATGCGCTTGATGCTTTCCAGGCGGCGGCGCAATTGCAGCTGATGCTCCCGCACCTGGGTTTCCATCGGCGCCATCACCGCCTTGAGCCAGTTCTCGACATCGCGGTTGGCCACCTCGTAAACGTGGACCACCCGGCTGGCGATGGTTTCAAAAAACTTGGTAGTCAGCGTGAACTGCTCGTTTGTCAGCATGTTCAGTGTCGTATTGAAATGGTCGTTGTAGCCCTTCTCCAGCTTGGCGATTTCCTTCAGGTACTTCAGGGTCGAGAAGGGCGGGGGCGAGCTCTGTGACAAGCCATGATCCTCGCTGAACTTCTTGTACATGCTGTCCATCATGTGCTTGATTTCTTCAACCTGCTTGCCCGACTTGCTGATATTTTCCGATACATCCCTGAAAAATTTGTTCATCGCATCACTAATGCCCTTGCTGAACCGGCTGCTGACCATGGCATCGCGGGTGACCGTCACTTCGATCTTGAGCGCATCCATGCCAAGGTAGGTAAACAGGATGTTGGTCTGCTGGGAAAACACGCTGCGTAGCGCCTGAAAACGCTGCAAGCCTTTCTCGAAGCTTTCCTTGTCGCACTTGACCTTTTCCATCATGTGCTCGATCACATCCTGATTTTTGCCGCGCAGGCCCTTGAGCTCATCAAGCTGTTCACTCACGCCGCCCATGCGCGCATCGAGAATGGAATGCGTGACATCCATCATGTCCTCGATTTCGCTTTGCGTGTTATCGCGCACGATTTCCTGCTTGGAAGGAATTAACTCGTCGGACAGGGCTTTTTCCAATGTCAGCAGGCGGCTCTTTTCAAGCAGCAGCGGATCATTGTTGATCTTGGCCAGCAGCCCCTTCTGGGCTGAGATAGGAAATACCTGGGAGGGATTGATCCCCAGCAACTCGGCGCTGCTGGTGAGCTGCGACGCGATTTCACGCTCGACCGCTTCGCTGCTCTTGAGTTCGTCCCACAGGCCGTCGATCTTGTTCAGCACCACCAGGCGGCCTTTCTGCCGCCCCTGGGGATTGCCGACATAATCGCGCCACACCTGGATGTCCGTCTTGGTCACGCCGGTATCGGCGGCCAGCATGAACAGCACCGCATGGGCGTTAGGCAGCATGTTGATGGTCAGTTCCGGCTCGGTGCCGATGGCGTTCAGGCCAGGGGTGTCCAGGATCACCAGTCCCTGTTTCAGCAGCGGGTGCGGGAAGTTGATGATGGCATGGCGCCAGCAGGGCACCTCAACAGTGCCGTCGGCATTCAGGGTGAACGCATTGTCCGGATCATTTTCGTCGTACAGCCCGAAGCGCTTTGCGTCTTCCTTGCTGACCCGCTTGACCTGGCTTACCTGCTGGAAAGCGTCCAGCATGCCCTCGGCGGAATTGACGTCAAGCGGGAAAACCTGCCATTCGTCCACGTAGCGCTTGTATTCCGTGGTCGTGGTGTCGGTGGCCCGGGTTTCGATCGGCAATAACTGGATGCAAGGCTCACGGCCTTCCTCGTACAGCAGCTCGGTAGGGCACATGGTGGTGCGCCCGGCACTGGATGGCAGCAGGCGCAGGCCATAGCCGGCAAAAAAGATGGCGTTGATCAGTTCGGATTTGCCGCGCGAAAACTCGGCCACAAAGGCCACATTGAGTTTGTCATCGCGCAGGCGGTCAAGAATGTGCTGGATTCGCAGGTCGGTCTGGCCGTCGTTCAGCTCCTGCTCGTTCAGCCAGTTGCGGTAGCCGCTGATGTTATTGGAAAGCCCGCTGCGCCAGGCGCTGTAAGCCTCGAAATGTGCGACCAGATTTTTATTTGTCATGTAATTCCCCCAAAACCGGCCCTGCCGGGACGATGCCATCGTACTTTAGCATAAAATTCAAATTAAACAATGTAGTCCGCGTGGGTTCTAAGCATTCTCATGAACGCCTGAAATATATGGCGAACACAGGCAATTTACATGCCACTTTCCATTATTTCTGACAGCAGGGGCAATAAAAAGTGGCGCGCTGCCCCTGACGCAGCAGCCGGATGGTATTGCTACAGACATGGCAAGGCTCTCCGGCGCGGCCATAGACAAAGTACTGTTGCTGAAAATATCCTGGCCTGCCGCTACTGCCGACAAAATCCCGCAGACTGCTGCCGCCCGCGGCGATCGCCTGCTCCAGCACCTCTTTCACCGTGCGGGCCAGCTTGTTGCAACGCTCACGCCCCAGGCGAGAAGCCGAAAGCGCGGGGTTGATGCCGGCGCGGAACAAAGCCTCGTTGGCATAAATGTTGCCCACGCCCACGACCAGATGGCCGTCCATCAGGGTTTGCTTGATGCTGGTTTTTTTGCCGCGTGTAATGCGATAGAGCCAGGCGCCATCAAAATCGCCGGTCAGCGGTTCCACCCCCAGCTTTATCAGCAAGGGGTGACGCATTGGGTCAGTTTCTGTCCAGATCACGGCACCAAAACGGCGCGGATCGCGCAGGCGCATGCAAAAACCATTCTCCAGCACCAGATCGAAATGGTCATGTTTTTCCACCGCTGTAACAGCGGGCAGAATGCGCAAGCTGCCGGACATGCCCAGATGCAGGATCAGCCAGCCCTGGCTGCAATCCAGCAACAGGTATTTGCCACGCCGGGCAGCCCCGCGGATGACCCGTCCGGGCAAAACCCGCACCAGCTCGGGGTCAACGGGGAAACGCAGGCGAGCATTGCGGACGATGGCCGCCTTGATGCGCTGGCCGTTCAGATGAGGTTCGAGGCCGCGGCGGGTGGTTTCGACTTCAGGCAGTTCGGGCATAAAGACAGCTTAGCTGTTGCGCCGGCGGCGCCAGACAACAATGGCAATCACGAAAAAGGACAAGGGCAATACCAGCAGGAAAACCGACGTGAGCACGATCGCCCCCGTTTTGCTGATATCCAGCGTGGCATCCAGCGTATTCTTGGGCTGGATGGTAATGAGTTTCTCGTCCCCTGCCAGCCAGTTGAACAGATTGATGCCGAGATCCAGATTGCCGGCATTGCCAAGGGTGGCATTGGCGAGGAAGCCTCCACTACCGATCACGGCCACGCGCTGTTCGACGTCGTCCTGCGTCCGTTCCAGCGCCCAGCCAATTACCACCGGTCCGGGAACATCCTGGCCCTGGTCGAACGATGCCCGAGCATCCGCCACGCCATATTCCACCCAGGCCCGCGCCGAGGTTTCAAGCAGCGGCGTCACACGCCATCCGGGGTCATCGTTCATGCCCACGGCACGGGCATGGGGGTAAAGCGTGACGAGATCGAACCGGGCAGTAATTGCATGCGGGCCGTACTGGGCCGCCATTGCCGTTGTAGGTGCAAAACCCGACTCGCGCGCGGCGGGATCAATCACCACCCCTGGGGTCAGCGCCAGCCCCAGCATTTCGGCGATGGGCTGCAAACCCTTGAGCGAACCGGGCTCCAGCAACCACAGCAGATTGCCGCCACGCGCCAGATAGCGCCGGATCTTGTCCACTTCGCCCGGCGGAATTTCCGTGCCGGGTTGCGTGAGCAACAGCACATTGATTTCGAGGGGCACTTCCTGCATCAGCGCCAGGCTTTCGACCGAGCTACGAAAACCCTTGTTCGCCAGTTGGCGCCCGAGTTCACCCAGCTCGTGCGGCGCGCCCCCATCCAGTCTGCGTTCGCCATGGCCGCTCACGCCCAGAACCAGGCGTTCATGCCCCCTGACGAGGCGCATCAGGGTATTGGTGAAATCCTGTTCATTCAGCGTCGTAAGATGCTCGCTGCGTTCCCCGTATCTCAGCACCAGTTCGCCATTGACCCGAACTCCAGCCATGCGCGCCAGCTCGGGTTGCGCGACCGGATCAATGAAATTCAATTCCAGGTCGGACTTGAGCCCCTGATAACGGGCAACAAAATCGCGAATGGGCCTCCGCAGATCACCAAGCCGCGCATCCTGCAAGGTGGCATAAGCGGTCACGGAAACCCTCCCCGGCATCTCGCGCAGCACATTCCGGCTGGCCTGGCTCAGTGTGTGGCGCCCATTCTGCGTGGCATCCCATTGCCAGTCATGGCGCTGGGAAAAAACCCCCGCAACGCTCACGATACTAAGCAGCAACAGCACATATATCCGTGGATGGCGGCGCAGCCAGAACAGAAGCCCGGGGAAAGTCTTCATGGCGCTCATCCGCACACCCGCTCCCGATCGAGGCGGCGCACCGCCAGCATCAGGAAGGCTGCCGTGAATAGCAGAAAATAAGCCGCATCGGCGCTATTCAGGAATCCCCGGCTGATACGCTCGAAATGCCACAGCAGCGACAGCGCATGCCAGGCCCCCAGATCCTTTGATGCAATATCCAGCAGCCACAGGCCGAGAGAAGCGCCGATGCCGCCGATAGCCGCCACGGCGGGATGCGCGGTGAGGCAGGAAAAATACAGGCCGAGCGCGGCAAGGCAGGCTGCCAGCAATACCAGGCCGGACAGATTGGCAAGCAGCAGGCCTATATCAAGCTGCCCTCCCGCATAAAGCGAAAGTGACATGAGCAAGGCAAGCATGATGATCAGGCAGAGAAAACCCCACAAGCCAAGAAACTTGCCCAGCACGATGTCAGAGAGCGAAAGCGGCGCGGAAAGCAGCAGGGGCAGGGTATGGTTGCGCCGCTCTTCCGCGATCAGGCGCATGGCCAGGACCGGCGTCACCAGCAGCAGCAGCGTGGCGACCGCCCCGAACAGGGGAGCCGCCACCATTTCCGTCACGCCCGGAGGGTTGGCAAGCAACGCCAGTTGCGCTTGCAGCCCGGCAAAGGCATCCACCTGATTGATAAACAGCCATGCCAGCACCCCTTGCAGAACCCCAAGGGTAATCCAGGCAAGCGGCGAGCCGAACAGTGCCCTGAGCTCCTTGGTTGCGATGGTGGCGATCATGCCGCCTCCTCTGGCCTGGTCAGATGGAGGAAGCAGTCTTCCAGGCTGCCGCCGGCGCACTGTTGCCGCAAGTCTTCCAGTTGCCCGCTGAAAACAGCTCTGCCCTGCCGCAGGATCAGCACCCGGCTGCAGAGCGCTTCGGCTTCAGGCAGAAAGTGAGTGGATAAAATCACGCCATGGGAACGGCCCAGCTCGGCAATCAAAGCGCGAATTTCACGAATTTGCAGCGGGTCCAGCCCTGCCGTGGGCTCATCCAGAATGATCACTGCGGGCACATGGACGATTGCCTGGGCGATGCCGACCCGCTGCTGGTAACCCTTGGACAGATTGCCGATCAGCCGCTTCGCCACTTCCGTCAGATCACAGCGCTGCAGAGCCTGTATCACAGCGGTCCCCACACTGGATTCCGGCACCCGGTGCAGGCGAGCCACCAGATGCAGATATTCGCTCACGGTCATTTCACGATATAGGGGCGGGGTTTCGGGCAGATAGCCGAGATACCTTTTTGCCTCCACCGGCTTCTCGCACAGGTCTACGCCGCAAGCTTCGACACTGCCGGTGGTGGGGGCAAGATTGCCGCTCAGAATCCGCATCGTGGTGGATTTTCCCGCGCCATTCGGACCAAGCAGGCCCAGTATCTCTCCCGGGTGCAATTCCAGATCAAGCCCTTCCAGCACCACGCGATGGCCATAACGGCGGCTCAGGTTGCGGGCGCGAAGGGACGGCAGGGCTTCAGGCATAAAATTCGGGAGGCATGAGTTCAGAGTAGCCAGTTCAAAGGGTTGTGCCTATACTTGGCAAGCACTCATTATACTTGAGACCCCGAACACCAAGATGCCTACTCTGAAACTCAAACTCGCCTTATTGGCCTCCTCTCTGCTGGCACTGACGGCATGCGCGCCATTGCAGACCAGGCTGCCGTCTGCCGTCACGGAAAAACCCCAGCCCGAAGAGAAAAAACCGGCGCTCCCCAACCAGGAATTGACGGCGCAATCGCTTTATCAGTACCTGGTAGGCGAAGTAGCGCTGCAACGCGGCCAGCCGGAACTGGCAGCAGAAGCGCTGCTGGATCTGGCGAAGCAGACCCGCGACCCTCGCCTGGCCCAGCGTGCGACTGAAACCGCGGTTCAGGGGCGGCAAGCCGCCCAGGCTGGCGATGCGGCATCACTGTGGCAATCCCTCGATCCGGACTCTACCCAGGCCACCCAGGCTGCGGCTGCCCTGCTCATTAACAGCGGACGCCTGAGCGAGGCACGCCCCTATCTCGAGAAGCTCATCGCCGCCGAGGACGAAGGCCGCGCTGCCGCATTTCTCCACCTGAACCAGATGCTGGCGCGGCAACCCGACCGTGAGGCCGTATTGGCACTGGTGCAGGATCTTGCAAAACCCTATCCGGAGAGCGCTGAAGCCCATTTTACGATTGCCCAGGCGGCATGGAGCGCCGGCAAGCAACAGGAAGCCATCGCGGAATTGCGCCTGGCCGAGCGTTTGCGCCCGGGCTGGCAGCCCGCTGCATTGTTCCAGGGGCAGGCGCTGCAGCAGACATCCACCAGTGATGCCCTGGAATTTTACCGCGCCTTTCTGCGCGCTTACCCCAAGTCCGGCGAAGTGCGGCTCGCCTATGCCCGCCTGCTGGTGAGTGAAAAAGCCTATCCACAGGCCCGTGCGGAATTCCAGCGGGTGCTGGATGACGTGCCCAACAATGCCGAAATCAGTTTTGCCATTGGCCTGCTTGCCCTGCAGGTGTCCGACCTGGAAGCCGCAGAAACCTATTTGAAGCAGGCGCTTGCCGCAGGCTATAAGGATGCCGACCTGGCGCACTTCTACCTTGGCCAGGCGGCGGAAGAGCGCAAGCAGCTGGAACAGGCTGCGGAATGGTTCGCACGCATAGGCCCCGGGGAACACTACATCAGGGGCCAGATCCGCTACGCCGGCATACTGGCAAAACAGGGCAGGCTGGATGAGGCGCGCGCTCATCTGCAACAGGCTCAATCTCAGAATAATGCACAGCGAACCTTGCTGATCCAGGCTGAGGCGCAATTGCTACGCGAAGCGAAACGCCATCAGGATGCCTTTGATGTGCTGGGGAAAGGGCTGGAAAAGTTGCCCAGCCAGCCAGAACTTCTTTACGACCACGCCATGGGTGCCGAAAAACTCAACCTGCTGGATGTGGCGGAAAAAGACCTGCGCCAGCTGATCCAGCTCAAACCCGACAACGCCCACGCCTATAATGCCCTCGGCTACTCTTTTGCGGAACGCGGCATCCGTCTCGGAGAGGCGCTACAGTTGACGGAGAAGGCGCTATCCCTGGCGCCCAATGACCCCCTTATCATGGACAGCCTGGGCTGGACCTATTTCCGTATGGGAGAGCATGGCAAGGCCGTCGAGTGGCTGAAAAAAGCCCACGAACTGCGCCAGGACCCTGAAATTGCAGCGCATCTCGGCGAAGCGCTTTGGGTGCAGGGTCTGCATGATGAAGCGCGCAAGGTGTGGCAATCCGCCCTGAAACTTTCCCCGGAAAACGATGTATTGCTCAATGTCATGCAAAAATTCAAATAGCGGCTTCATGCTTTGGCTGCTGCTGGGCTCGCTGCTTCTGGGCGGTTGCGCCACGCCAGTGCTCAGGTTGCCAGCAGCGGCAGCCGTTCAAACCGTACCAGAATCGTTCCAGATGAATGGCCGGATTGGGGTGAAACATGATGAACAGGGGTTTTCCGGCAATCTGAGCTGGCGGCATCATGCAAATGAAGACGAGATCCAGTTGCGCTCCCCCCTCGGACAGACCGTGGCGCGCATACAGCGCAAGGCGGAAATCGTGACGCTGGATACCCCGGACGGCCATTACACCGCACAAAGCGCGGCAGAGTTGACCGAACAGGTGCTGGGCTGGCGCCTGCCGCTGGACGGGATGCAATACTGGGTGCTCGGCCGTCCGGCACCCGGCAGCATGGCCGAAAGCGAGCGTGATGACGGCATGCGCATCACCCGCTTGCGCCAGCAGGAGTGGGATATCAAATACCTGGACTACCGCATGGAAGGAAATCATGTCCTGCCATCCCGCATCACGATGCGCAACGATACACTTGAACTCAAGCTGATCGTGGATGATTGGGAGCTGCCATGAGCGACATCTCCTATCCGGCGCCAGCCAAGCTCAACCTGTTTCTGCACGTGGTGGGGCGGCGCCCGGACGGATACCACCTGCTGCAAAGCGTATTCCGTTTTATCGACTACGGCGACAGTCTGCGCTTCAGCCTTCGCGGCGACGGACAGGTGGTGCGCAAGACCGAACTGGACGGCGTTGCACCTGACAAAGACCTGGTGGTGCGCGCAGCACGCCTGCTTCAGGAACATACCGGCTGTACGCAAGGTGTGGAGATTGCTGTGGAGAAGCGCCTGCCAATGGGCGGCGGACTGGGTGGCGGCAGCTCTGATGCGGCCACCACCCTGCTGGCCCTGAACCGCCTGTGGCAACTCAACCTCCCCCGTACCCAATTGCAGCAACTGGGATTGCAACTGGGTGCCGACGTGCCGGTCTTCATATTTGGTGAAAGCGCATTTGCCGAGGGCGTGGGCGAACACCTTCAGCCCATCCATCTCCCTCCGGCTTGGTATGTGGTGCTGATCCCGCCTGTTTCGGTACCGACAGCAGAGATTTTTGCTGCGCCGGAATTGACACGAAACACGACTTCGATCAAAATACCGCTCCTCCTGACAGCCGATTTGCGCAACGATTTGCAAGCGCTTGTTTGCAGAAGGTATCCCGAGGTGGCTGAATATCTGGACTGGCTTGGTCAGCACGGAACAGCCAGGATGACAGGATCGGGGGCATGCGTATTCGCGGAGTTCGGCTCGGAAGACGAGGCAAGCCAGGTGTTAAGGCGCAAGCCTGCCGAATGGCGGGGTTTTGTAGCGCGAGGGCTGGACCGGCACCCGTTGCGGGATTTTGCAGACTAGATTAATTGGGGAGTCGCCAAGTGGTAAGGCACCGGATTTTGATTCCGGCATTCGTAGGTTCGATCCCTACCTCCCCAGCCAAATTTCAGGGGCGGGTGTTTAAACCCCGCCCCTTTGTTTTTTATTCGCTGAGATAGGCACCTCATGGCGTACGGCAGCATGATGGTTTTTACCGGCAATGCCAATCCACGGCTTGCTGAAGAAGTGGTGAAGCATCTCAATATTCATCTTGGGCGCGCAGTCGTCGGGCGCTTCTCGGATGGCGAGGTGATGGTCGAATTGCTCGAAAACGTGCGCGGCAGGGACGTTTTCGTATTGCAATCCACCTGCATGCCAACCAACGACACGCTGATGGAAGTGATGGTCATGGTGGACGCGCTGAAGCGCGCCTCCGCTGGACGTATTACCGCTGCCATTCCCTACCTTGGCTATGCCCGTCAGGACCGCCGCCCGCGTTCCGCCCGTGTGGCAATCACCGCCAAGGTTGTGGCCAACATGCTGCAGAGCGTAGGTGTGGACCGGTTGTTGACCATGGATCTGCATTCTGACCAGATCCAGGGGTTCTTCGATATCCCGGTGGACAATGTTTATTCCGCGCCCATCCTTCTCGGCGACATATGGAAGCATGACCACAAGAACCTGATGGTGGTTTCGCCGGACGTAGGCGGCGTGGTACGCGCCCGTGCCCTGGCAAAGCGCCTGGAATCGGACCTGGCGATCATCGACAAGCGTCGCCCCAAGCCTAACGTGGCCAAGGTGATGCACATCATTGGCGATGTGTCCGGCCGCACCTGCATCCTCATGGACGACCTGGTGGATACCGCCAACACCCTGTGCGAAGCCGCTGCTGCACTCAAGGAGCATGGCGCGGAGCGGGTACTGGCTTACTGTACCCATGCGGTACTGTCCGGCAGCGCAGTCGAAAGGGTCATGAACTCCCATCTCGACGAACTGGTGGTGACCGACACCATCCCGCTGCGCGAAGAGGCCAAAAACTGTGGTCGTATCCGCCAGCTCTCGGTAGCCGAACTGATGGCCGAGACGATACGCAGAATCAGCAACGAGGACTCGGTAAGTTCCTTGTTCATGGAATAGCTTGGTTTGTTGGGTTAGGCCATAGGCCGTAACCCGACAAACCGGCTTGTTACACCGCCTGGTCGCGGGCGGTTTTTTGTACACACTTGGAGTAATGCAATGACCATTGAATTTAACGCAACCTTGCGCACGGTGCAGGGAACGGGTGCGAGCCGCCGTCTCCGCCATGCCGGCAAAACCCCAGCCATCGTCTACGGCGTTGGCGAAGAAACCGCAGTGATCGAACTGGACCACAATGAAATCTATCATGCGCTGCGCCATGAGAGCTTCCACTCTTCCATCCTCACCATGAACCTGAATTCCAAAAAGGAAAAGGTTCTGTTGCGCGATTACCAGATGCACCCTTTCAAGCAACTGGTGATGCACGTGGATTTCCAGCGCGTCAACCCGAAACTGAAGATTCACATGAAAGTGCCATTCCACTTCACCAATACCGATATAGCACCGGGCGTGAAGCTGACCGGCAGCACCGTGAACCACGTCATGACAGAAGCGGACGTAAGTTGCCTGCCCAAGGATCTGCCCGAGTTCGTCGAAGTGGATCTGTCCAGCCTGGCAGCAGGCCACTCCATCCACATGGCTGAAATCAAACTGCCAAAGGGCGTGGAATTCGTGCAACTGGCTCACGGCGACAATGCCGTAGTTGTAACCATTCCGACCCCGCGCGGCGGCGCAACTGAAGCTGCAGGCGAAGAAGCAGCTTCCTGATCGGGCGCCTCTGGCGCTAAAACAGAAAAGCCCGTCAAAATTCTTGACGGGCTTTTTTTATTCACAAGGACGAAAGCAGATGCCGCCTATTCGACTGATCGTGGGACTCGGCAATCCTGGCCGGGAATATGAAGATACCCGGCATAACGCGGGATTCTGGTGGGTGGAGCGCGTCGCGACCGCGCGCGGCGCGTCGC
The DNA here is from genome assembly GCA_041651995.1 of Sulfuricella sp. Classification (NCBI taxonomy): domain Bacteria; kingdom Pseudomonadati; phylum Pseudomonadota; class Betaproteobacteria; order Nitrosomonadales; family Sulfuricellaceae; genus Sulfuricella; species Sulfuricella sp. The sequence goes on along the minus strand of JBAZID010000002.1, from coordinate 146,754 downwards.
TCAATCCGGACAAGAAATTTCACGGCCTGGCGGCACGCATCCACGTCGCCGGATATGAAGCCTGGCTGCTCAAACCCGCCACATTCATGAACCGTAGCGGACAGGCCGTAAGCGCACTGGCTGCCTTTTACAAAATCACCCCGGAAGAAATTCTGGTGATTCACGATGAACTCGACCTGCCGCCAGGCGAGGCCCGCCTCAAGAAAAGCGGCGGCCATGGCGGGCACAATGGCCTGCGCGACATCATTGCGCATCTAGGCACCCAGGACTTCTGGCGTCTGCGTCTGGGCATTGGCCATCCCGGCGACAAATCCCAGGTCGCGGATTTTGTGCTGCATCCCGCACGGCGCGAGGAGCAGGAACTGATCGACGCCGCCGTGGACAAGAGCCTGCCCCTGCTGCCGCAACTGCTGGCGGGTGAATTTCCGGCGGCCATGCTCAAGCTGCATACCAGGGCGCCTGGATAGCCGCTTCAACAAAATGAACAATAACTAATCATCCTCTGTCAACCCGGATTCAGGCCGCAGCGTTGAATGTCCCATGGCGGATTGCCGCCAGACATCCAACGGAGGGTAAGATGGGTAGCCTTAGCAATGAATCCTTTGATAGTTTTCTTGATTCCCTGAAAAAAGCCGGTATTGAAATCAGCAACGAACGCGAACTGCGCGAGCGTCTGGCAGAAGCTCAACGCTGGCGTTATGCATTCACCACCCTGGCCTCGAACGGCCGTTCAATCGGCATCTGCTTCGAGGAGCGCGATGCAGAATGCAACAAATCGGAAATCCACCGCGCTTTCTCCGAATTCCAGTTTCCGGAAAATGCTGTCGCAATTTTCGACGCCAGCCTCAAGACTCGTCACTGACAAATAGCGTCTGCCGATCGCGCAGATCAAAGGTTCGCCTCATGGCAGGTCTTTTCGTTCTGCGATAAACTGCGTGCCGGATTGGGTTTTCCTCTAATGGAGAGGCAAGGGCGCCGGTGAGCAAACAGACTTTGGACCGTATCCTGCAATCGCAGGGCTTTGGCACCCGCAAGGGCTGCCAGCAACTGATCGCGCACGGAGAAGTCTCGATCGATGGAGAAACTGTAACCGCCAATCGTGCCAGTTTTGAAACAGTTGGCCTGACTTTTACAGTATTTGATGAACCCTGGATCTATCGCGAGCATGTCTATATTGCACTGAACAAACCCGCCGGTTTCGAATGCTCCAGAAAAACCAGCCACCATCCCGGCGTGTTGACACTGCTACCGGAACAATTCACCTGGCGCGACGTTCAACCGATTGGCCGTCTCGATCATGACACCACCGGCCTCTTGCTGATGTCTGACGAAGGCCCCTTCATTCATGCCCAGTCGTCCCCGAAACGGCATGTTCCGAAAATCTACATTGCCACTACGCATGATCCGGTCACGCCAGAACTGGTCGAGGAATTGCTGTCCGGCGTGCAACTCCATGACGAACCCGCCCCGCTAGCAGCAGTGAGTTGCCGCACGCTGGATACGCACCGCGTTGAAATCGTGCTGGAACAAGGGAAATACCATCAGGTCAAGCGCATGCTGGCGGCTACCGGAAATCATTGCAGCGCCCTGCAACGCTCGGCAATCGGTCTCCTGACGCTGGAATCGCTTGGGCTGGAAGAAGGTGAATGGTGCTATCTCGATGCCGCCCAGCTGGCCCTGCTGACTGCTCCGCCGCCGCAAGGCTGAACCTTCCTCAATAGTGGCCCTTTGAATGCCGGGGATTTCTGCAACCGATTGGTCGCGCTGGACACAAAAACAATCCGGTCCAATACGTTCGTGCCGTCAATATATGATTCGGCACAACAAAAATTCGTCTGCATCGTGCCACGGTCAATTGTGGCGGCTCAGCATCAGGCCAATTTCATCCTGATCGTTGATCCCCGCATGTAATTCGACAAAATTCTTGTTTACCGTGGCCTGGATCTTGTCATCAATCAGGTAAACCGGCCACTCTTCGCCGCGCTGGCGCAGAAAAGCCAGCAGGCCGCGCAGATCCTGCACGCTGTGTGGAAGCTTCACTTCCTCGGCGGTTTTGCCAAGGCGTTCGGCGAGAGTGGAAAAATACAATATCCTGGCCATTGATGAGCTCCTTTATTTTAGGGCGCGAAATTAGTGTCAACGCGCCCTGGATGACAACTTACCACTTAACTACATGTACATTGGAGAGGGTTCGCCCGAGAAAGCGTTCACCGATGGTTTGGAAACGCAGCGGCACGTCCGTGACATAGAATTGATAGTCCGGCTGATTGCGCTGCGGGTTGGCCAGGTCAAGGCCGGCCAGTAGCGCCGCGGCCTCCTCCGCCATGGCTTCGGCCGAATCCACCAGTTTCACGCCGCTGCCCGCGACGTCCTGCAGCAAGGGCTTGAGCAGGGGGTAGTGGGTACACCCCAGGACCAGAGTGTCGACATCCTGAGCCAGCACCGGTTTAAGGTATTCCTGCGCGGTGAGCCGGGTGACGGGGTGATCGAGCCAGCCCTCCTCCACCAGCGGCACAAACAGCGGGCAGGCCTGGGAAAAAATGCGCACATCCGGCTCGTACTGGTGGATGGCACGCGCGTAGGCATTACTGTTGATGGTGGTGGGCGTGCCAATAATACCCACCTTCCTGCGGTTGCTGGCCGCAATGGCACCCAGCGCACCGGCGTCGATCACATCCAGCACAGGCACCGGAGAAAGATCCTTCACCACCTGCGAGGCCACGGCTGCCATGGTATTGCAGGCGATGATCAGCATCTTGACCTGCTTTTGCAGCAGGAATTCGGCAATTTCGCGAGTGTAGTAGGAAATGGTTTCCACGGATTTGACACCGTAAGGTACCCGCGCGGTGTCGCCGAAGTAGATGATGTTCTCGAATGGCAAGCGCTCCATCATGGCGCGCACAACCGTCAATCCGCCGACGCCGGAATCGAACACGCCGATGGCGTTGCCGGGATTAGCTTGCATGAGTCATTCCTTTCATTGCGTTCAACCCTTGCTGGACGCCGGGATATTCCAGCTTCACTTTCAATTCCACCTTGATGCGGCGATTCAATATCCGGCGTGATTCCTGCATATAGGACAGCATGCCCGGCGAGATCTCCTGCTGCGCCTCCTGCCATGAAATCCGGCGCGGGCGGTCGATCCTGCAATGGTCTGCAACGAGGTCGAAATAATCGGCCATTTTCATCGGCACATCGTCGCAGGCATTGTAAACCCTGTTGTGGCGACCACGAACTAATGCCGCGGCGGCAATGCGTGCCAGATCATCGCCGTGAATGTGGTTGGTGTAGCCGTCATCTTCCTCGCGTAGCGCCGGAATGCCTTTTTTCAGCCGCTCCAGCGGCAGACGGCCAACGGCATAAATTCCCGGCACCCGCAGGATGCTCACCCTGACGCCGTGGCGCTGCCCCCAGCGCCGCAAGGCGGCTTCCGCATCCGCGCGTCGCACCGCGCGGGCCGTGGCCGGGCAAATACGATGAAGCTCGTCTACCTCGCCACCCTGACAATCGCCATACACCCCGGTGGTACTGATATAGACCAGGCGCTGTGGTAAACTTTTTCCTTGCGTCAGAGCGGCAAGCAGGTTGCGGGTGCGCAGATCGTGCCTGCCCTGGCGCTGTGGCGGAGCAAAATGGAGCACGGCATCAGCCAGACCGCCAAGGCGCCCCAAAGTGGATGCCTGGTCGAGATCGCCTGGAACGGGCGTCACACCCTGGCTGCGAACCCTTTCCGCGCCCGCGGCATTGCGTGCCAGCCCGTAAATGCGATAACGATGGGACAGCAGCGCGGCAGCCCGGGTTCCGATGTCGCCATAACCTACGATCAATAATTTTTGCATTTGTTACTCAATCAGGGTGTTCCATGTCATTTCAAGTCACCATCAAGCCCAGCAACCACCAATATTCAATGCCGGAGCATGAAACCATTCTTGAATCAGCCCTGCGCGAGGGCTTTGCCGTTCCTTACGGATGCCGCGATGGCGCCTGTGGCAGTTGCAAGGGGAAAATTCTGCAGGGCCAGGTGGATTATGGAAAATATCAGGACTCTGTCCTCAGCGAAACTGAAAAACTCGCCGGAATGGCCCTGTTCTGCACTGCCCGGCCACTCACCGATGTAGTGATCGAATGCAGAGAGGTCGGGGCGGCGCGTGATATCCCAGTCAAGACCATGCCATGCCGCGTGCATAAAATGGAAAAAATCGCACACGATGTGATGATACTGCACCTCAAGTTGCCCGCGAATGAACGCCTGCAATTTCTTGCCGGGCAGTATATCGACATCCTGCTCAAGGATGGCAAACGGCGCAGTTATTCCCTGGCCAACGCACCTCATGATGACGGCTTTCTGCAACTGCACATTCGCCACATTCCGGGCGGCTCGTTTACCGATCAGGTATTTAACAGCATGCAGGAAAAAGCCATTCTTCGCTTCGAAGGGCCGCATGGCAGTTTCTTCCTGCGCGAGGACAGCACCAAGCCGATCATTTTAATAGCCGGCGGCACTGGTTTTGCCCCCATCAAGGGCATTCTGGAGCACGCATTCCAGACACGCAGCAAGCGTGAAATGGTGCTCTACTGGGGGGTGCGCAGCCTGCGCGACCTCTATATGCCGCATCTGGCCGGGCAGTGGCAGCAGGCGCATCCCCATTTCACTTTCATCCCCGTCCTGTCCGAGCCGCTCCCGGAAGATAATTGGCCGGGCCGCACGGGACTGGTGCACCAGGCGGTTTTGGATGATTTTGCCGATCTGTCTGGATACCAGGTCTATGCCTGTGGCGCGCCGCAGATGGTCAATGCCGCACGCCAGGCTTTTGCGGCAAAGGGAATGCCGGAGGATGAATTTTTTGCGGATGCCTTTACTTTTTCAACGGGCGGTTAACTGAAAACCGGGGGTCTGAATCGGCCAGGGCGCGTGAAGAAGCGATGATTTGCAGCGGATCACGGGGTTAATCAGGCGGCTAGCGGTTTATAATCGCTGCCATGAAAATGAATATAGAGGTCAAACGAAAATGGCAACTGAAGAAAACAGCAAAACCTATGAAGTGGGTTTTTCAACGGAGCAAATGCAACATATTTTTTATATGACTTGCCCGGATGGCGTTGATGCGAAAACATTTGCACATGCGGTTTTCCATTATTACGACACGCCTGCGGAATGGGGTAAAAAGCGTGGCATAACGGCCATCGCGGAGATAAAACCAAAAAATTGCATCCCGGATTTCCTGCATATAGCCATGCTGGATAAAAAAGAATTGGCCATGCCGGAAGAAAACGAAGAATCACTCAAGGCCGTCAGGGAAATAACGCAGCAGGTCATGGAGGCCGGGTACGTGCCGATGGCTATCTATGACGAAGAAAACAAAACTATGACGGTCTACGCGACAAATAAACTGGAAGTGGACCCGCAAACCGGCGCTACAAGCGTTGTCCTGAATTTCAGCCTGTTTGGAGGCGCCGTAGCCAAGGCCCGCTAAGTACTGCTGGCACATCGTATGCGGTTTTCTTGAGAGCGGATGCTTGCCCTGAACTCTGATTTTCCTCTCGGGCGCAAGGACGGCGCATTGCTTGATGCTTAGCTATCAGCGTCTGGCTGGCCAGCTTGTGGCACCACAGGCTCTTCGCTCTGGCTATTGTCAGGTGCATTCTTCCGCTGCTGTTTTTCTTCTTTTTTCTGTTTTTTCGCCAGTTCTTTCTGGCGTTTCTCATAAGAGTAATTGGGCTTTACCATGTGGGTTCCTGTTTTATGCTGGGTGCCTCTTAGGGTAACCCAGACACGGCAAAATTGAAATTAATGAGGGTTTGCCGTGCCCCCGGGATGTTCCCGGGTTATGACCGGGGCCGATAGGCCCAGCGCAGCATGGCGATTCCGGCAAGAATCATGGGTAGCGAAAGCCACTGGCCCATGGAGAGTCCAAGGCTGAGGAGGCCAAGAAAATTGTCCGGTTCGCGGGCGAACTCCGCCAGGAAACGGAAACTGCCATAGCCGGTCAGGAACAAACCGGAAACCGCCCCGGCCGGGCGCGGTTTGGCGGAAAACCACCACAGCAGGGCGAACAGTGCCAGCCCTTCAAGCGCGAATTGATACAGCTGCGAAGGGTGGCGCGCAATGCCATCACCTGCCTGGGGAAAGATCATGCCCCAGCCGGCATCGGTGGGGCGCCCCCACAATTCACCATTGATGAAATTTCCAACGCGCCCCGCGCCCAGTCCCAGCGGCACCAGCGGCGCGATGAAGTCGGTCACGGCCAGCCAGGATTTGCCGCTCTTGCGCGCAAACAGCCACATCGCTACCAGCACGCCGAGAAAGCCGCCGTGGAAGGACATCCCGCCCTGCCATACGGCAAAAATTTCCAGCGGATGCTGCAGGTAGTAGGCAGCCTTGTAAAACACGATATAGCCCAGCCGTCCACCCAGTACCACCCCTAGTACGCCATAGAACAGCAGGTCATCGAGTTCGCGTTTGCTCCAGCCCAGATCCGGACGGGCGCGCATGCGATGGCGGCCGAGGCCGAGAAACAAGGCGAAGGCGGTGAGATACATCAAGCCATACCAGTGAATGGCAAGGGGGCCGAGATGGAGAGCAACGGGGTCAAACTGGGGGTGGATGAGCATTGAGGGCCGGACTAATTCGGTTAGAATGCGGGAATTATACGTGTTTTTATCTGGAGTCCCGCGATGCCGCAATACCGTTCCCGCACCACCACCCATGGCCGCAACATGGCCGGCGCCCGCGCCTTGTGGCGCGCTACCGGCATGACCGATGGCGATTTCGGCAAGCCCATCATTGCCATTGCCAATTCCTTTACCCAGTTCGTGCCGGGGCACGTGCACCTCAAGGACATGGGCCAGCTGGTGGCGCGCGAGATCGAGGCTGCCGGTGGCGTGGCCAAGGAATTCAACACCATCGCGGTGGACGACGGCATTGCCATGGGCCACGGCGGCATGCTCTACAGCCTGCCTTCGCGCGAACTGATCGCCGACAGCGTCGAATACATGGTGAATGCCCACTGCGCCGATGCGCTGGTGTGCATTTCCAACTGCGACAAGATCACCCCGGGCATGCTGATGGCGGCCCTGCGTCTCAATATCCCCACGATTTTTGTTTCCGGCGGACCGATGGAAGCCGGCAAGGCGGTGATTCACGGCAAAACCCTGGCACTCGATCTGGTGGATGCCATGGTGTTCGCGGCCGATTCGAAGGAGTCAGACGAGGACGTAGCCGCTATCGAGCGTTCCGCCTGCCCGACCTGCGGTTCCTGCTCCGGCATGTTTACCGCCAATTCCATGAACTGCCTGGTGGAATCGCTGGGCCTGGGCTTGCCCGGCAACGGTTCGCTGGTGGCGACGCACGCCGACCGCAAGCGCCTGTTCCTCGAAGCCGGGCGGCTGATCGTGGCTATCGCCAAGAGCCATTACGAGCGCGACGACATGTCGGTGCTGCCGCGTTCCATCGCGACTTTCGAAGCCTTCGAGAACGCCGTGGCGCTGGATATCGCCATGGGCGGCTCGACCAATACTGTGCTGCACCTTCTGGCCGCGGCGCATGAGGCGGGCGTGGATTTCACCATGAAGGACATCGACCGTATGTCGCGCAAGGTGCCGCATCTCTCCAAGGTGGCCCCCAGCATCCAGACCTACCACATGGAAGACGTGCACCGCGCCGGCGGCATCATGGCGATTCTCGGCGAACTGGACCGTGCCGGGCTGCTGCATCGCGACCTGCCGACCATCCACAGCCCATCCATGGGACAGGCGCTGGCGCACTGGGACGTGCTCCGCACCACGGACGAGAAAGTGAAGACCTTTTACCGCGCCGCACCCGGCGGGGTGCCGACCACGGTGGCATTCAGCCAGGACAAGCGCTTCGCGGAGCTGGATCTCGACCGGGAAAACGGCTGCATCCGCGACCTGGCCCACGCCTATTCCCAGGACGGTGGGCTGGCGGTGCTGTATGGCAACATTGCCGAGGATGGCTGCATCGTCAAAACCGCCGGGGTGGACGCGAGCATCCTCAAGTTCACTGGCCGGGCACGTATTTTCGAAAGCCAGGAAGATTCCGTGGCGGCCATTCTCGCCGGCCAGATCGTGGCCGGCGACGTGGTGGTGATCCGTTATGAAGGGCCGCGCGGCGGTCCCGGCATGCAGGAAATGCTGTACCCGACCAGTTACCTCAAATCCCAGGGGCTGGGCAAGGCCTGTGCTCTGCTCACCGATGGACGTTTCTCCGGCGGCACTTCGGGCTTGAGTATCGGCCACGTTTCGCCGGAAGCGGCCGAGGGCGGCGCCATCGGCCTGGTGGAAGAGGGTGACACGATCGAGATCGATATCCCGAATCGCGGCATCAACCTGATGGTGTCGTGGGAAGAGCTCTCGCACCGCCGCGCGCTGATGGAAGAAAAAGGCGCAAAGGCCTGGCAGCCTGCCAAGCGCGCACGCCTGGTGTCCCAGGCACTGCAAGCGTACGCTGCCATGACCACCTCGGCTGCCAAAGGCGCAGTGCGGGATGTGTCGCAACTGGTGAAACGGTGATGCAGCGTACTGCATTCTGCTTCGGGGTCGCATCCCCCGCCTGCGGCGGCGGAATCCTGCTCTGCCCTTCGCAGATGCACGCCTTCATGACCACCTCGGCTGCCAAAGGCGCGGTGCGAGACGTTTCACAGTTGAAGCGTTAAGCCGCATGGCCTTGTCCACTCACGAGCACAAGCTTGCTCTCGACGAAGTTCTCGCCGAGCTGGTTGCGGACGGCCTGGTGCCACAGGCAAATGCCGACAAGATCAATTTCCCGGCACGCAACCAGGGCGGCGTCAAGCTGCACCCGCTGGTGGTGGTGGCAAGCCAGAAATGGAAAAATCCGCGCCCGCCTTTTCAGAGCCTTGACCTTGATGAGCTGACCCAGTGGCTGGCGGGGAAAGTGGGCTTGCCCTGCCAGCATATCGACCCGCTCAAGGTGGATGTGTCCGCCGTGGCCAAGGTCATGTCGCATGCCTATGCCACGCGCTTCATGGTCCTGCCGATCGCTTCCAGCCCACGCGAAGTGGTGGTGGCGACTGCCGAGCCTTTCGAGCGCGAATGGGAAAAGGAAATCGCGCAGATCCTGCGCTGTGAGATTCGCCGCGTGATCGCGACCCCGGAGCAGATCAAGCGTTACCTGCCGGAATTCTACAATCTGGCGCGCTCCATGAAAGGGGCGCTGAAAACGCATGAAGGCGCGGGCCAGTCCGGGATCGCCAATTTCGAGCAACTGGTCGAACTGTCGCGTACCGGCCATCTCGATGCCAACGACCAGCACGTGGTGCAGATCGTGGACTGGCTGTTCCAGTACGCGTTCGAGCAGCGCGCATCGGATATTCACCTTGAGCCGCGGCGCGATTCGGGCAATGTGCGCTTCCGTATCGACGGCGTGATGCATCATGTGTACCAGATACCTTCCCCAGTGGTGATTGCCATCACCAGCCGCATCAAGGGCCTGGGGCGCATGGACATCGTCGAGAAGCGGCGCCCGCAGGATGGCCGCATCAAGACCCGCACTCCCGACGGGCAGGAAATCGAGCTGCGGCTTTCCACCATGCCCACCGCCTTTGGCGAGAAACTGGTGATGCGGATTTTCAACCCCGACGTGATCGTGCAGGACTTCAAGGATCTTGGCTTTGGCGAGCAGGAAGAACAGCGCTGGAACCAGATGGTGTCGCAGCCTAACGGCATCGTGCTGGTCACCGGGCCGACCGGCTCGGGCAAGACCACCACGCTGTACTCCACACTGCGCACCCTGGCCCAGCCCGAGGTCAACGTGTGCACGGTTGAAGACCCGATCGAGATGGTCATGCCGCAGTTCAACCAGATGCAGGTGCAGCACAACATCGGCCTGGATTTCGCCAGCGGCGTCCGCACCCTGATGCGGCAGGACCCGGACATCATCATGGTAGGCGAGATCCGCGATCTGGAAACGGCGGAAATGGCGATCCAGGCGGCGCTGACCGGCCACCTCGTGCTCTCCACCCTGCATACCAACGATGCGCCCTCGGCGATTACCCGCATGCTCGATCTCGGCGTGCCCGGCTATCTGCTCAACTCCACCCTGCTGGGGGTGCTCGGCCAGCGGCTGGTGCGCACCCTGTGCCCGCACTGCAAGGAAAAAACCGGTATCGACGAGGATGCCTGGAACGCCATGGTGGCGCCCTGGAAAGCCTCGCCACCCGCCAGCATCAATGCACCAAAAGGCTGCCTGGAATGCCGCATGACCGGCTACCTGGGGCGCTCCGGCATTTATGAAATCATGCTTCTATCGCCGGCGCTGAAGAAACTCGTTGCCAGCTCTGCCGATATCGCCCTGATCCGGGAGCAGGCCTACAAGGAAGGCATGCGGCCGCTGCGCATCAGCGGTGCGCAGAAGGTGGCTGCGGGCGTGACCACCATGGACGAGGTGCTGCGCGTTACGCCGCCGCCGGGGCAGTAGCCGGCAAAGTTTTTTCCGGAATCTGTTTTTGTTCAGGTTTCTGTCAGCTTGCGTGTGCAAAAATTCTTGCAATGGCAGCAGGTTAGTTTAAGATAGCCAGCTCCAGATTTTGTGGTTTTGTTGCAAATTTATTATTTACCATAATTTTTTGTTTTTTTGAGGAGTCGATTATGAAAGCTACCTGGTTGGGAATGGCTGCAGCAGCAGCTGTACTGGTTTCCGGTTACGCCAATGCGGCCGATGAAGCGGCAATGATGGCGCTGGCGCAGAAAAGCGCGTGCATGAGCTGCCACGGCGTGGACAAGAAGATTGTCGGCCCGGCCTACAAGGATGTTGCCGCCAAGTACAAGGGTGACAAGGCCGCCTCAGCCAAACTGGCAGCCAAGGTGAAGGCTGGCGGCAAGGGCGTATGGGGCGAAATCCCGATGCCGCCGAACGCCGCGGTCAAGGAAGCGGATATCAAGGCCCTGGTGGACTGGATTCTGACCCGCAAGTACTAAGCTGGCGCACCATGCATCGCCAAAAGCCAACCCCCGGGTTGGCTTTTTGTTTTTTTAGGGCGCTGAGTTCGATAGAATAGGCGGCTTCGTGAGCCAAACATGAATCAGAGGAAAATAAATTGAAATCGCGCCTGCTCGCTGTACTGCTTTCCACCTTGCTGCTCAACCTTGCCGCCTGCGGCAAGAAGGAGGCGGCGCCAGCCGCGGATGGCGAGGTAGTGGTCAAGATCGGCGCGATTCAGCCACTTACAGGACCGCAAGCGCATCTGGGCAAGGACAACGAGAACGGCACGCGCATGGCGATCGATGACGCCAATGCCAGAAACCTGATGATCGGCGGCAGGAAAGTCCGCTTCGAACTCCTCAGCGAGGACGACCAGGCCGACCCCAAAACCGCCACCATCGTGGCACAGAAGATGGTGGACGAGAAAGTCAACGGCATCATCGGCCACCTCAATTCCGGCACCACCATTCCCACCTCGAAAATCTATTCCGACGCCGGTATCGTGCAGATTTCCCCTTCCGCGACCAATCCCAAGTACACCGAACAGGGCTTCAGGACCGCTTTCAGGGTGATGCCCAATGACGTCCAGCAGGGCAAGGTGCTGGGCGATTTTGCCGTGACCCGGCTCGGGGCAAGGAAAGTCGCCATCATCGATGATCGCACCGCCTATGGTCAGGGCCTGGCGGACCAGTTCGAAGCGGCGGCGAAAGCGGCTGGCGCAGAGGTTGTGACGCGCCAGTACACCACGGACAGATCCACGGATTTCATGGCGATTCTGACGGCGGTAAAAGCCAAAAATGCCGACGTGTTGTTCTTCGGCGGCATGGATGCCCAGGGCGGCCCGATGTTCAAGCAGTTCAAGACCCTGGGGCTGAATGGCAAATTCCTCATGGGGGATGGCGGCAGCACGCCGGAGTTCATCAAGCTGGCGGGTGGCAACGCCGAAGGCGCATACAGCTCGCTGCCCGGCCTGCCGCTGGACAAGATGCCAGGCGGCAAGGCATTCGGCGACAAATTCAACGCCAAGTACGGCCAGATCCAGCTTTACGCGCCTTATTGCTACGATGCCGTGAGCGTCATGATCGCCGCCATGCAGAAGGCCGATTCCGCCGACCCGGCGAAATACCTGCCGGTACTGGCCGGCATCACGCATGACGGGGTGACGGCCAAGGTCAGCTTTGACGCCAAGGGCGACATCAAGGATGGCGCGATTACCCTGTACCAGGTGAAAAACGGCAAGTGGGAAGTGCTGGAAACCGTGGGCGGCACCGCGCCAGCCAAGTAACCCGCTTTGGATATCTTCCTTCAGCAACTCATAAACGGCCTGGTGCTGGGCAGTGTCTACGCCCTGATCGCACTGGGCTACACCATGGTGTATGGCATCCTCGAACTGATCAACTTCGCCCACGGCGAGGTGGTGATGATTGGCGCCATGGTCACGCTGGCGGTGGTGAATGTGCTGCTCGCCAGCGGGGTGGATCTGCCCGGCATCATGATCGTCGCCGCCGGACTGCTGGTGGCGATTAGCGTTTGCATGGTGCTGGGTTTCGCCATCGAGCGCATCGCCTATCGGCCCTTGCGCCGCGCGCCGCGCCTGGCGCCGCTGATCACCGCCATCGGCGTATCCATTGTGTTGCAGAACGTGGCCATGATCATCTGGGGGCGATCGTACATCTCCTTTCCGCCCATCCTGCCGATGACGCGCCATGAAATTGCCGGCGCGGGCATCACCGACCTGCAAATCTTCATCTTCCTGCTGGCGCTGATGCTGATGGCGGGGCTGGTGCTGCTGGTGCAAAAAACCCGCATCGGCCGCGCCATGCGCGCCACCGCCCAGGCGCCGGAAATTGCCGGCCTGATGGGGGTGAACGTCAATGCCGTGATCTCCTTCACCTTCATTCTCGGCTCGGCCCTGGCCGCCATCGCCGGGGTGATGGTGAGCGCCTACTATGGCATTGCGCACTATTACATGGGCTTCCTGCTCGGCCTCAAGGCCTTCACCGCGGCGGTGCTGGGCGGCATCGGCAACATCGCCGGCGCCATGCTGGGCGGCCTCTTGCTGGGCGTGATCGAGAGCATGGCCGCGGGCTACATCGGCGACCTCAGCGGCGGTTTCCTCGGCAGCCACTACCAGGACGTGTTCGCGTTTTTCGTGCTGATCGGGGTGCTGGTGTTCCGGCCTTCGGGTTTGCTGGGTGAACGGGTGGCGGAGCGGCCATGAACCCATCCCGGCCTGTCATTGCGAGCGTAGCGAAGCAATCTCGCCCTTTCGTGGAGCCCACGGAAAACAGATTGCTTCGTCGCTTTGCTCCTCGCAATGACGGATTAAATGACGGATTCCGCCATGCCTGGTAGCTGGCAGCAGCTCAAATCCGACCGCCGCGCGGCCATGCTGGCGTTTGTCCTGCTCGGCCTGCTGCTGGCGGCCGCGCCTTTCCTGGTGGGCGCTGGACTGGGTAACGGCTGGGTGCGCATCCTCGATTTTGTCCTGCTCTACATCATGCTGGCGCTGGGGCTGAATATCGTGGTCGGTTATGCCGGCCTGCTCGATCTGGGTTACGTCGCCTTCTATGCCGTTGGCGCCTATCTTTATGCCCTGCTGGCTTCGCCGCACTTCGGCCTGCACCTGCCGGTGTGGCTTATCCTGCCGCTGGGGGCACTGGTCGCCGGGATGTTTGGCATGCTGCTGGGCGCGCCGACCCTGCGCTTGCGTGGCGACTATCTTGCCATCGTGACCCTGGGGTTTGGCGAGATCATCCGCATTTTCCTCAATAATCTCAACGCGCCGCTGAATCTCACCAACGGGCCGCAGGGCATCAGCATGATCGACCCGATCGGCGCGGGCGGGGTTTCCCTCAGCCAGTCGTTTGAACTGTTCGGCATGCAGCTGCCGGGCATTTACGCCTATTACTACCTGTTCCTGGCGCTGGCCCTGTTGATCGTGTTCATCTCGCTGCGCTTGCAGGATTCGCGCATCGGCCGCGCCTGGGTGGCGATCCGCGAGGACGAGGTGGCGGCCGAGGCGATGGGGATCAACACGCGCAACATCAAGCTGCTGGCTTTCGCCATGGGCGCAAGTTTCGGCGGGATTTCCGGCGGCCTGTTCGCCGGTTTCCAGGGTTTCGTCAGCCCGGAAAGCTTCAACCTGATGGAATCCGTCATGATCCTGTGCATGGTGGTGCTGGGCGGCATGGGACATATTCCGGGCGTGATCCTGGGCGCCATCCTGCTCACCGTTCTGCCCGAGGCACTGCGTTATATCGGCCCGCTCGAAGAAGCCCTGTTCGGGCGCGTGGTGGTGGACCCGGCCGACCTGCGCATGCTGATTTTCGGTCTGGCGCTGATCGTGGTGATGATTTTCCGCCCCGCCGGGCTGTGGCCGTCAAAGACGCGCCAGCGCGAATTCAGCAGCGAAGCAGAGGTGCTGGAACGCGGACAGGAAGCACTCAATGGCGCAAAAAGCTAAGCCATGAGCCTGTTGCGCGCGGAAAATGTGAGCAAACACTTCGGCGGTCTGGCTGCGCTGAGCGAGGTTTCCTTCAGTATCAGGAACAGTGAGATCTTCGGCCTGATCGGGCCAAACGGCGCGGGCAAGACCACGCTGTTCAACGTGTTGACCGGCCTGTACACCCTGAGCTCCGGCCAGATAACCCTGGACGGCCACCCCATTCATGGCCAGAAACCCAGCCAGGTAACAGCTCTGGGGCTGGCGCGCACTTTCCAGAATATCCGCCTTTTCGCCAATATGAGCGCGCTGGAAAATGTCATGGTGGGCCGTCATGTACGCACCCATGCCGGTGTGCTCGGCGCCATCCTGCGCAGTGCCGGAACGCGCAGGGAAGAAGCGAGTATTCGCCGCCGCGCCCATGAACTCCTGGCCTATGTCGGCATCACCAGGCACTCGCAGACATTGGCGAAACACCTTTCTTATGGTGACCAGCGCCGTCTGGAAATCGCCCGCGCGCTGGCCACGGAGCCAAAATTGCTGGCGCTCGACGAGCCTGCCGCCGGCATGAACGCGAGCGAAACCGCGACGCTGGAACAACTGCTGCAAACCATCCGCGCCGATGGCGTGACCCTGCTATTGATCGAGCACGACATGAAGCTGGTGATGGGGTTGTGCGACAGGGTGGTGGTGCTGGATTATGGCAAAAAAATCGCTGAAGGCACACCCGCAGAGGTGCAGCGCGACCCGCGGGTGATCGAGGCTTACCTGGGCGGAGCCATCGCATGAGCCTGCTCGAAGTGCGCGGCCTGAGCGTATCCTATGGCGGCATCAAGGCGGTCAGGGGCATCGATCTTGAAGTCGCCGCTGGCGAACTGGTGTGCCTGATCGGTGCCAATGGCGCAGGAAAAACCACGACCCTCAAGGCGCTGGCGCGGCTCTTGCCCGCGCACGGAAAAATTTTATATCAGGGCAAGTCCATCGCCCAGGCGCCAGTATTCGACCTGGTGCGCCAGGGCATCGCGCTGGTACCGGAAGGGCGCGGCATTTTCGGCCGCCTGAGCGTGGAGGAGAATCTCTTCATGGGCGCTTACAGCCGCGCCGACAAGCCCGCCATCCGCAGCGATCTGGAAAAAAATTACCACTTATTCCCGCGCCTGTTCGAACGCAAGGCCCAGCAGGCCGGCACCCTGTCCGGCGGGGAACAGCAGATGCTCGCCATCGGCCGAGCCCTGATGAGCCGGCCGCGCCTGCTGTTGCTCGACGAGCCGAGCATGGGGCTGGCGCCGCTGATGGTCAATAAAATCTTCGAGACCATTCGCGCCATCTCGGCCGAAGGCGTGACTATCCTGCTGGTGGAGCAGAACGCCAAGCTGGCGCTGGAAACCAGCCATCGGGCCTATGTCATGGAAAACGGCACAATCTGCCTCTCCGGCGAATCCGCCAAACTGCTCAACGACCCGCAGGTGCGCCATGCCTACCTGGGGGAATAGCGGCTAACATGTCATTCCGCGCCATCCGCATCCTGTTTTTGCTCACTTTGCTGGCCGCTGCCGCCGGCATGACTTACTGGGAAAGCACGGTGGTGCGCAACTGGCTGCGACCGCTCGATGTGACGATTTACCCGGTGAACGGCGATGGCACGGCGGAAGTGGACGCATACATCGCCGGCCTCAAGCAGGATGATTTTCAGGAAATCGGCCGCTTCATCGTCAGCCAGTCCGAACGATACCGCGGCAAGGACCTGCCGCCAGTGAACATCCGGCTTGCCGGAGAAATCACAGCCATGCCGCCCGCTCCTCCGCAAGGCCGTCACTCGCCCTTTTCCGCCATCCTGTGGAGCCTCGGGCTGCGCTACTACGCTTTCGAGCACACCCCCTTCTGGGGCAGCCTCGGCGCGGTGCGCCTGTTTGTGGTGTATCACCAGGGCGAGGATGGCAAACCGCTGCAACACTCGCTCGGCTTGCACAAGGGCCTGGTGGGGGTGGTGCATGCATTTGCATTGAACAAGCAGAATGCGCAGAACAACGTGGTCATCACGCACGAGCTGTTTCACGCCCTGGGCGCTTCGGACAAATACGATGCCGCCAACCAGCCGATCCACCCGGAAGGCTTCGCCGAGCCGGGCGAGGAGCCGCGCTATCCGCAGCAAGCGGCTGAGATCATGGCGGGGCGCATTCCCGTCAGGCCGGAATTGGCGAGGATTCCAGCCGGGCTGGCGGAATGCATGGTGGGGTACAAGACGGCTTGGGAAATCAACTGGTAAGTTGTTTCTTCGTGAAAACGGCATCCCGCCTTTCGATTGACAATATATCCGCATGTTGGCATTATTGCCAACATGCAGGCCGACCTGATTACCCGATTCCGCAATGTTTCCGATGATGGCACAGGGATTGAATTGGTCGTCTGGCGCGTGCCCGAGCCGGTGCCGCCATCAGAGCACCAATACAAGTACCGGCTGGTCTATGTGGAAAGCGGTCGCCGCGTAGTCGGCTTTGATAACGAACGTGGCAAAGGCGATCACAAGCATGTAGGCGACGTGGAACTGCCCTATGTGTTTGCTACGGTTGACAGGCTGATTGATGATTTTATCGAGGAGGTTGAGCGATGGAAGCAAGAACACTGACCATTACCATACAGCCGGACTGGCAGGGGGCATTGCGGCAAGCGGCGAAGACAGCCTTTCATGCCAGCACCTACCAGGGCGAAACGCTCAATTTTGATTCCCCGTCCGCGTTTTTCTCACACATGACAGAACGGCGCTGGGTATTGATCAATGCCCTGCAGGGCGCCGGAGCGCTATCGGTGCGCGAATTGGCCCGCAGGGTTGGGCGGGATGTGAAGCGCGTCCATGAAGACGCCCGCGCGCTTGCCGCTCTGGGCCTAGTGGAGCGCACCGATCGCGGGGGGGTGATCTGCCCGTTCAGCGACATTCATGTGGATATGCACTTGCGCAATGCGGCTTAACGCATCTTTCATTGATCAGATGTTACTTGGCCTTGGGTGCAAACCTTCTCTCAATACGCGTTCTTGCTAACAAACCCCTTGAACGCAGTCAGCAGAATGATGCGCAAATCAAACCACAACGACCAGTGCTCAATATAGTAAAGATCGTACTCGATGCGTTTGGACAGGTCCGTATCTCCCCGCCAGCCGTTAATCTGTGCCCAACCAGTGATGCCGGCCTTCACCAGATGTTTTTTCATGTAATCGGGGATTTCGTCCTTGAATTTCTCCACGAACATGGACCGCTCGGGGCGAGGGCCGACGATAGACATATCGCCTTTCAAGACATTGATGAATTGAGGCAACTCATCAAGACTTGTCCTTCGTAGAAATGCGCCGAATGGCGTTGCCTCCTTGTTCCTCGCCCCGCCCCATTGAACACCATTCTTTTCCACATCAACAGGCATGGAGCGGAACTTGAGCATCATGAATGACTTGCCATTCCAGCCCACGCGCTCCTGACGATAAAAGATCGGGCCGGGAGAACTCAGTTTCACTCCGACGGAGAGCACTACCAGCAATGGGCTGATCAAAATCAGGATCAGGGCTGAAAGCAATCTGTCTTCCAGAGCCTTCAGCAAACGGCTAACACCAACCATGGGGCTGCTTGAAAGGCTTAACACCGGCATGCCGGCGATTTCAGACATGGAATGGTTGATCAGGCGAAAACTGGAAATATCCGGCACCCAACGAATATCCACCGTCGAATGGCGCAACAGAAACATGATTCTTTTTACCGTATCCTCAGCCTTGAGAGGCAAGGTAATCCAGACCTGGTCCACACCCCTCTCACCGGCAAACGTCTCCAGATCATCGATAAACCCCAGCAAAGGTATGCTCGTATTGCTCTCCTGGGAAACCGGACGATCCCCAAACACCCCAATAACCTGCAAGCCCGCCCATGGCGAATGCTGCAAGCGCTCCGCGACTTCCTGAGAGAGCGCATAGTCCCCTGCCATGACAATCTGCCTTTGGTTAAAGCCCCAGCGTCGTAACGACCTTAACCCAACCCGCAGGCCGATTCGGCCAGCAAATAAAAGCACCCAACCCAGAAGCGCCCAGTAACTGATCCAGCCACGAGAAAAAGCCGCACCGGTTTTAGTCAGGAAAGCAAAACCAAACAAGCAGAACAACACCGTTGTCCAGGCGATCAGGACGCTGCGGGCCTCTTCGGCCAAAGACACACCTCGCCAGATTTTATAAAGCGAAAATTGCGGAAAGATCAGGCCCGCAAATAAAATGCTCACCCCGATCAGTATCTGATAACTCTGCGGTACAGCCCAGTCGCCGAGATACCAATAGTGCCCCAGCACCGCTGCAAGCACGATCAAACTCCAATCCAGCACATACATCGCCAGATGAAGAGAACTTCCATGCCCCTTGAGCATACCCCCAGTTTTCATTTAACTTTTTCGCCAGTAACCACGATTCATACTCAAAAATGGCTTCACCGCTGCAGGAATAAACGCCTCATTCCTGCCCAGTCGATAACCCAAATATTTCACGCCTGTCCGCATGAGCGCCATGGGAATCAGCCAAGGTGCATTCTTGGCCAGATAACTCAGCTCAGACAAAACAAATCCCTTGCCACTGCCCTCCGCATTGCCAAAAGTTTCCAGCAGCCACTTTTCGCGCGCATGCAGGACACCCGTATCAAAATAACGGCGAAACTCAGCCAGCATACTGTAATCATGCGAGTGATAAACCTTTGCCTCGGCACAATATGCAACATGCCAGCCGCGCATCAGCATGCGCGCAGCAACCACCATGTCCTCCGCCAGAATGACATCACCCGGAAACCCTCCGGCAGCCTCAAGCGCTTCACGCCGGTAAGCCGCAAATGAATTCGACATGTAAGGCGTTTTAAGGCCCAGCCTCGGCGCATCGGCCAGCGTTTTGACCTGAGACTGCGAGGGGTAATTATAAATCCTCGCATGTGCACCCAAGGCTTTTGCATCAGCATGAGGCAGTTGGCGGCCATAAGCAGCCCCGATACTTTTATCCCTGAAAACCCCCACCAGGTTTGCCAAGGCGCGGGGGTCGGCCAGAATCGCATCCTGGGTCAGTAAAACGATAATCTCGGCATCCACCAACATGTTTACACCAAGCTGGCGGGTGCCCCCGTGGCTGAACTCCCTGGAAGAAATGACATGCACATCAAGCCCCGCCTGCTTCGCCCATTCAGCCGTATTATCCCCAGAGCTTGAATCGATCACCAGACACCTTTCCGGTTTGCAGGTCTGGACAGCAAGTGCGTCCAGCCAACGACGCCATAGTTTACCCGCGTTGTAAGTAGGCACCAGTAAACCCAGTTTTTCCATTTCTATCTGTTCACGGAGTGGCGCATTTGAAAGTAGCCATCTCACGCCAGCCCATCAAACGAACACCGCTGCGCTCATAGCTCTGCTCACCACCGTAAATCAACCAAGGCATCATGGCTTCATCGCCAGCAAAACGAGATGACCGCTGACCTGCGCGGATGTAATCCCCGGTCGCCGTTTGTCCTGACTTGATCTCCACCGTCTGCAATCGCCCCCCTTGTTCAAAGAGCAAATCAGCCTCCACGCCATTATTGTCTCGCCAAAAATAAATATCGGGCGGCAGCCCGGCATTGCAGCGAGCCTTGAGAAATTCGCTTACCACCAATGTTTCGAACAGCGCGCCACGCAGGGGATGCAGAGCCAAGACCTCGGTGCTGCGAATACCCAATAGCCAGCAGGCCAACCCCACATCCACAAAATAAAGCTTGGGTGACTTGATAAGACGCTTGCCGAAATTCCGATGATAAGGAGGCAGCAAAAAAACAAGATCGCTCGCCTCCAGTACCGACATCCAGGCTCGCGCAGTGCTCTGCGAAATACCCGCCTCGCCCGCCAGCGCGCTCAAATTCAGCAACTGGCCCGTACGCCCTGCGCAAAGACGCAAAAATCGCTGAAAAGTCGAAAGATCCTGCACATTGAGCGCTTGGCGAACGTCTCGTTCCACATAGGTCGCCACATAACTTGCGAACCAGTCTTCTGGCGTCACTGGCAGGGCATGCAAAACAGGGTACCCGCCTCTCACCATCAACCCATCCAGCTCCATGCGCCGGCCGCTTTCCTCCGGCAACTCCCCCAGAGCCAAAGGCAACAATCGCGTCATTCCGACACGCCCAGCCAACGACTGGGTCACCCCGGAGAGGAGGCCAAACTGCTGCGAACCGGTCAGGACAAAACGCCCCGGGGAACGATCCGCATCCACCATGCCCTGTAGATACGAAAAGAGATCGGGCCAGCGCTGCGCCTCGTCAAAGATCGCCCCCGCCGAAAACCGAGCCAGAAAACCTCGCGGATCCTCCTGCGCGAAAGCGCGTTCTGCCGGGTCTTCCAGGGTAACATAAGGCTTATCCGGAAAGACTGCACGTGCCAGCGTCGTCTTTCCTGATTGCCGTGGCCCGGTAACGGCCACAATCGGAAAAGCCGCAGCAAGCCGCAACAAGGTAGGTGTTAACTTTCGATCAAGCATACCGAATTATACATATTCCCGTCAAAAACACAGATATGTATGAATGCCCTGAATAATCCACATTTCGACGCTAAAGTTGAATCTCGGAGGCGCGCTTGCCATGTGAACTCGTGGCGCACTATCTGTCCGCGCCGAATGCCGGCGCCTTTATGAAATATTCGGGTTTGTTTTCAAAAAACCCATGACTACGTAAATGCTCAAAATCAAATACGCGCTCGCCATAATTCCAATAACGCCGGTAACCCCATAATTTTGGGCCATTAAACAACTGCCTATAAAGATGGCCACGGTTGCTAGCAGATTCGGAACGGCTAATGGCTCTTTCTTGAATGCTCTGAAATAAATGGAGAGCGCATTAAAGATGTGGAACCCCGCGAATACCAGAAGAAGCAACGCCAGCTGACCTGGGCTGAGAATGCGCATGGCAAAATCATTGCCCTGAACAAGCATAGCCAAGCCTACAAAGAAAAAACTGCCAAGCAATAAAAGCAGGAGTGCAATCAGAAGCCCATGACGAAACAAAGCCCGCCCCTCAACAAATTTTCCTTGTGCAACCAGGGTGGTCAGCCGAGGGGTAATCGCTGTTACCCAAGACATAGAAATAGCGCCCAGAACATTCGCGACCGTCATTGACAACCCCATTTGACCGGCAGCCTTGGCCCCCACAAAATAAAAAACCACGGGAGTGGGTATGTGAAGGAATAAATAGTTGCTGAACCAGGTAATGGCCACTCGTTTGTGTTGCGGCCAAAGATCGCGTTTCCAGCTAAAGCTGGATTCTTCATGCAGGCACGCTTTAATTAGTAGGCCATACTGAGTTTTCACCCAATACGAAACAACCAAAGCGATCGCAACCGGCGCCATTGCTTGAGCGAATAACCCATTTCCGCTCAGCAGCAAAGCCCAGGCCATGAGCGCGCCCAATATGTAGTGCGCGATGCGTAGCGCATAGGTTGTTTTGATTCTTCCCGTACCCTCCAGAATGGCAAGGAATCCAATCCCAGGCATGCTGATGGCGATAGAAAGCACGATAGCCACCCAAGGTAATTGCCAAGCGACATGATCCGTCGTTTTGGCAAAGTAAAAATAGGCATAGCCTATTGGCGCGAGCATAAGGGTGGCGAATCCGGCAAAGGTATACCAACGAACGGTCCAATGTACCAAGGCCAGGAAGTTGGATTTTTGAGTATTTACCGGGCCAAGCTCGCCATTCTTTCCCCATTCCAGCCCTGAAAAATAACGGGCACTTACTTGAACCAACAGGCTGGACAGCCCCAGATCCAGCAGGGTGTAGCTGCTGAGCAAACTCCCCATGGTGAAGAAATACCCTTGCTCCTCTGGCGAAAGAAAAATAGTAACCAGAACAGCGGTAATAAAACCCGTGCCAGCCTGGATGGTTTTTTGTAGCGCTACGATATGAGCAGGAGCCACAAGGTAGCTGAGTGATAGTCTCATATTAGTGCAGTGCAATACGCCCAGAACGAAGGCGCTTCACCACTATATTTATGGTCTTTCTGAGACCTCTATCTTGAATGACTTCTCTTAAAAACCGCGTTAAATCCAATATTTTCTGGAGCGAAGAGGGATTGGATAAAAATTGCGTCGCAAAGAGTTTTTTATAAGGGGTATTTTCAGCCAGAGGCTGGCTGTTCTTTATAAAATTTCTTACCGCCGATCCAGCTTGATCCAACAAGAAAAGGTAGCGTTCTCGGGCTTGCTTAACAGTCGCTTTGGCATGAGCCACTTGCTCCGGCGAATTACCCCAAGCATAACCTAAACTGGCCATCTCCTTCGCGCCGAGTGTCTGCCGAAAGTACTCATTTGGCAGAAAAATCACAGGGCAACCACACAGCATCGCCTCAAGCGCTAAGGCAGAATCCTCATAGCAATAGAAAAATTCCGAGCTTTGAAATAGTGCACGAATTTGTTCTGGCGTTTGGGAACCCAATTCATCTCGTGTAATTTCTGGCATGCCATTCGTAATTGGAAAAGTCTTGCCAGAAAAGCGGTATTTGAATTTACCCGCATAAAAAACGCCCCCATTTCTTTTTTCATGGATCGGGGGGCAGTAAAAAGTGGGGTCGGATACCGGCAGGAAAATCGTACTGGCGGGTTTTTCGATATGGATTTTGCTTGCGATGTTGGCGCTGTACGAAAGAAGGTAATCATCATCTTCCAAAGAATCATTCTGAAACAGCAAGTCATCGTAGTTAAGAATATAACGAACACGTACTGGCGCAGAAAATCGACTGATGCGAAATGTCTCCGGATAGATAACGATGGGTGTTAAACCGTTGTCGAAGTGATAGTCAACAATTTTCCTGGTCAAGAATGGCGCCACATCCATGGGCGATGAGGCCAAATCATGGTTCGAGTGAGGCCTTAAATAAATGAACGCCGAGCCGCCCGCCTTGTTGATAAGGTCACAAAGCTTATAAAGAACTCTGACCCCGGCAGAGGTTCGGATATAGCTGGGGGCAACGATGTAATAGGGGTATTTCACAATGATTTGGTTGCTAAAAGTTAGGATCTAATTTTTAGGTGGGCTAACCTGCGGCCACAAAATCAGACTCCGCTCCGCAGGCATTGGCTCATATGTATGCGGCTTTCTTGCGAAAAATTCAAATGACAATATTAGCAGTAACAATATGTTCAAAACTGGCCGAATCACGCTACCCAGCCCCAAAGTCCACTGAACATTAACGTATGCGCCGGCAAGGTAGGAATATTGCGCCCCAATAAAACCATCCAATAAGGGAATAATATCTAAAGGTATTGCCATTAGCGATAACAAGCCGATATACAGCCATGTTGCACGCATTTTTATAAAGATGGGAATCAGTGCGATATATAAAATAAATGTATAGCCGCCGACCCAGACGCCTAAATTGCTTATGATGACAACCAATAAAGAGAGCGCTTCTGTATCACCTATTAGCCTCGATCTCACAAACAGTATGACCAAGGAAATTGCAAGCACGCCCCATTTTGCCGCTTCAATAATATATACAATAATTGCAATGCTCGCCGGATTTAAAAAGCCTGATGCCATCATGGCCCCATCTGGGTTCTTGAGCACATAAGAAAAGGCGGAAATGCTTGATGGCATCGCCATCACTCCCCTTAGGGAAAAAAGCCCCGCTTCTTTTGAGAAATTAAATAGATTTGTAAAAAAAACGAGGAAATGGTTATCCAGCGCCAATCCCGATACTGAAAATACCAAGCCCGAAAGCACAGCGCAGGTTGCAAACCCCTTCCAATCTTTTCTTGCTATGTAGTAAATCAGAAGAAGAGCAAAGTATGGCTTGATGTTAATTAGCAGTGCTATACAGAAAATCCTTGCGATGCCGATTCTTGAAAAGGCAAGAGCCAAGAGGATTGGAGCGAGCAGAATCAAATTTCCCCTCTCCAAGGCAAAAAGCATGGGTGCACTAAGTACGATTGCACAATAGATTAGAAATTTTTCGATTCTTGTAAAATCTTCCCAGACCCTTGTTTTTAATACAATAGCGGGAACTGCGAGATAAACAAGGCAGAGACCTGCGATGACAAATGGTGAGTTGTCACGCATAAGTGCTGGGTCTCCAAACCCTCCGCCAGCAAATACAAAGTTAACAAGCTTCAAAATAATAAAGTTTAGCGGCGGATAAACAGAACCCCATTCTGTATAGCGACCATCATTGTATGCCCAGTACAATACGTTAAACAGGTCCATGAAAGTATCAGACTTATTATATAAAAATGGGCTAGGTAAATAACCATTTACCATTAAACAATAAATGTAATAGAAAAAACCTGCGGCATTAAGCAGCAAGATCATGCTTAGATATGCAAGCCTTCTCCGGTGCCAATTGCTCGATATGGAGGCCCAATCAATCAAAACTTACCTTTTCCTTTTTCACCACTGCTGGACGCCGCTGGAGATAGATATGGATTGAGTCAATGTATTCTAAGATACCGATGAACATCGACTGCATACCGAATAATGCCGAGAAAAACACCCTTCCAGATCACCAACTAAACAACCACCAGCTAAAGCTGGTGGGTTTGAATTACGGACTGAAAGTCCGGATACGCGTCGACTGAACGACGCGTCTCATGTAGGTTGGGTTAGCGGCCTTATCGCGTAACCCAACAAACCCAAACTTCAAAACCTGTTCTTGATGTCGCCTAGAGGCGCCTACTTTTGGTCAGGTTTGTTGGGTTACGGCGCAAAAACCGCGCCTAACCCAACCTACATAGGGCTTATGGCGAATTTCTGCTCCTACCTGAATTGTTATAAAGCGTCAATTCAGTTAAAACTGACCGGCTAAAGCCGGTGGTTTTAACCTTGTGATCGACAATAAATATCCCGAGGGTTTGCTGGGCCTGTACGACATGAGGTCATGGCTGGAATAAACCAGCAAAGCCCGGCGAAGCGGTTATAGATAATCAGACGGGTTCAAGTTTCTGGTTATCCCAGGTATCACATCACACCAATAAGTTTCTGCAATTCCTGATTCCCAACAGCCAGTTCATCATAGGTAAGATCATCAATTTTAATCAGTTCAAAACCATCAATCAGCATGATCACCACCAGACCATCACCAGTTCGCTTTTTGTCCATCTTCATTGCAGCAAAGAGGGCATCCGTATCAAGCTGGCTCTTGTTTGGCTGGGCAGTTAGTGCTGGTTGCAATGCCTGTTGGTGTAGCTGATCGAAAAGGGCAGCGTTCATCAAGCCACGATTTTTGGCAACGATATTGGCAAACATCATGCCAATGACCACGGCTTGTCCATGGGGGATAGCAAACGCTGAAGTTGATTCAACAGCATGACCAAAGCAGTGGCCGAAATTGAGCAGGTTGCGCTTGCCCGTATCGAACTCGTCATCCTGCATGTAGCTGAGCTTAACAGCGAGGGATTTTTCGATAGCGGAAAGTAGTGCCGCAGAATTTTCGCGACCTGTCAGTGCAGGCAGAGTCGACATCAGCTCATGGGCCAGCGGCTCACCCCCCATCAGATGCAGTTTCACGACTTCACCCAATCCACTGAAATAATCTTCGTTCTTTAACGTTTTGGTGAAACCGGGGCTGAGGAAGATCTGATTCGGCGGAAAAAATGAGCCGACGAGATTCTTGTAACTCTTGTAATTAAGGGAAGTCTTGCTGCCAATGCAACTGTCAGCCTGTGCCAGCAGGGTTGTCGGAACAAAAATCCAGTTAATGCCACGATACAGGGTAGAAGCCGCAAAGCCGGTAATATCCTGCACAATCCCGCCACCAATCGAAATCAATGTCATGTTGCGTTTGGCCGCACGTGACATCAGCGCATCATAAACTTCCATGACTGTATAAAGATTCTTGCGATCCTCTTCGATCGGCAACACCATGACCAGTTGAGGATCAAGGCGTGAAAACAGGGATTCACGGTAGAGGTTCCATACGTTGCTATCGATTACGTAGAAACGGTTGGGGATTTCTTCGAATGCCGAGATAAAATCAAACGAATCGAAAAAATTCACCTCATAGTCACGAATTGCGGAATGAACCTTGATTACCTGCATACATAGCCCCCATCAACCACCAACACCTGACCAGTCATATACGAATTCTTTTCAGAGCACATAAAAGCCACCATCTCGGCAATCTCTACCGGTTCGGCCAAGCGCTGAAGCGGAATATTATCGCTGATGGCCTGGATCTGCTCGGGTGAATTGTTCTGAGACGTCAACTCGGTGTTGACATACCCGGGGGCGATGGCATTAACCAAAACCCCATGCGGCCCCAGCTCCAAGGCTAACGTACGCGTGACCCCATTAATAGCCGACTTGCTTGCCGCATAAGCCACTCGACGCTCTTTTGACACAATGCTCCAAATCGAACTAAGGTTGACGATTCTCCCATATCGGTTCGCCCTCATGCGCTCGGCAACCAGCTGCGTAAGCAGCAGGGGCGCGACCAGATTGATCTGCAATGTCTCATTTAACGCAGCCGAATCGAGTTCATCGAGTCCGGCCAAAAAATTTATGCCGGCATTGTTAACCAGAATATCGATGGGGCCTTCTATCGTTCTCACATAACGCTCTATGGACTCAGAGTCGCTCAAGTCCATTTCAGTGCGTGAAGGAGTTAAAACTCGCGCGCCTTCACGAGCCAATACCATAGCAATGGCAGCACCAATACCACGAGCCCCTCCCGTAACCAGGGCGACTCGATTTTTCACTTCACAATCCCATATTTTTCCATGGCACTTTTGTAACGGCCTTCAAGCATTTCAATGCGGTGAGCATCTTCAGCGAAGATCATGCCATAGAAGTCGCGTTTGTTTTTCAGCCATAGCAATTCGAAATAGACGGCCTTCAAGATGCCCTTCTCGGTGCCTTCATCCAGCGCTTGTGGGCAGCTAAATATGACCTTGCGTGTTTCATAATAGCTTAGAGCACCCGCAGGAAGTCTGCGTAGAAAAGGCAGGGCATCGGCCGAGACACCGCCGCCAACAGCCGCAATCAACCCATGAGCATGAGCTTTGGCGACGATTCTACTGGTCAAGTCAAAAACGGCGTCACTATTGATGTCATCCCGTCCCAGACCAGCAGATCCACTCAAGTCAACACGCCCCACGACGATGCCTTTCAGCTTCTTGATATTGGGAAGGGTCAGCATTTCATCGAAGTTCTGACAAGTAGTAACCGTTTCAACATTAATCGCAAAAGACATTTGCTCAATTTCATCTTGCGGGAAGGCAAGATCAATCGCAGCGAGGAATTTCTTCAATGCGTAAGGAGTTTCCACCATGGGTGCGACAATGCGCGAAACACCCAGCACACGGGCCTCATACATATCACGGATAGCTTCGCATCCCCCAATCTTGAGCGTGAGCCCCAGACCTGCGGCGCTAATTACCTCCTTCAAGCGCATCGCTTCTTCGAGGCGCGTCCCCTCCGCTTCGAACTCGGCCTTGACGCCCACCACATGGTGGTTTTCCCTGAGGTCGGTCAGAACCCCAACCATTTCGCGTTCAATCTTGTTCAAAATGAGCTCCTTAATTAAATATAACCATAAAAACCATCAATCCGGATTGCGACAATAGACAGAAATTAGCCGTCCCGACTCGCAACGCACATATTTATTAGCGACGCGAGCATAAACATTATTTAAACCTTGCAGCACCATCACCCGCCCACGCGCCTCCCCATACAATTGCAACTGGATAGTTGCCGGGTCATTTTCTATAGGAATTTCGCCGTTTAAATTTCGACCAATATCACTATCCACAAACAAAAACGCGGGTTTATTTTTCAAAATGGCCACCGATGCGACCTCCACTTCTTTTGGCGAAACCAAATTTGTGGGCAACTCATTGTATGGCATAGCACTATATTTACCGGCCAGGATCGGCAAAATATGATCATATTTAGAAACAATAAAAATGCCATTATCGTTTTGGCTATAGCGCTTTATTAAGTTAGCAGCTTCCTCAAAAAGAGTGGGTTCCATAGTTGAGATAAAAGACGCCTTTTCAAATGCCCAGTTATACAACTGATGGTTCCTGAATGTCTGACTATACGCATGCTGGCCCAAATAAAAACTTGCGGATGCTGGAAGGTAAACTAATAGCAATAGCAGAAAAAGCACCAAAGATTGCCGCTTTGCGCCCCCCTCACCCTGATCTTGGCTTACCCATCCGTGAAACAGCACCGCTAGCCACAAAATAAAAATCGGGGCTACGCCCAATATATGGTGTAACGATGGGTACCATATATAGTAGGTTAAGCTCTGTACAAAATATAATGCCATCCCCACAGCAAGAATCGTATAGGCCTCGTTTTGTTTTATCCTTATTGTAGCCATCAACAATAGGCTAACCATTATCAATAAACCAAAGATCTTGCCACTTGTGGCTTGTGGCGATCCGACTCCCAGTATCATATAAATTGCCGTAGGATTTGCGCCCGGCATCGGATAAAGATAAAGCAGCATCCCGGCTATTACTGTTATGCCCCCAATAAATAATGGCATCAACTGGAATGGTCGCTGTTTTATCCCCTTGAATAAGATCGCCCCACCAACGGACAAGGTAAGAAACAAGCCAAAATCCTTGCTCCATAAAATCGCAAACAAGGCCAAAGCACAGGCTAAAATGAGATGCCTTTTTCGATCTTGTGCCAAATAGCGATATAACAGGTAAAACACCGGCACATCAAGAACATGTCGCACTGGATTAAAGCCAGGAGCTAACCGGATTAGCTCAATCCCGAGAAAAAATAGTGCGGAAATGGCCAGAGCCGCTGCAAAGACTACCGTCCCGAGACGTCTGAAAATAGCCCATATACCCACGAGGAAGATAACAAAGTAAATAAGGTATTCAGCAAAGTAAACTTTGAAATATCCTTGATAATTCGACATCCCGAAAAACTCAAGTACTTTGCTTTGCGTAACTGTAGCAAGCCAGCCATAAACCATAGTCTGACCATAAGGGGAAGCCCCTAGAGATAGGGCATTCATCGGCCCGAAACTGTAACCATGATGGTACAAAAGCCATCCTGCCTTCGTTTGGTTTAGCAACTCCCCCGCGTTTCTGCTGATAAAATCCATCTCCTCTTCGGAATGTAGTCTCTTCTGGCAAGCCCTCTGCAAATCAACAGTCGATACGAACAATGCATCTAAACTTTTTTTATCTTCAATGGATAGTGTCAATCCGTCCAATATGGATTTTTCGGCCAATGAAAATGGGCCTCTTGCAATAAAAGTTTTTGTTTTTTCGTCACAAGTAAATTTTTGTTCATTATTTTGGTCAATTGCTTCCAGGGTTTGCAAAACTTTGGAGCAGTTCTCAATCTTTGCCATATTTCTTCGCTCAGACTGGACGGCACTGACATTCTTACGAGGATCATATAGTTGAAATCCCGCAATTCTGTGCTCATTAATGTAGTCCAGGTTATCGACCACTTTCCCTGACTTTAGAATGGTCTTCTCAGGAATATTTATATAATTGTTTTCAACCAACAAGGGATTGGTAATTAATGGAAGAAAAATTGTGGCATATTGGGCTGATATAAAACACAGAAAAGCAATCCAAGCCCAGTTAGGTATTGAAAGAGATAGCTGTCGATTTCGAAAAACCGCAAAAAGCGTCCATAAAAACAGAAAAACCCATAGGATAGACATGATTCCTAAGAGAAGTTTTTGCTCTTTACTCACAAACAATAGTATGCCGTTAATGACCGTCGCCACCAGAAAATAAAATCCGATTCTCCGCAACCGATCTTTATCAATCGGCGTGCCCGCGTTAGAGAAATACTTAGATACACGTAGAAAGATTGTGTAGTGAACAAACAAAGCCACCACAGGCAAAATGTACTGCAAGAGTGAAGTAAGCTTACCGACCGATGAAACTGGCTTTGCCCATTGGTACAAACTTCCATAAACGTTTCCACTTGGCATGGCGAACTTAGCCAGAGTGCCGGCAACAAGCATTGAAAACACTATTAAACCAATACTATTGATAAAAAAATGTATCGCTAGCAAATTGCGTAAGCTTAATAATTCGAGTGGAAGGGCAAAAAACTTTGCCCACTTTGAAACTCTATTCATCGAATTTAATTATCCATTCCGGCAACTCAAATTGAGTGCGCGACTAAACACACCAGACCTTCGATTAAGCTTTCGGGAGAGCCTTTTTTATTTCTTCCGACAATCTCAAGCATAGTGCAACCAGTGTTAACGTCGGATTTGCTGAGCCACTCGTGGGGAAAACCGAACTACTCGCCACATAGCAATTGGTTAATCCATGCACCTTCAAGTTGGGATCAACAACTCCGTTACTGTAACTAAAGCTCATTCTGGTAGAACCCATGTGATGCCCGTAGCCCCTGATTAGCGGCCACTCTTCTGACACTGGCGGCAAAGTAATTTTTAGGCGGCCAATCCCGCTTTTGGCAACTTCACGACTAAAAATTAAAGCAGATTGATAAATGCTCGTCTTATCTTGTTCCGAGACACGCCAATCTAAAGCGATTTTGGGTTGACCCAATTTATCGGTGGATTTACTCAGATATAACCGGCTTGCTTTGTTTGGTGCTTGCTCGCTTACTGTACCTAGAGCAAATCTTTGCAGTTGGCCTGATGTAGAACTAAGAAGGTCCGAAATTGCCATTTCAGCGACGTCTACACTCGCTGTACCCGGGAGAGGATGTAACTGTATACCGCTATTTAGTAATCTTTGCTCATTTTGTACTCTTTCTGCCACTACTGACACAGGCGCCACCGGTACAGATTTATCTTGATAATTTGGATATTGTCCATGCTTACGCGTTAACTTAATTTCTCTCCTAAAAATCTCCTGATAAAACGACACACCAGCGCGAACATAGAGAACACCAGGAGAAATATCTGGATGTTCCATGAAACATGCCCCCAAATACCCACCCCTATTGGCATATCCTATAGGATGAATTCTGTCTGAAAGTAGCAACAGTCTTGTGGTTTCGATCCCCCCAAGTGCCAATACAAAAATCTTCGCTTTAACTTTGCAACGACTTCCATTAAGGGTTGCTGCGGTTAGAGATAATACGTGCCGCCCATCATCAGATGTATTGCATTGCAGAACATTTAAATTCAAATAACATCGAATATTCGAACTATGTTCTATCTTTTTGGCATATTTTGAAGAATATCTTGTCGGCGGACTAAATTGGAATAACTTGTTTTGTATTACGTTATCGTTCTTTAAGAGATATTTTCTCTCGTCTTTAGCAAGACCTTTCCAATACCTCACGTCATAATTATAAGGACCGAGATCCAGCATGTCTTGCGCCATTGCATACCAAGGATCTAAGCTTTTCCTGGAAATGGGCCAACCACTTAATGGGACCCATGGACGTAATTTAAAATCGATATCATCTAGTGGGCGACAGTAACCACCCCAATGATTTGTGCTTCCCCCGAAATACCGAAGCCTTGTTGACAGTAACGAATAGTCCCTGCCTTCATTCAATCCGTTATACAAATCTTGTGTTGCGCTATCTATCGCAAGATCTCCACTTTCAATTAATGTTACTGATAACTTTGGATTCTCAAGTTGCAGTGCTATTGTTATTCCGGCCGCTCCTGCGCCAACAATGCAAACATCGCTATGGATTTCATTATTTAAAGAAAGTGAGCGTGCATCTATGAACATATGGACCCTCTATAAGGATAGATTGTCGGTATGGTTCGATAGAGCAACATATGATCCCTTTGATTCAACCAAAAATATTGACAACTGAAGCTCAGACTTTGAAAACATACAGCCATCAATGACAATATATTCATTATTTTCAAACTCATTGGCCACCTTCTGCGGCAATAAGTGCATCCCTTTATCCAAACGAGTAGATAAATCAAGGTCCATACTCAATTGCGTTCTCAGCTCCTCATATATTTTTGGTAACTTTGTGCGCAATATTTCGGCTAACTGCCGCAATCCCGCCAGTCCATTATCAGTTTCATGTAGGTGTAAGTAGCCCGAAGAGGCACAAGCAATGTCACTTCCAATATGCATCGCAAAGGGAAGAATCCCTAGGGCGCGCAAAAAATCCCTTCGTGAAATGTACCCACAATGAGATGTTTGTGTCTGATTTGCGCATGCAAAACCCCGCACAATAAACTCTCCAATTTTAAAAAACATGAAACCCACCAACCATCCCTTAATAAACCAATTAGCCCCGCGAAAACTTCGAATTAAGAAATCACACAGTGTGTCATCGGATCAATCCACTGGTCTTTTAGCAACGGTCTCAACAATAAAGTATCTAGGTGGGTGGACATTAATTTTTCTTCTTAAATAATCCATTACCGGATGTTTTACAAAGAATGTATTTACTTCTTTAGGCTTAAATAGGGGAACGACTATTCTTCTGGTGATAAATTCAAGCACCGATAATTTCAGAGGGGAGAGCTGCGTTTTTTCAATAGCAAACCCTGCAGCTTTTATTACGCTTTCAAATTCTTCTTTTGATGCGTACTCCCTAAGGTGTGTTGGATCCATCGCCCATTTTCCTTCTGCCGTCTTGTAATACCACCAGCCATAGGATTTTCTTACAAGCGATGCGATATAAAGCGTACCCCCAGGCCGAAGAATACGTTTAATCTCCTGGAGTAACTTATCTTGATCGACATGTTCAATCACTTGGGTGCATACAATAAAATCGAAGCTATTGTTTGCAATCTCTGGAATAGAGGTCACGTCCGAGCAGACAACCTGAAAGTCCGTATACTGTTTTAGTCTTTCGCAGCGTTCTGGCGATAAATCGACAGCTACAACCTTCTTGGCTTTTTCTAAATATCCGCCCATCTTTAACGCGACCAAAAGCGCACCATCTCCAGCGCCTAGATCGGCAAGATCAACCTCTTTCCCTCGAAGATGCTCCGACACTAGATCAGGTATTTCCTCTGTATGAAAATGCAGAAATGTGCGCGAATATTCATTAAAATCCATCTTTACCTCAATTTTTACTAATCAACGTTTTGGCCCATGGGCTTTCGCCCAGACTATAAGCTTGTCATATACGGCACCTGGCAAAATACGAAATACATTCCAAATAAATCGTGATTGCCACGGAAGAATTGAAACCCTAGCTTTCTTCCTTATTTTTTCCGCAATCAATACCGATGCTTTTTCGGGAGTTAAAATTCCTGGCATCCAAAATGGCAGCCCTTCAGTCATCGCTGTATTAACAAACCCCAAACAAATCGTTGTAAGGCTTACCCCATGGGCGAGAAGACGCAGCCGGAGGCTTTCTGACCAAACATTTACAGCTGCTTTTGATGCAGAATATGCCCCAGAATTGGGTGTACCTCGAAAAGAAGCTATGCTTGAAATGGCAACCAATTGACCGTGGCCTAAGGCTTTCATTGGCCGAATAAAGGGTGAGAAGGTATTAATCACTCCGAAATAATTAACGCGCATTATTTCTTCAGGTATCTGAGTATCTTGGCAATCCTGATCCTCTTCCCCTCGAGTTCCAGCATTAGCAATCACAATATCTACACCACCAACATGTGCCAAAAAATCACTCGCACACCTCCTTACTGCCTCAATGTCGGTGACATCTGCCACATATTCGTGAACGACTGCACCCTTTGCACGACAACGTTCTGAAATAATATTCAGCTCTACTTTGCGACGAGCCATTAATGCCAATGTTGTGCCTGGCCTGGCGTAATGCTCGCCTAAGGCAGCTCCGATACCAGAAGACGCCCCTGTTATCCATATCACCCGCGTAATTTCTTTATTCATGCACCCACTTCCCAAGCCTGATTGGCTAATTCACTTATTACAAAATCTATTTAGCATTAAACGAGAATCGACTGTGTCCAAAATACGCCATTGTGACGACTATTATTGCAATTACCCCTTGCGATATAACCGGGTTAATGCCCAATGCCTCAACGAAAATGGCAATCAACACTAGGTTAACTATAAATGTTGTTCCATAAACAATATAGAAACGAAGGTACTCGCGAACAATATTTCCTTTAGTCTTGAACACAAGAAGTTTGTAGCAAATATACGCATTAGTCAGCCCTACTACCTGGCTGAGCACCAGAATCAGCATATAGTGAAGCCAGGAATTAGTAAGGTAATAAAGAAAAACAAATGCAACATAGGAGAACACCGTATTCCAAACTCCAACGGCGATGTATCGTATTTTTTTTCTGTTTTCCGGCGATGGGCTTGTAACAAGATTAACTAACCGCTTCATGGTAGGCTTCCCTAGCAAATCAAAACCTTTAAGGCTCGCCTAGAGTCCTATTTTCGTTTTTACTATAAAATTGGGGCGTTGTTTTACTTCCTCATAAATTAGCCCCACGTATTCACTCACGATCCCCAGCATCGTAAACAGAATGCCAAACATCAACAGCATGACTGTCATGATGGTTCCATAACCTTCGAATGGAACTCCCCATATAACCGCTTTTGTCACAGTCCAAGCCAGTAACAGGAATGACAATGTTGAAACCGCGAGTCCGATTAGGGTAATCAGTTTTAATGGTACATATGAATGTGCGAAAATCCCTTTCAAAGCCAATTCGATAACCTTGAACGTATGCGCTCCGGACACGCCCGCATAGCGCTCCGCTCTCACATGCTCTATACCAATGGATTTGAATCCCACCCACGCGAACAAGCCTCGAATAAATCGGTTGCGCTCATGAATTGAGTTGATGGTTTCGTAGACTTTTTTATCAACTAGTCGGAAATCGCTGACATTCCTTGGAATCATGCCGCCGGTTAAGGCATTTGCTACCGTATAGAACAATTGAGAATTAAATCTTCTAATGGCGCTGGTTCCCGTGCGCTTGGTGACAATGCCATATACGTTCTCGTAGCCCTCTTCCCATTTTTTGATGAACTCGGTAATAAGTTCGGGCGGGTCTTGCAGGTCAGCGGTCATGATCACTGCAGCATCGCCTGTTGCCGCGTTGAGCCCGGCGGTAATTCCGCCATCCATACGGAAATTTCTCGCCAATTGCAATATCTTGAAGCGGCTGTCTTGCTGATGAACAGCTAGCAGTTTTTCATAAGTGTTATCCAGAGAGCCGTTCTCAACGATGATGGCTTCGAAATCATAATCAGGATTGGCGGTGAATACGCCCTGCAGGCGCCGAGCCAGCTCATCAACATTATCTTGCTCGTTATAAGCGGGGATGACGATGGAAATTAATTTTTTCATGATTGGGCTTCAAACGATAAATAGGGGCGGTACATATTATGAACGGATATAAGATTATCCGGGCATGTTTTATGCCATTGAAATTGGCCTCTTTGGGGTTGATCGAGCACTGCCAGAGTTTTTGCTGGGGGTGAAATCAGGCGGCAAGCAAAAAGCAGCGAAATAAAGTGGCCGCGGATCGTTTTTGTAGGGTGGATAACCTGATTAATCGCAATCGGATCGTGGTCATGCACCACGCGGGCACCCAACTCCTGCCGGGCTACGGTATGAATGCGGTCGCTGAAGGTTTCCTTATAGCGGATGATGCCGCCGGGCACGTGCCAGCCCACACCATAATAGCCGTCATCCCGCCATGTCAGCAGGACGCCATTAACTTCGTCCTTGATAAGCAGGTCAACATTAACCAGCGGAGTGATCTGGCTGGCATAAAGAAATAGCTCCTCGGGCAAGCCTTTGGTCGGATTTCCGGTGACGGCTTGCAACTCCCGCAACAGGTTACTTAGACGGTCTGCCATCATTTTTACCAGCGAGCCCATCCGGTAGCGACGCGGGTTGTTCTCATTTGCTTTTCTTTTTTATCGTGTGTTTGAATTTCAAAACAGCGAAGTTCAGTTCTATTGAGGTTTCTGTGTCGCTTGCTTGCAAGTCGTCATCGAAAATTTCGGCGATTAGCTCACCGCTTTTTTGCATGAGTGATTTTTGATCGGCTTTGTCTTGAACTGTTGATAACTCTTTGATGCTTCTAGACAGCTCTCTGATTTTTGAGAAGGTCTCAACTATCGCGATGGTCGCTTGGGTTGCTTGTGGGCTTTTGAGTATTGTGGCAAGCATATACAGCCCTTTTTCGGCAAATGCTTTGGGATTCACCGTAGAGTGCTTAAGCTTTTCGAACCGGTGGAAATTTTCCACCAGTTCAATTTTTTCAGCTTTTGAAAGCTCGACGATATATCCAGCAGGAAACTTATCAAGATTATTCGCAACGGCTTTATTGATATCTCTTGTCTCAACACCATAGATTCGGGCCACATCGCTATCAAGCAAAACACTTTGCCCCCTTACCTCGATAACGAACTCTTTTAAATTTTCGATTTTCACTATATCGCTCATATCAATTCATCCTCCTTACAGCGCCTTTGCGAGACTTGCTCTATCACTTCATCACATCGCATAGGGCTTGGTGCCTTTGCTCAATGGCACTAACTTAAGCGGTTCCCTAGTCAATGTAGGGTGGGCTAGGCACGCAGTTTGTGCCGTAAACCCACCAGTGTGCCGTGAGGCACTCATTAAAAATGCGTTGTGTTGCTTCTCAACGCTTGGTGGGTTACGCAAAAAACGCTAACCCACCCTACATTTGGCTTAAGTTGGGGCCATTGATACCTTTGCCCAATTTTTTGGAGGTGATTTGTCCTCGCAAAAGATTAAGGGGTGCTCTAAAAATTCAGATTTTGGAGACACTATAGTCATTATTTGCTGCTATCCCATGGCTCGATGAGCATGTTTTCCAGGAATTCCGCACGATCAAGGAAGGGGAACATATCTTCCAGTGGTTTGGATACCATGGTGCCGTCCGGCTTCACTTCGGAGGCCAATTTTGGATACAGCGGCTGGTCTGGTGCCATCATGATCTCGCACAGGGCTGGCCCTGGCCCGGCCAAGGTTTGACAAATTTTTTCCAGCAATTCCTCATGGTTTGCTGCCCGGTTGGATGGAATACCATAGGCGGCGCAGATTTTCTGAATGTCCGGGAAAGTCACCCCGCTGCTTGGATCAGCCGCGATGTAGTCCCCAGGGAAGTAGGCATCCTGGGTAAGGCGGATGGAGGTATAACCATTGTTGTTAAGCAAAAAAAT
Source organism: Sulfuricella sp. (assembly GCA_041651995.1). NCBI lineage: Bacteria > Pseudomonadati > Pseudomonadota > Betaproteobacteria > Nitrosomonadales > Sulfuricellaceae > Sulfuricella > Sulfuricella sp. Next base: position 109,294 of record JBAZID010000002.1, on the reverse strand, counting down.
CTTGATGGGCAGTTTGTGGTGAACGATAGTCTGCAGTTCCTGTAAGTTCATCTGGATGCTGCCGTCACCTGCGATACAAATTACCCGTTTGCGGTCATTGGCAAAGCAGGCCCCAATGGCGGCAGGCAAGTCATAGCCCATGGAGGCGCAACCGGAGTTGGTAAACAACCGCTGGCCTTTCTTGAGTTTGACCGCCTGAAAGGTACACGTATTGGCCGCGCCATTGGCGAGGACGATTACGTCACTGGGCGCCAGTTCATCAGAAAGGGTGTCCACAAAATGGAAAGAATTTACATAGCCCCTCTGTGCGCGCCATTCCGGCGTAACGCTGGGGTAACGGCGACGCCGCTCGCGGCACCATTCAATCCAGCTTTCCCTGTGTGGCAGCGGGTTGCCACGCAGTTGCCTCGCCATTTCTTCCAACAGCACCTTGGCGTCACAGTGGACTGGCATGTCGGGGAAAATGGTGGGTTTCTTGAGTTCGGCAGAATCGATGTCAACGACGATTCTGTACGCAGCACGGGCGAACGCCTTGAACAGGTAGGAAACCGTTCTGACGCCGAGCCGCACCCCGATGGTCAGCAGGACATCAGCGTTCTGAATGATGAAGTTGCTGGAGCGGTCTCCTGTAACGCTGGGACGACCGAAGAACAAAGGGTGATCTGAATGGATAACGTCATTGCCGCCCATACCCGTTTGCACGGGTACGCCGAGCAACTCGATCACTTCATGAAAGAGGTCCATGGCGCCAGCGAGGCGGATACCATTGCCCGCCATAAACACGGGCCGCTCGGCAGCACGAAGGCGCCCGATAATGCTTGCCGCCTGTGCCTTGACGACTTCTGGGTCAAAGCAAATTCGGTCTTCCGCTTGGCTATAGGCCAATAGCTCATCTTCCTCAACCATAGCCGCCTGAACATCCAGGGGAATGTCCAGCCAAACTGGGCCAGGCCTTCCGTTACGGGCAAGATAAAGCGCTTTCTCGAAGTGATAGCGAATGCTCTTTGGATCACGCACCATCACGGCGTATTTGGTGACCGATTTGACGATGTCAATGATGTTGGCTTCCTGATCACCGAGCTGGCGAAGCGGCAACCCACTACTCTCGACTGTCGTGCCATATTTTATCTGGCCAGAAATGAACATTCCGGGGATGGAATCAAGCCAAAGTCCCAATACACCGGTCAGAGTATTGGTGCCGCCCGGGCCGCTGGTGACAACCGCCACACCCAGGTTACCCGTTGTGCGAGCGTAGCCTTCAACGGCGATGGCGCAAGCCTGTTCGTGGTGGTTGCAAACGTATTCCAGATCCTTGTTTTTGCCGATGGCGTCATTGAGGTGCATGGCTCCGCCGCCGGAGACCATGAACACGTGGCGGACGCCCACTTCGGCAATACGTTTTGCCAGATAATCGGAGACTCTGATTTTCATGAATGCTGCTCCCAACCATGCCAACAGGCAGTTTTGATAATGGCTTGTTCCAAGGTGACGCTTTGTGTGAGGTCGAGCTCGGTTTCGGCACGCTGTGTGGAAGGCACATACCGTTTAGGTATCGCCCCCGGCTGAGCTTGCTGCATGATATGCATACCATTGCCGCCAAGCGTTGTATTGACGAGTGCAGCAAGCTCCGCAATGCTGATAGCCTGGCTTGCGCCCACGTTGTAAGGGCGAGCAGTCTGGCCACGTAACAGGATGGTCCACAGCCACAAAGTCAAATCAGCCGCATACAGGTAAGAGCGATATGGTGTGCCGTCTCCGCTAATCTGGATCGGCTTTTTAGCCATGGCATCCCGAATGAAGTTGCCAATCGCAAAGTGGCTATCGATGGGCAAGTAGGGGCCGGCAAAAGCAAAGCAGCGAGCCAGCTTGGCCTCAATGCCATGCTGCTTGGCATACAAGGTGCATAGCATTTCCGCAGCGCGCTTGCCTTCTGCGTAGGCGGACCCGGCATTGGTACAGTCTGGGCCGTTGGGGTCGGATTCAGACCAGTGAGATATATGCGGAGGTTGGTCGCCATATATCGCACCTGAACTTAGGAAGAGGAAATTTTTTGCCCCGGCTTGCGCGGCGAAATCGAGTGTTCGCCGCGTTCCTTCGACAATAGTGTCAAACATGCGAATAGGGTCTTCAGCATTCAGCTTCGCACTGGCATCGGTGGCGCCATGGATGACAAACGAGAATTTCCCTTCCGGAAAGGCAAAGGTTCTTATGTCTCCTGTCAACAACGTGATGCTGGGATGAGACGCCACATGGGGCACCTTATCTTTGAATGCCTCAGCGTTGCGGGTGAGGACGACCGCACTCATGCCCAGATTCAGCTGATCATTCAACCAGACAAAACTTTCAAGCAACCAGGTGCCGATGAAACCCGTGCCGCCAGTTATGAAAAACCGCGCGCCCTTGAGGGCGGGCCAAAGCGCACGCCCTCGATCGAGAATGTTATTTAGGTCTTCTGCCAGCTTGTTTTCCACTGTGCATTACCACCCACCCAATCCGAAGAAGGTTTCCAGCTTCTCTCCCACAAAATCCAGCATGGTTTCGTTGAGTCCAGGATAGATTCCAATCCAGAAGGTCTGATTCATCACGATGTCGGTATTTTTTAGTTCGCCACTAATACGATAGGCGCGGTCCTTGAAATATGGTTGCCGTGTCAGGTTGCCCGCGAACAACAGGCGGGTGCCCACCTTGTTCTGATCCAGATATTTAAGCAGATCCACTCGCGCCACTTGCGCCTCTTCGCGCAAGGTGATGGGAAAACCGAACCAGGAAGGCTCGCTGTTCAGTGTCGCTTCGGGCAGGATCAGGAATTCTTCCATTCCGGCCAAGCGGTTCTTCATGAACTGGAAATTCTGTTGTCGGGTTTCGATAAAACCAGGCAGCCGATCCATTTGCGCCAAGGCGCAGGCGGCCTGCATATCGGTAATCTTGAGGTTGTAGCCCAAGTGAGAATAGGTGTACTTGTGGTCATAGCCAAAAGGCAACGTGCCAAGTTGCCAGCCATAGCGCTTGCCACAGGTGTTGTCCTTGCCTGGCTCACAGTAGCAATCTCGTCCCCAGTCACGGAACGATTCGATGATGGTTTTTAATTGACTATCATTGGTGAAGACCATACCCCCTTCACCCATGGTGATATGGTGCGCGGGGTAAAAGCTGCATGTGGCAATATGGCCAAAGGTGCCCACAGGCTTGCCGTTGTAAGTTGAACCTAGTGCATCACAGCAGTCTTCAATAACCCAGAGATTGTATTTCTTGGCCACAGCCATAACCGCATCCAGATCAAAAGGATTGCCAAGAGTGTGGGCAATCATGATGGCACGGGTTTTGTCCGAGACAGCGGCTTCGATCTGTGCTGGATCGATATTGTAGGTCGGGATCTGAACATCGACAAAAACCGGCACCATGCCATTCTGAATAATCGGATTAACCGTGGTAGGAAAGCCGGCAGCAACAGTAATGACTTCATCGCCCGGTTTCAGTGCACGATCTCCCAGCTTTGGCGAGGTAAGCGCTGTGAATGCAAGCAGGTCCGCCGACGAACCTGAATTGGTTGTCAGTGCATGCTTGACTCCTAGAAACTCTGCGAAACGTTTCTCGAATGCTGCGTTAAAGCGTCCAGTGGTCAGCCAGCCATCCAGTGAGGCTTCGACCATATTACTAATTTCAGCAGCCCCGATAACCTTACCCGATGGGGGCACAATACTCGTGCCGGCCTGAAAAGGTTTGGGCGCGTGTGCCACCTGAGCGTATTGTTCGACAAGTGCGAGGATTTGTTTGCGGAGTTCGGCTTCGGTCATTTCTATTCCTGTTTTCATCTCGGGCGGCGCCCAATCTAGCAACTCAAATTTATCGTAAGGACTTTATGCTTGCATGTAACTTTGTATCTGGCGCAGACACAAGGCATGCATGTCTTCTTCGTTTTTCCAGGCTCGATGCCATTCAACAATACTTTCCAGCGTGTACGCCAAATTCCAGCGCGGGCGCCATCCCATACGCATGCGCGCCTTGGATATATCGAGCTTGAGATAATGGGCCTCATGTGGCTGCATGCGGCTATCAAGTTCCCATGACGCACCTTCTCCCCACAGCTCCGTCAACTGTTCAACGATCCACTCTACTGGTTTTGCATCTTCATCTACCGGGCCAAAATTCCAGCCCTCAGCAAAGGCTGTGCCGTCTGTCCACAGTCGCTGCGCCAGTAATAGGTAACCGGATAGTGGTTCAAGTACATGTTGCCATGGCCGGATAGATTGGGGACTGCGAATTACAACCGGCCGCCCAGCCATGATGGCACGCATAAAATCTGGGATAAGCCGATCCTCGGCCCAATCACCGCCACCGATTACATTACCAGCACGTACAGAAGCCAGAGCGACGCCATGCGTCTCAAAGGTTGAGGGGTTAAAGAACGAATTGCGATATGCCGAGGCGACCAGTTCGGCGCACCCTTTGCTGCTGCTATAGGGATCATAGCCGCCCATGGGGTCATTTTCTCGATAACCCCAAATCCATTCGCGGTTCTCATAGCACTTGTCGCTGGTAATATTGATTACCACTTTTACGGAGCCCACTTGCCGCACGGCTTCCAGCAAGTTTACTGTCCCCATTACGTTAGTGGCGTAAGTTTCAACTGGATTCACATAGGAATAGCGAACAAGTGGCTGGGCCGCCATATGGATGACTATCTCAGGCTGGGTTTCGCGCATGACTGCCGCAAGGCGGTCAAGGTCGCGAATATCGGCGATGTGGGAACGCATGCCATCACCTACCCGCGCCACTTCAAAAAGACTGGGCTGTGTGGGTGGCTGGAGGGCATAGCCGGTTACATTGGCCCCCATCGACTGCATCCATAGGGACAACCACCCGCCCTTGAAGCCGGTGTGCCCAGTTAACAGGACACGCTTTCCTTTCCAAAAATCGACGTCCATTACCATGCCTTCCACGGCGCCTTACCGCCCGCCCAGAGTTCTTCCAAGTGCACTTTGTCGCGCAACGTATCCATAGGCTGCCAGAAACCATGGTGAAAATAGGCTGTCATTTGCCCATCGTGGGCCAGGCGTTCCATCGGCTCACGCTCCCAAATGGTATGGTCGCCCTCGATATAGTCCAGCACCTTGGGCGAAAGGACAAAGAAGCCGCCATTGATCCAGCCACCATCACCCTGGGGTTTTTCCTGAAACCCGGTAACTTGCTCTCCATCAAGATTAATTGCACCGAACCGGCCGGGGGGCTGGGTGGCGGTCAAGGTGGCAAGCCGGCCATGTTTTTGATGGTGGGCGACTAGTTCGCCAATATTCACGTCACCAACTCCATCGCCGTAGGTGCAACAAAAGTCCTCGCCATCAAGGTAGGGCGCGATACGCTTGATGCGTCCACCTGTCATAGATCCATCTCCTGTATCAACTAAAGTGACGCGCCATGGTTCTGCATTTCGTTGATGGACCTCCATCTTGTTATGCGCCATGTCGAAGGTTACATCTGACATGTGCAGGAAGTAGTTGGCGAAATATTCCTTGATGACGTAGCCCTTATAACCCAGGCAAATAATAAAATCATGAATACCAAAAGAGGAATACATTTTCATGATGTGCCAAAGAATCGGCTTCCCGCCGACCTCGATCATGGGCTTTGGTTTGACGGTGGTCTCTTCACTAATGCGAGTACCCAAGCCACCGGCGAGAATGACAGCTTTCATTGATATTCCCTTTGCCAGATAATCAAATCTTCGAATTGCTCTACTTTTCCACCCATACCTCAGCCCTCAGTCCTGTTGAGGTATGCCCGGCCGTACACATCATCAAAACGCACAATATCGTCTTCACCCAGATATTCGCCGCTTTGCACCTCGATCATCACCAGATCCGTCAGTCCCGGATTGACCAGGCGGTGTTTATGGCCGGCGGGGATATACGTGGACTCATTGGTTCTGATCAGCAGCTCCTTGTCATCGTTTACGATGCTGGCCGTGCCGCTTACCACGACCCAGTGCTCGCTGCGGTGGTAGTGCATTTGCAGCGAAAGCGCAGCGCCCGGTTTGACGACGATGCGTTTGATCTTGAAATTCGTACTTTCTTCCAGCACGGTGTAGGTTCCCCAGGGACGGGCGACCGTGCGGTGCAGCTTGTAGCTGTCGTGGTTCATCAGCTTGAGTTGCTGCACCACTTTTTTTACGTCCTGGGCATGGTCCCGGTTCGCCACGAGCAGGGCATCCGGGGTGTCGATAATCATGATGTTATCGAGGCCAATGGCGGCAATCATGCGGCCTTCGCTTTGTATGAAGGAGTTGCCGACATCGACCAGCACGGCTTCTCCAATGACGCGGTTGCCCGCGTTGTCGGGCGCGGATAGTTCGCTGATGGCGTTCCATGAGCCGATATCGCTCCAGCCGAAGCGGCCGGGCACGACAACGACACTCCCCCCCTGCCCCTCTCCCACATGGGGAGAAGGGAGCGATGCGGGCTCCATGAGGGCGTAGTCGATGGAGTTTTCGGGGATGGCGGCAAAGGTGTCCGGGTCGATTTCGACCATGGCCGTGTTGTTCGGGGTGACTGCTCGGGTGGCTTCCCAGCATTGTTGGGCGTGCTGGTATATCTCAGGCGCATGGAGTTTGAGCTGCTCAAGCATCGCCCCGGCCTTGAAGCAGAACATGCCGGAGTTCCACAGGTAGCGGCCTGAGTCGACATATTCCTGGGCCGTTACGTAAGAGGGTTTTTCCACGAAACGCTTGACGATATGGCCTGCTGCCTCAATGTAGCCAAAACCGGTTTCCGGGGCGGTGGGCACGATGCCGAAGGTAACCAGTTGCCCAAGTTCTGCAAACTCCGCAGCCTGTTTTACCGCCGCGGCAAAAGCGTTATGGTCTTCGATCAAATGGTCTGCGGGCAGAACCAGCAGGGTGGCCTCATTGCCATGTTCGGCCGCAATTTTGAAGGCGCCCAGCGCGATCGCGGCGGCGGTGTTGCGGCCGAAAGGCTCGAGCAGGAAGGTATCTTTTACACCGGGAAATTTTCTTTTGGCGGGCTGATATTCATCCCGGCTTTTGAAGTAATACTCGCGGTTGGTGATGGTCAGCACTTCGCTCACGCCTTCGAGCGCGGCCGCGCGCGCAAAAGTCTTGTGCAGCAGGCTCTGCCCGTCGGGGAGCTTCATGAAGGGCTTGGGGTGCGATTCGCGGGAAGTCGGCCACAGTCGTGTGCCGGCTCCGCCGGAGAGAATGATGGGTATAAGCATAGGCCGCTATTGTACTTGGAGAGGGCTTCAATCCAAAATTAACGCGCAGTCATTTATTTTTCTGGCATTTTTGCAGGTGAAATTACTATTGACCCGGCCAGAATTTATGTTAACGAAAATAGGTCAGACTCACATATCGTGATCTACCGTGCATCATGCCGACCAGTAGTGCCCGGTTAAATCGAGAAGAACCGGACACTACTTTTTTAATATATAAAAAAGTCGGGTTATTGCTGCCAAGAATATGGCCAATCTGTCATCGTGGAAGAGAGAGATCAGCCATCTTGTGGCACTGGCTCATTGGGAACAATTAGCCGCAACCGGCCCAGCAGCGCTTCAAATGCGGAAAGATATCCTCGCGAATCGCATCCAGCGCTTCATTAAGACGCATCCGGCGCATCGAAGGCAAAATCGTAGTCGCTTTCGGGCCTGGCCTCGCCCGTGACACGCGAGCCAAACAGAAAAATATGTTGGACGAAGCCGCTACGCGGAGGAATCGCCTTTCTGATCCACACGACATATCCTGCACCTTCATCCCCTCGTTGCTGAGGGGTTTGATTGTGCAATATTTCGTGAGGATAAACCAGCATGACGCCCCCCGCCGCCGAGCACTTTGACCGGCAATACCAGACGCATCTCAAGCACCTCAAGCTCAAGGGACTGCAACCCAAGACCATCGAAGCCTACGCCCGCGCCATCCGGCGCCTGGGGGGATACTTCTCCCACCGGATCGACGACCTCACCGAAGCCCAACTGACCGACTACTTCAGCGACCTGATCGAGACCCACTCCTGGAGCGCAGTCAAACTTGACCTGTATGGCCTGAAGTTCTACACCACCCACGTCCTGCACAAACCCTGGGCAATGCCCAACCTGATCAAGCCGCCCAAGACCCAGCGGCTGCCCGACATCGTCACGGTCGACGAAGCCCGGCAACTCTTTGCCGCCACCCGCACGCTGAGCTACCGGGTGTTCTATTTCACCCTCTACAGCCTGGGTTTGCGCCTGGGCGAAGGACTTGCCCTCAAAGTCAGCGACATCGATGCGGATCGCCGCCGGGTGCATATTCGCGATGCCAAAGGCAACCGGGATCGCTTCGTACCCTTGCCGGATGCCACCCTCAGCGCCTTGCGCCAGTTCTGGCAAATTCATCGCCACCCCGAACTGCTCTTCCCCAACCGCCATGGCGGCCTCAAGGCAGCCTGTCGCGCCCGCTCGCCGCTGGATCGCGGCGGCGTGCAAACCACCTTGCGCCAGGTCGCCCTCGATTGCGGGCTAAAAAAAAGATCACCCCGCACAGCCTGCGCCACAGCTACGCCACCCACCTGATCGAAGCGGGCGTCGACCTGCTTGAAGTCCAGAAGATACTGGGCCACTACTCGATTCTCACCACGGCCCGCTATACCCACCTGACCAGCCACACCAACGATCAGGCCAGTGTGCGCATCAATACCCTGATGAGCCGCTTCTCGATCCGGTGGGGGACGGTCAAATGATTCCCCTCTCCGCCGTCATCACCCGCTTCGAAGCGGACTACCTCCAGCAGTATTCCTCCACGATCCTGCCCAGCCACCGCCAGGCCCTTTCTGCCATGAAGCACTGTCGCACCGCCATGGCCCCCCGCATGCTGGCGCACTGCGGCGCCTGCGACGAGAAACGCCTGGTGCCGCACTCCTGCGGCCATCGCAACTGCCCGCACTGCCAGCATCATGAAAGCCAGCAGTGGCTGGAACGCCAACTGCGGCGGCAGGTGCCGGCAAGCTACTTCCTGCTCACCTTCACGCTGCCGGCGGAACTCAGGGAACTGGCCTGGCGACATCAGCGCACGCTCTACGCCTTGCTGTTCGAATGTGCCTGGGCTACGTTGAACACCTTCAGCCGGAACGACAAACAACTGCAAGGCCGGCCCGGTGCAGTGGCGGTGCTGCACACCCATTCCCGCCGTCTGGATTTCCATCCGCATGTCCATCTGGCGATGCCGGCAGCGGCGCTGGATACGCAGACGCGGCGCTGGCGCACGAAGCGCCGCAGCGGCAAAAGCAACGGCTACCTGTTCAACCATATAGCCCTGGCCAAGGTGTTCCGGGCCAAGGTGCTGGCAGCCCTCAGCCAGGCGGGGTTGCGGCTCCCGCCCGGCGTTCCGGCGCAATGGGTGGTCGACTGCAAGGGCGTGGGCGACGGTGAGAAGGCGCTGGTCTATCTGGGCCGCTATCTGTATCGGGGCGTGATTCAGGAGAAGGACATCCTCTCCTGTGAGAACGGGCAGGTCCGCTTCCGGTATCGCGACGGCAAGACCGGCAAGCGCATGACTCGCACGGTGAGCGGAGCGGCCTTCCTGTGGATGATCCTGCAACACGTTCTGCCCAAGGGCTTCCGGCGGGCGCGCAACTTCGGCTTTCTGCATCCGAACAGTAAAGGCCTGGTTGCGCTGTTGCAGGTGGTGTTGAAGGTGATTCCCGGCGCGAGCCTGGCGTGGATAAAGCCACGTCCGCCGCTTCTGTGCAAATGCTGCGGCGCGCCGATGCGGATCGTGAGAAGGCGAATCCCGGCGGCGGAGCATCGACCGCCCGATTCGGGCTTTGCCGGGGCAGCGGAAATGTAAGCCGACTCAGCCCGGTATCACGCTGAGCGCATTCGGGCGCAACGGGCGCGCTCGGCCAGAAAACAGGGAAAAGCCGCTGATTTGACCGCTAACACGGTGAAATCAAGCGTCGCGCCGTCGCAATGACGGTGTGCAACACCCGTTCCAGAGGGCCTTTTACTGATGAGACCCTTGGGCGCGGTGAAATGCAAATAGATATTTCCAGGGAATTCTTGCTGACGACTGGACCGGGCTTGTCCAACAACCGGTTCAGATCGTGGCTCGCTTCGCGATCACGATCTAACCTTAATCGTTGTGGCGACACATGCTTGAGGATGACATCGCGCACCCCCGCAACGATCCTAGGGTCATATTGACGGAGCGGTTCAGTCATTTGCACGATCCTGGCGGGTTGTTGGAAAAAACCGACTTCGGCAAATCGTGGAAACCCAAGGCCTGTTTAACCCAGATAGTTCATTAGCCGTTTGGGTATCGGAAAATCAATGAGTTGTAGGTCGGGTTTTAACCCGACATGTCGGGCTGAAGCCCAACCTACGCCCAAATGGATTATCTGGGTTTAACCAACATCGACATACTCAGCCAAGACAGCCCGCACGGATTTAATATCTTGTGATGATAAATGCCCGACAACCTTCAAAACCAGGGTCTGGTCCAGCGTGAATAACTTCAAACGAAAGCGGCAAGCCACTTTTAGCCCAGCCTCTTTCCAGTCAGCAATTAAAACATCACTGGGCCAAACATTATCCGTGGCCGAGGTGATCATGGCCAAAACAAGTTGCTTGTGCTGCTGGTTGAAGCGCTCACTGGAAATCACCAATGCAGGCCGACGCTTGGTTGCATCACGATCCGTGAAGGGGAAAGGGACGGCAACCACATCAAATGCTTTAAAGATCACGCCAGGCTTTCTCGTCCTGTGGTGAGTTCCATTCTGACAAAGTCTCTTGCAATGCTGATAACTCGACATCGATAGACGGGTCAATACGCTTGATAATGATCCGGTTGTTGCTATCCAAGTCAAACGCCAGCATATCGCCCTCCCGAATATGAGCGGCTTCTCTGATGCGCTTGGGAATTGTTGCCTGGCCTTTGGCCGTGACGCGTGCAAGTTCCATGATTTTCTCCATCAATTACTACATGTAGTAATTTACTACTTTTCTTACCAAAGGAGCAACCCTACGCTTAAAAGAGGCGCACCGACTTCCTCAGAAAGGGGAAATGGGTACAAACATGGCTACGTCATTGAAATCACTTAAACCCGGATAATCCATTAGAGCCAAAACACCGCTGTGGGAGCGGCGCCCTCGCCGCGATTTGCGATCCCATTCGCGCCGAGGGCGGCGCTCCTACCAGGCTAGAGCATTCCAACGGGTTAAACTCAACCATCTCCAGCCATGCACAGCGCCAGGGAATCGTCCCACGGCGGCAACTTCATGCCGAAGGTTTCGCTCAGCTTGTCGCTAGCGAGCAGCGAGAATAGCGGCCTGGGTGCCGGCAGGGGGTAATCGCTTGTGGGGATGGGGAGCAACTTTGGTAATGGGTGATGGGTGATAAGTGATGAATGAGCGCCCTGGATTGCCATTGATTCAAGGATGGCTTTAGTGAAACCGTACCAGGACGTTTGGCCTGCCGCGGTCAGGTTGTAAATGCCGCTGTACTGGGTGAGGAGTGAGGAGTGAGGAGTGAGGGGTAAAACACTCTGCGCGAGGATTTGCGCGGTGGCTTCGGCGATCATGCGGCTCCAGGTCGGGGCGCCGATCTGGTCGTTGACGATTTTCAGTTCTTCGCGCTCTTTGACCAGGCGCAGGATGGTGAGCAGGAAGTTCTTGCCGCGCATGCCATACACCCAGCTGGTGCGCAGGATCAGGTGCGGAACGCCGACCGCCTGAATCGCCTGCTCGCCGGCCAGCTTGGTTCGGCCATAGACGTTGAGGGGATTGGGGATGTCCTGTTCGGTGTAGGGGCTGGTTTTGCGGCCATCGAAAACGTAGTCGGTGGAATAGTGGATCATGGCGGCGCCCAGTTTCCTGGCCTCTTCCGCCATGATGCCGGGCGCGATGCCATTGACCGCCATGGCCAGTTCCGGCTCGCTTTCGGCCTTGTCCACGGCGGTGTAGGCGGCAGGGTTGACGATGAGATCGGGCCTGATTTCACGGATCACCGCACGAATGGAGTCGGGATTGCCCAGGTCCAGCGTCCGGCGGTCCACAGCCACCACTTGCCCCAAGGGAGCCAGGGTACGCTGTAATTCCCAGCCGACCTGGCCGTTCTTGCCGGTGAGGAGGATTTTCAAGCGAACACCTCGGCACTGTTAAACGGCACGCCAGCACTATCCTTGGCCGACAGCGACGGCGATGCACCATCCAGCGGCCAGGCAATGGCGAGGTCCGGGTCGTTCCAGGCAATGCAGCGCTCATGCTCCGGCGCCCAGTAATCGGTGGTCTTGTAAAGAAATTCTGCATGCTCGCTGAGCACCAGAAAACCGTGCGCGAAGCCGGGCGGAATCCACAGCATGCGCTTGTTCTCGGCCGAGAGCTCGATCCCTTCCCATTTGCCGAAAGCGGGGGAATTCCTGCGCAAGTCCACCGCCACGTCATACACGGCGCCGGCCACCACCCGCACCAGCTTGCCCTGGGGCTGGCAGATCTGGTAGTGCAGGCCGCGCAGGACATTCCTGGCCGAGCGGGAATGGTTGTCCTGGACGAATTCGGCTACGACGCCGGTCAGTTCGACAAATTTCCGCGCATTGTAACTTTCGAAGAAAAAGCCGCGCTCGTCGCCGAACACGGCTGGCTCGACGATCAGGAGGTCCGGGATGCCCGTGGCGAGCACTTTCATCAATACACCTTTTCGAGCAAGACATTCAGCAGATACTGGCCATATCCATTCTTGGCCAATGGCGCAGCCAGGGCTTCGAGCTGCTGCGCCGAGATGTAGCCCATGCGGTAGGCGATTTCTTCCGGGCAGGCGATTTTCAGTCCCTGGCGCTTTTCGATGGTTTCGATGAACATCGAGGCCTCCAGCAGGGACTCGTGCGTGCCGGTATCGAGCCAGGCCATGCCACGCCCCATGACCACCACATCGAGCGTGCCGTTTGCCAGGTAGGCCTGATTGACGTCGGTGATTTCCAGCTCGCCGCGCGCCGAGGGCTTCATGTTGCGCGCGATTTCGACCACCAGGTTGTCGTAGAAATACAGGCCGGTGACGGCGTAACGGGATTTCGGCTGCTGCGGCTTCTCCTCGATGCTCACGGCATTGCGCTGCGCATCGAACTCTACCACGCCGTAGCGCTCCGGATCATGCACCGGATAGGCGAACACGCTCGCGCCTTGTGTTTTCCTGGCTGCCGCCTGCAAATCATCCGACAGCTCGTGACCATAAAAAATGTTGTCGCCCAGCACCAGTGCGCACGAATCACTGCCAATGAAATCCGCACCAATGATGAAGGCCTGGGCGATTCCCTCCGGCTCGGGCTGCACCGCGTAGGAAATGTTCAGCCCCCAGCGCGTGCCGTCGCCCAGCAATTGCTCGAAGCGCGGCGTGTCCTGCGGGGTGGAGATGATCAGAATATCGCGTATCCCCGCCAGCATCAGCGTGGACAGGGGATAGTAGATCATCGGTTTGTCATACACCGGCAACAACTGCTTGGAAACGGCCAGCGTCACCGGATGCAGGCGCGTGCCGGAACCACCGGCGAGGATGATGCCTTTGGAGCGGGAATGGGAGATGGGGGATGAGGAATGGGTCATGGCTGGGGGCTGACTTTCTTATTTAATTCAATGATAAGGCGCGTAGGTTGGGTTAGCGGCCTTATCGCGTAACCCAACAGACCCAAACACTCAAAGCCGAAACTTGAAAGGAAGATCGGGTTTGTTGGGTTACGGCGCAAAAAACCGCACCTAACCCAACCTACATGTGACCGCTTCCTTAAATTCTGGTTATCCATTACTCATTCCCCATCACATACTGCTTTGTGATCCATTCACGGTAGGCGCCGCTGGTGACATTCTCGATCCACCCCGCATGCTCAAGATACCAGCGCACCGTCTTGCGGATACCGGTTTCGAAGGTTTCTGCCGGCTTCCAGCCAAGCTCACGCTCGATCTTGCGCGCGTCGATTGCGTAGCGCCGGTCGTGGCCAGGGCGGTCCTTGACGTAGGTGATGAGAGAGGAATAAGGCTGGCCGTTGGCTGCAGGTTGCAACTCGTCAAGAATGGCGCATACCGTGTGCACCACGTCGAGGTTGGTTTTCTCGTTCCAGCCGCCGATGTTGTAGGTTTCGCCCAAATGCCCCTTTTTCAGCACTTCGCGAATCGCCGTGCAATGGTCGCCGACGTGCAGCCAGTCGCGGATGTTCTGCCCGTCGCCGTAGATCGGCAGGGGCTTGCCGTTGAGGGCATTGAGGATGATCAAGGGAATCAGCTTTTCAGGAAACTGGTAGGCGCCGTAGTTGTTGGAGCAGTTGGTGGTCAGGGTGGGCAGGCCGTAGGTGTGGTGGTAAGCGCGCACCAGATGGTCAGAAGCGGCCTTCGATGCCGAGTAGGGGCTATTGGGCGCGTATGGCGTAGTTTCGGTGAAGGGAGAATCATCCGGCCCAAGCGAACCATACACTTCGTCGGTGGAAACATGCAGGAAGCGAAAGACATCCTTTTCCTCGCCCGGCAATTCCTGCCAATGAGCCCGCGCCTCTTCCAGCAGGCTGAAAGTGCCGTTGATGTTGGTCTGAATGAATTCAGCCGGCCCGTGGATAGAGCGATCAACATGGCTTTCGGCGGCAAAGTGAACCATCGCGCTGGGCCTGTGCTCGCGCAGCAGGCGGCCAACCAGCGCACCATCACAAATATCACCCTGAACAAAGAGGTGACCTGGGTCACCCTGCAAGCTGGAAAGATTGTTCAGATTGCCCGCATAGGTCAGTTTATCCAGGTTGACGACGCGAGTCTTTTCGCCAGCAACCCAGTCGAGAATGAAGTTTGAGCCAATAAACCCAGCCCCGCCAGTAACAAGAATACTCATCGTTTATTCGACCTCCCTGATCGCTTCCTGACTAAACATCCGGCTAATCCCGATCACAGTTTTCTGATCGCTTCAGTTGGTATCCACAACGTCAAAGGCGAATCGGGAAGCCGCTCGAATTCATAGCGCTCATACCACCCTCGCGCACCTTCGTCCTTTGCATCAACAACGACACCCGCCATCCCGATTTCGTCTGACAGGCGCAAACAACGTTGCAAGGCGTCTGCCAGAAGCAGTTCGCCAAATCCTTTTCGCTGATGGAGTTCCGCCACCGCAAGTCGAGCCAGACGTGCTACCGGCAGGGGGAAGTTCGGAAAGCGGTCGGCGTGTTTAACCGGCAGGTTGTCCCGACGAATTCCGGCCATGGCAAGACTGTAGTACCCACGTATCGTGGTACCGTCCACCGCGACATAGGTTCTGCTGATGTTGGCCGCCGCATGCTGACGCGCGAAGCGGCGTAGATACTCATCAAGAGCACCCACGCCACAAGCAAATGAACGTCTGTCGTGATCTGGAGAGAGCTGTTCGATGCTTCCCGTAAAAATCACGTTCAGCGCTTTCCCTGCCACTCGCGGTGACGCTTCATTGCTGCGGAAAGCTTCGGTCTGGGTTTGTCCGCGTTGTCCAGGGCATTGGCAAATGCATTCCAGTCGCGGGAGGACAAGGTCATCATCTCGGTATCGGCAAGGATCTGCCTGGCACGTTCCTGTGCCGTACCCAGCAGAAAAGCGCTGACCGACATGCCTGCCGCAGTGGCGGCACGCACAATCAGTTCCTTGACTTCCGGTGACGTCCGCAAATCAATGCGTTCGTGAGATTGAGTCGAAACCAGCATAACCACCACCTTTGTACGGAAGATTTACGGACCATTGTAATACCCGCTACGACCGGATGCAATATTCCGTACAAAAGACGTACAAGACTTTCAAAGAAAGCTGGCACGCAGCCCGAAGGTTGAAACGAAAAACCCCGCACAGACTGTGCGTCTGCCGGGGTATCCGTAACGGTCAGAGACCGTTTTGTGCCATATTATTTATTGGCGGAGAGAGAGGGATTCGAACCCTCGGTGAGGTATTAAGCCCCACGCTCCCTTAGCAGGGGAGTACCTTCGACCACTCGGCCATCTCTCCGTTTTGAGCAGGCGGAATCATATCGGCTATTCGACGCGAGGTCAATTCGGCTCGTTGCCGTCAATGGCTTTCTTGCCGGTGAAATGCCGCCTATCTGGACGGGGTGCGAATTTTCGCCAGAGCCTCATCAATTGCCCGATCAAGAAAAGCACCGTAATAGTCTGGCGTGGTCAGGCCGATCAACGGTTCGGAGAGCGAATTCCCTTTGGCATCGAACAGTTTGATGGTCGGTGTCAGGGTGATTTTATGCTGCCGGGAAAACCTGGCGGCAGTGGTGGCCTTGCCAGAGAAATCCACCAGCTTGCCCCGGCCCCGGTATTCGACCTGGCGCATGATGACTTTGTCCGCGTACTCGGGATTGCGCTGCATGGGAAGCAGAAACTCCTGTTTCACGCGCTCGCAGTAGGCGCACCCAGGGGCAGTAAAAAGAATCAGGATCGGCAGTTGCCTGTTTCGAGAGGCTGCCGCCTCAAGCGTCAGATCTGTTGCTGCGGGAATTTCATCCACCGGGGCTGCTGCGCCAGCCAGGCTGAACCATGTTAAACTAGCCAGCGCCAGGCTGAGCGCCATGGCCTTTGAAAATAAACGCTTAATTACCATCTTGAGCAGGAACCTGTTTTGAAAAACACACTCATCATCGCGTCACGCGAAAGCGCCCTGGCAATGTGGCAGGCTCATCACATCCAGAGCCGTCTGCAAGCATTATATCCGCAATTGGACGTGCAGATATTGGGCATGACCACTACCGGCGACCAGATCCTCAATTCACCGCTGGCCAAGATTGGCGGCAAGGGCCTGTTCGTCAAGGAACTCGAGCAGGCGCTGGAAGAAGGCCGCGCCGACATCGCGGTGCATTCAATGAAAGATGTGCCGATGACACTGCCGCCCGGCTTCATTCTGGCCGCCACCGGCGAGCGTGAAGACCCGCGCGACGCCTTCGTTTCCAACCAGTATTCCAATCTCGAAGCCCTGCCGGAAGGCAGCGTGGTGGGCACCTCCAGCCTGCGCCGCGAATGCCAGTTGCGCGCGCGCTTTCCCCACCTGAAAATCGAACCGCTGCGCGGCAATGTGCAGACCCGGCTGCGCAAGCTGGACGAGGGCCAGTTTGCTGCCATCATCCTGGCGGCTGCCGGGCTCAAGCGCCTGGAACTGGGCCACCGTATCGCGGCGCTGATCGAGCCGGAACAGAGCCTGCCCGCCGTGGGCCAGGGCGCGCTCGGCATCGAATGCCGCGAAGGCCGCAACGATCTGGTCGCTTTGCTGGCACCGCTGCATCACGCCGAAAGCGCGGCCTGCGTTGCGGCTGAGCGTGCCATGAGCCGCGCCCTGCAAGGTAGCTGCCAGGTGCCGCTGGGCGGTTTTGCCCAGATCGAAAATGGCGAACTGCGCCTGCGCGGTTTTGTCGCCAGCATTGACGGCCAGCGCATGGTACGCGACGAACTATGCGGCAAGCCCGAAGATGCCGAGCAATTGGGTTCACAGATGGGCCAACGCCTGATTGCACTCGGCGCGGACAAGATTCTCGCCGAACTCGCACTCTAGTGAGCATCGATTTGCCGCTCAAGGGCATGGGAATCGTGGTGACGCGTCCAACCCATCAGGCACAACACCTGGCACAACTGATCGCCAGCGCCGGTGGCGAGGCGATTCTGTTTCCGGTGCTGGAAATTCTCGACGCCGGGGATTTGCGCCCGCTCAATGCCCTGATCGCCCGTCTGGATGAATTCGATGTGGCGATTTTCATCAGCCCCAATGCAGTGAGTAAAGCACTCAACCTGATTCGCGCACAGCGTCAACTCCCCCGGGATCTGGTGATTGCGGCCATAGGCAAAGGCAGCAAAAAGGAGCTGGAAGACCGCGGCATCAAGCAGGTCGTCGCGCCTGAAAAACAGTTTGATAGCGAAGGCCTGCTGGCGCTGCCACAGTTCCAGGACATGCACGGCAAGCGAGTGATCATTTTTCGTGGCGAGGGGGGGCGCGAATTTCTGGGCGACACCCTGATTTCACGCGGGGCAACCCTCGAGTATGCCGAGTGCTACCGGCGCGCCAGGCCCGTTATGGATACCGCCCCCCTGCTGCACCGCTGGGCGCGTGGCGAAATTCATGCCGTTACGGCCACCAGCGGAGAGAGTCTGCACAATCTGTTTGATCTGCTGGGAAAACCTGGGCAACAATGGCTGAAAACAACTCCGCTCTTCGTATCCCATGAGCGAATTGCCCAGACAGCGCAGGGCATGGGACTGACACTGACTATTGCAACAGCGCCGGGAGATGAAGGTTTGATAACAGGCTTGATCAAATGGGCGAAACGCGGCAAACCATGACCCCCCCCGGCGCAACACCGTTGGCACAGGATGCTGCGGCCACAAAAAAAACATTGGGCTGGGCCAGCCTGCCTTTGCTGATCGCCATGCTGGCACTGCTTCTGCTCGGCTGGCACTGGCTCGATTCGCGCCAGCACGATGCGCAACTGGAGCTTAATCTGGGCCGCCGCCTGGCTGAATTCGAGGCAAGCAACAAGGAAAGCGGGATTCTCGTTCGCCAGACTCAGGAAACCGTGCGTGAAACGCAAGCCAAGCTTAGTCTGCTGGAGCAGAAAATTGCCGAGTCCCAGAGCCACCAGGTCGCACTGGAAGAGTTGTATCAGGAAATGTCGCGCAACCGCGACGAATGGGTGCTGGCGGAAATCGAACAGATGCTGCTTATCGCCAGCCAGCAGTTGCAGTTGGCCGGCAACGTCCGGGCCGCGCTGATCGCGCTGCAAACTGCCGAAAGCCGCCTGCAGCGCATGGACCGGCCACAATTTTTCACGCTGCGCAAGGCGATCAACAAGGACATCGAGCAACTTCAATCCCTGCCGCAGCTGGACCTGACGGGCCTCAATCTGCGGATCGACATCCTGGCGGCAGGAATCGATCGATTACCCCTGCTACAGGGCCGCGTGACCACCAGCATGGAAAAACCAGCTCCACGCCAGCCCCTGCCCGAAAATTTCTGGCTGCGGCTGAAGGAGGAAGCCTGGCAAGACTTCAAGGAACTGGTGCGCATCCAGAACCTGGAAAAAACCGAACTTCCCCTCCTCTCTCCTGACCAGGCTTATTTCCTGCGCGAGAACCTGAGGCTGCGCCTGCTCTCTGCGCGCCTTGCCCTGCTGCAGCGCAACGAAGCAAGCTACAAGGCAGACATCAAAGCCGCCGAAGACTGGCTAAACCGTTATTTCGACACCAGCGACAAAGCCGTCCGCGGCGCGCTCAATCATCTGAAACAGCTTGAACAGAGTCGTCTTTCCATCGATTTGCCGGATATTTCCGGCAGCCTGGACGCTGCGCGCGCCTTCAAACTGGCGCAGGATAAAGCCGGCAAATGAAAGCGCTGTTCTGGACTCTGGCCATCCTGCTTCTCGCCGTGGCATTGACCATGGCAGCAATACACAATACCGGTTACGTGCTGCTGATTTACCCGCCCTACCGCATCGAGCTGACCCTCAACCTCCTGCTGGCCCTGCTGGCAGCGGCTTTCTTTGTCATTTACAGCCTGCTGCACGTGGGTAGCCGCACCCTCCGGCTACCTGCCCAGGTTCGTGCCTTCAAGCAGCAGAAACGGCAGGGCAAGGCACGCAGCGCGATGCTCGAGGGCATGCGGGATTTCGCCGCCGGCCGTTATGCCACAGCCGAAAAACATGCCGCCAGCGCCCTGGAGCTGGGCGAATCGCCTGAAGTCAATGCCCTGATTGCAGCCCGTAGCGCCCATGCACTTGGGGCGACAGCCAGACGGGACGCCTATCTGGCACAGGCGGGCAAGAATTGCAGCGACTTTCCGGATGCGGGAATGACCGGATAAGCACTGACGGCACACACAACAAGTAAACCATTTTTTTCAGTAAAGGAAATTCGCATGAGCATTTCAAGCTACGAAGAGCTGTTAAAAGCCGCCGGACAGCAAGTGGAACCGCAACGGCTTCTTTTTGTATTCACCCAACCCGAGCTGCCTGAAGGCTATGCAAAAGAACAGATTGAACGTTTTCATGCCGGGCAGGGCGGCGTATTGACGCCCAAGATGTGCACCGACAAGACGCTTGATGAACTGGGCAGCTTTTCTGATCTTGTCGCGGAATCACAACAGACCGGGCAGGACTGGAAAGTCGTGTTTGTCGCCTGCCTGGAAGGGCGGAACGGCGTGATGCCGAGCTCCGAAGATGCACAGGAGCCGCTGAAAAAGATGGTCGATTCCATCCAGAACGGCGCAATTTCGAATTATCTGGCTTATGACCGGGACGGAAATCAACTCCGGTTTTCCTGAAGATTCGCAACAGGGGAAAACCTTCATTGCCCCTGTTGCGTGCACTGCCGGCTCGTACTTTACTGCGCCGGTCAGGGTTGAACCCAGAAGTTCATTAGCCGTTTGGGTATCGGAAAATCAATGCATCGTAGGTCGGGTTTTAACCCGACATGCCGGGCTGATGCCCGGATCCCCGCGCTTACTTTGAAAATTCAAACTCATGCGCAATGGCAATGCCATCGGTGACAGACTTGACGCCGTAGTACTTATCGCCGGCCTTGAGTATGTACCGGCACCAGTTTTCAGGTTGTTTGGGCCAATCCAGCGTAACGCAATAAGTTCCATTGTCACCGACATGCCAGGTACCTTGAGCGGTTGATGATTTCCCCGGCTTGCCGGCATCACGGCTGACACCGCTTGAAGCCACGAGCTTGCCGCCGGGTTCGTTCGTCCAGAGGCGGGGGTTCCCCTCCTTCTGATAGCTGACGACCTTGGCGTTTGGCATCAGCTTCTTCAGCTCCTCTACGGATAACTGAACCCCGTTCTGCGCCCTGATGTCTTTTAAAATCAGGCCGTCCGCCTGAGCAGCCAGGGACAGAGAAAGCAAAACGGATGCAAGGA
The DNA here is from genome assembly GCA_041651995.1 of Sulfuricella sp. NCBI lineage: Bacteria > Pseudomonadati > Pseudomonadota > Betaproteobacteria > Nitrosomonadales > Sulfuricellaceae > Sulfuricella > Sulfuricella sp. Next base: position 88,423 of record JBAZID010000002.1, on the reverse strand, counting down.
TGGAACGAAGCATAAGACCTCCTGACAGTGACTGGCCGGACGCATGCGCCAGAGATGATCCGAACAACGCGAACGCAAATAATGCCATCCAGATCCTTTGCTACGCAACAGGATTCAAAATTGCCCGCTGGCCGCACCCCTGGCTGGCAATTTTTCAGCTGCCGTAGATTTTTTTCTCGCCCGGCGGGCGGGTCTTGAAGCGTTTGTGCAGCCAGAAATACTGCTCGGGCATTTCATTGACCCGTTCCTCGATGAACTGGTTCATGCGCAGGGTGTCAGCGTAACTGTCGCCGCTCGGGTAGCGCTCCCAGGCGGGATAGAAACGCGCCACATAGCCCTTGCCGCCGGGCAGCTGGCGCGTCACCACCGGCACCACCGCCGCGCCAGTGAGTTTGGCGAGACGCGGCAGGGCAGTGACGGTGGCGGCCGGAAAGCCGAAAAAAGGCACGAATTCGGCATCGCGCGCGCCGAAATCCATGTCCGGGAGATAATAGAAAGGCAGGCCCTGTTTCATCGCCTTGATGACCGGCTTCAGCCCTTCCTGGCGCGAAACCATGATGCATGGGTTGAAACGGGTTCTGGCATGCAGCAGAAGCTCGTCAACCGCCCGGCTTTTTTGCCTGCTGTACATGGATACCAGGGGGTGATCGGCGGTCAGGCGCACGCCGCCCATATCGAGGCCGACGAAGTGCGGCGCGAGCCAGATCACGGGCTTGCCCTGCACCGCCTGCCAATGCTCCAGCCCCTCGATTCTGACCAGCCGCCGCAACCGCCGCTCGGACGACCACCACAGGATGCCGCGATCGAGCAGGCTCTGGCCAAAAGCGAGGAAGTGGGCTCGTACCAGTTTTTCGCGTTGGGTATCCGGCATTTCCGGAAAACACAGGCGCAGGTTGATGCGCGCCACCTGCCGCCGCTCGCGCCCCAGCCAGTAGAGCAGCATGCCCATGCCTCTGCCGGCCGGTGCCAGCAGGGGCAGGGGCAGGAAATGCAACAGCCAGAAGATGAAAATACCGAGGCGGATCACTGGCTTTCCGCTTCTGCCCTGGAACCCCTGGGCGCCTTGTAGCGGTTGTAGCTCCACAGGTATTGCGCCGGGTTGCGGCGCGCCAGGTTTTCGACGGCTGCATTGAGGATGCGCGCGGCCTCCGTCGCGGACTCCGGCAATGCTTCAGGCAGCGGCTCGACCCACAGGTCGTAGCCCTGCCCCCCCGGCAGGCGCTCGGCGAACATCAGCACGATGACTGCGCCGGTGGAATGTTGCAGGCGTTGCACCAGGGTCATGGTATAGGCTGGGCGGCCGAAAAAATCGGCCCACACGCCGTCGCCCTTGCCGGGCACCTGGTCGGGCAGGATGCCGGCGGACTGGCCGCGCTTCAGCGCCTTGAGCAGCGCCTTGACGCCCTTGAGATCGGTCGGGGCCATGCTGACCTGACCGCGCCTGCGCCCCGTCAGCATGGGGGTTTCGGTCCAGCGCAATCTGGGCGGACGATACAGGATGGTGATCGGCATGTGGCTGGCGATAAACGGACCGACAATTTCAAAGCAGCCGAGGTGAGGGGTGAGAAAAATGATGCCCTGGCCGTCGCGCGCCAGCATTTCCACCTTGTCCCATCCCTCCGCCTTGCGCACCAGACCCAGGACATCTTCATAAGGGCGCAGCCATATCGCCGGCAATTCAAGCACGCTTTTACCTGCTTCGCCAATGGCCTGATGCAGCAATTGGCGGCAGGCGTCCGGCGAGGCGCACAAGCCGCTGCGGGAAATATTCTCTCGCATACGGGAGGCGTAGCCGGAGGAAGTCCAGTAGACCAGCCAGCCGGTGGCGATACCAAGCGCATGAAGCCATGACAGCGGCAGGCGCGCAAATTGTCTGAAAAACCATTGCATGGCTTGAATTATCGCATATCTGGCCAGAAGTTAAGCTGCGCGGTAGTTGACGCGGTGTTTTTTGGTTATCATCAAGAGTTGAATAGACTAAGGAGCAATTGACATGGCGAGAACGGTTAAATGCATCAAGCTGGGCCGCGAGGCGGACGGTCTGGATTTTCCCCCTTATCCCGGCGATCTGGGCAAGCGTCTGTTCGAGAATGTTTCCAAGGAGGCCTGGGCATCCTGGGTCAAGCAGCAAACCATGCTGGTGAACGAGAACCGGCTTAATCTGGCCGACCCCAAGGCGCGCAAATATCTGGCCGAACAGACCGAAGCGCACTTCTTCGGCGCTGGCGCGGACAAGGCGCAGGGCTACGTTCCACCCAGCAAGTAATCAAATCCAGACAATCCAGGCGAGGACCCATGACAACCAGCTTCAATGCACCGGAATATTTCATCAATCGCGAACTGTCCCAGCTGGCCTTCAACCGGCGCGTGCTGGAGCAGGCGGCGGATGACTCCAACCCTCTGCTTGAGCGGCTGAAGTTCCTGTGCATTGTCAGCAGCAACATGGACGAGTTTTTCGAAATTCGTGTTGCCGGCCTCAAGGAACAGATCAAGTACAAGAGCATCGTGACCGGGCCGGAGAAAATGTCGCCCCGCCAGGTATTCGAGCAGGTGAGCCGCGAAGCGCGCATTCTGGTTGAACAGCAGTACAAGCTGCTCAACGAGGTGATTTTGCCCGCCATGGCGCGCCAGGATATTCGTTTCCTGCGCCGCACGCACTGGAGCCCGGAGCAGAGCGAGTGGGTCCGGGCATATTTTTTCCGTGAAGTGATGCCCGTGCTGACGCCGATCGGCCTCGACCCGGCCCACCCCTTCCCGCGCGTGCTCAACAAGAGCCTCAATTTTGCCGTGGAGCTGGAAGGCAAGGACGCATTCGGCCGCAGTTCCGGCGCGGCCATCGTGCAGGCGCCCCGGGTGCTACCGCGCGTGATCCAGTTGCCCAAGGAAATCGCCGGTCACGAATATGGCTTCGTTTTCCTCTCCTCCATCCTGCATACCCATGTCGGCGAGCTGTTTGCCGGCATGCACGTCAAGGGCTGCTACCAGTTCCGCGTCACGCGCAATTCCAACCTGTTCGTCGACGAGGAAGAGGTCACCAACCTGCGCCAGGCGCTGCAGGGCGAACTGTCCCACCGCCATTATGGCAATGCGGTGCGGCTCGAAGTGGCAGACAATTGTTCCCCGGAAATGGCGGAATTCCTGCTGGCCCAGTTTGATCTTGGGCAGGATGACCTGTACCAGGTCAACGGCCTGGTGAATCTGGTGCGTCTGATCCAGATTCCGGACCGGGTCGATCGCCCCGATCTCAAGTATCCGCCCTTTATCCCGGGCTTTCCCGCTGGCTGCGTGGACGAGAAGCAGCCCGACATGTTCCAGGCCATCCGTAATGGCGATGTGCTGCTGCACCAGCCGTTCCAGTCTTTCAACCCGGTGGTGGATTTCCTGCGGCAGGCGGCGGACGACCCCAATGTACTGGCCATCAAGCAGACGGTGTACCGTACCGGGTCCGAATCCGTGCTGATGGAAGCGCTCATCAGGGCGGCGAAAAACGGCAAGGAAGTCACCGTGGTGGTGGAGCTGATGGCGCGCTTCGACGAAGAGGCCAACATCAACTGGGCAGCGCGCCTGGAAGAGGCTGGCGCCCATGTGGTGTATGGCGTGGTGGGCTACAAGACCCATGCCAAGATGCTGCTGGTGGTGCGGCGCGAGGAAAACGGGCTGCGCCGTTACGTGCATCTCGGCACCGGCAATTACCATCCGCGCACCGCCAAGCTGTATACCGACTTCGGCCTGTTTACCTGCAATGGCGACATCTGTAGTGACGCGTCCGACGTTTTTGCGCAGCTCACCGGTCTCGGCAAGGCGACCAAGCACACCCACCTGTGGCAATCGCCCTTCACCATGCATCCTCAGCTGCTCAAGGCGATTCGCACCGAGATCGGCCATGCCAAGGCAGGCCAGCCGGGGGCGATTATCGCCAAGATGAATTCCCTGCTCGAACCGGAAGTGATTCAGGCGCTGTATGAGGCTTCCTGCGCCGGCGTGAAGATCGACCTGATCATACGCGGCGTGTGCGCCCTCAGGCCCGGCGTGCCCGGCGTGTCGGAAAACATCCGCGTGCGCTCGGTGATCGGACGCTTTCTGGAGCACACGCGGATATTCTATTTCCGCAACAACGGCGCGCAGGATGTCTATCTGTCCAGTGCAGACTGGATGCATCGCAACCTGTTCCGGCGCATCGAGGTGGCCTTTCCCGTTCTCGATCCAGTCCTCAAGCGCCGCGTGATCAGGGAAGGGCTCGACCCTTATCTCAAGGACAATACCCAGACCTGGGAAATGAGCTCTGACGGCAGCTACAGCCGCAAGGTCTCGCGCCGTGCCAAGCCCGTATCGGCACAGCAGATCCTGCTCGCGGCCATGGCCACACCGCTTAAATGAGATCCATACTGGTAGCCAACCCCAAGGGCGGCAGCGGCAAAACCACACTCGCAACCCACCTGGCCGGTTACCTCGCCAGCCTCGGACGGCAGGTGGTGCTGGCCGACCTGGACCGGCAGCAGTCGGCCGCGGGCTGGCTCAGGCGCCGCCCGCCGCAGTTGCCGACCATCCACAGTCACCTGGCAAGCAAAAAATCACTCCGGCCGGACTGGATGGTGATCGACTCTCCCGCCGGACTGCACGGCGACAAGCTCACTGCGGCGGTGAAGCTGGCCGAACTGGTGATCGTGCCGGTGCAGCCCTCGGCTTTCGACATGCTGGCAACCGGCGATTTCCTGAACGTGTTGCGCGAGGAAAAGGCCGTGCGCAAGGAAAAAAGCCAGGTCGCGATGGTGGGCATGCGGGTGGACCCGCGCACCCGCTCCACGGCTGAGCTGGCCGAATTTCTGCTGGCGGTGGAATTCCCCGTGCTGACTTATCTGCGCGATGCCCAGCTGTACATCCAGTGCGCCAACGAAGGGGTGAGCCTGTTCGATTTGCCGCCCTCCCGCGCCGCGCGCGACGTGGAGCAGTGGCAGCCGCTGCTCGAATGGATTTCAGCGTACTGACAACGGAGCTCCTCTGGCATGGCGACTGAAGTCGAGCTCAAGCTTCTCATCAACCCGGCGGACATCCCCCGCTTGCGCCGCCATCCCCTGCTCAAGGCCCATGCTGCCGGGCGGGCGCGCTCCCGCGATTTGCTCAGCATCTACTTCGATACCCCTGACTTGACCCTGCGCCAGCAGCGCGTCGCCCTGCGCGTGCGCCGCATTGGCGCGAAGTGGGTGCAGACCGTGAAAGGCGGCGGCGGCGTGCGCGCGGGCCTGCACCAGCGCGGCGAGTGGGAAGACGAGGTGGCGCATGACTACCCCGACCTGACCAAGATCAGCGACCCATCCCTGCACAAGCTGTTTTCATCCGCCGCGGTGCGGGACAGGCTGCAGGCGGTGTTTACCACGGAATTCAGGCGCACCACCTGGGCCTTGCAGTGGGATAACGGCGATGCGCTGGAACTGGCGCTCGATCAGGGCGCGGTGAAAAGCGGCGGCAAGGCCGCTCCGTTGTGCGAAATCGAGCTGGAACTGAAACAGGGCGACCCGGCGCGCCTGTTCCAGGCAGCGCTGGAGCTGCAGCAGACCATCCCGCTGCGGCTGGAAAACGTCAACAAGGCCGACCGCGGCTATCGTCTCAGCCAGGCTGCGACGCCTCCGGTGGTCAAGGCCGCGGCGCTCGACCTCAAGCCGGAAATGAGCGTGAAACAGGCTTTCCAGGCCATCGCCTGGAACTGCATCAGTCACTGGACCGCCAACCAGGAAGGCGCGCTGCTGGGCAGCAACCCGGAAAACATTCACCAGGTCCGGGTCGCACTGCGCCGCCTGCGCTCGCTCCTGCCCCAGTTCAAAGCGGCCATTCCGCGCGAAAGTTATGCTGCCATTGCGGACGAGCTGAAGTGGCTGGCCAATGCCCTGGGACCGGCGCGCAACTGGGACGTATTCGTCACCCAGACCCTGCCGCCCATTCTCGGGCAGTTTCCCGCCGACCAGGGCCTGAAAGCACTTTACCAGGCAGCCGGCAAGGCCCAGGCGGCGGCCAGAAACGATGCGCACCTGGCTTTGCGCTCGCAGCGCTACGACCGCATGCTGCTCAGCCTGGGTACCTGGCTGATGGCGGACGGCTGGCATGTCCATGTCAGCGACGAACAGAAGCAGCGGCTGGAGGCCCCGATCCTTGAACTGGCGCAACGGGTGCTGACTCGCTGCCACAGAACCGTGCATCTGCACGGCGCGGCATTATTGGCCATGCCAGCCGAAGAAAGGCACGAGGTTCGCATTGCTGTAAAGAAACTCCGCTACGCTACCGAATTTTTTGCCTCGCTGTTTCCGGACAAGGCTACGCGCAGCTACATCCAGGCGCTGGCGGTGTTGCAGGATGAGCTGGGGGTGCTGAACGATGCTGCGACCACCGAATCCCTGCTGCAACACCTGGCCGCGCCAGACGCGGCAGCGCTTGGCACGGTTTCGGGCTGGTGCGCGCGCGGTGTAGCGGTGCATCTGCTCAGCATGGACGCGGCATGGCAAAAATATTACCGCTGCCGCCCTTTCTGGAAATAAACCCGAGGCCAAGGAGTTGCCGAGTTGATCAAAGATGAAACGATGAAAGAAAGTCCTTTCAAGGGGAAAACCGGTCTGCGCCGGGTTTGGAATGCCATGCATTACTCCTTTGCCGGGCTGAAGGCCGCCTACCGCCATGAGGATGCCTTCCGTCAGGAAGTGGCCCTCGCGCTGCTGCTGATTCCGTTGGCGCTGTTTCTTCCCGTCGCCGGGATAGGCAAGGCACTGATGGTGGCGAGCATCCTGCTGGTGCTGATCATCGAGCTGGTGAATTCTGCCATCGAGGCCACCGTGGACCGCATCTCGCTGGAAAACCACAACCTTGCCAAACGCGCCAAGGATATCGGTAGCGCGGCGGTGCTGCTGGGGCTGCTCAATGTCGTGACCGTGTGGGGGCTGGTGCTGCTGGGCTGACCCGCCTGGAGATTCCCTCGCTGGGGCCAGGAAGGTTCATGGTCAAGGAAGCTTGAGGCCGCGATTGCGGCCTCAAGCCATTTCAGCCTGACCAGGTGGCACTGAGGGGTTTTTACTTGCTGGATTGCCTGCCAGCGGCCTGGGCAAAATCAAACATATTCATCAGATCGCCAATTGCGGGGCGGTTGCCTGGAATATAGGGGTCTTTTGCACTGTGGACAGGGTTCGGCAGATTGTCCCGGCTGCGCGGGGAGAGCGGAGGCATGCCCCAGTTGCGCTGAATGAATTTGAGTATGGAGGCGTGATCGTAGTAGGTATGGTCGACATGCCCGCTTTTGGCAAAGGGCGAGATGGCGATCATGGGAATACGCGTACCGTCGCCGAAAAAATCAATCAGCTGGATATAGCCTGAATCGTAGTAACCCCCGCCTTCATCAAAGGTGACCAGGATGGCGGTTTTTTTCCACAAGGCCGGATTGGCTTGCACGCGTGCGACAACATCCCGCACCAGCTCGTCAAAACCGGTCTGCATGGCGTATCCCGGATGGCCGGATATGCTGTCATAGGGGGCGATGAAGGAAACGGCGGGGAAATTCCGCGCCTCCTTGACGTCCACATGGAACTGCTGCAGATCCTGAAGCTTTTCCCGGTCCGGCCCTTCCATGGTGGAGGCGAAGAAGGTAGGGGTATCGCACATGCCGCAATATTCCTTGTCCACCGCCACCCCGTCGTTGCGCCCGCCGCTATACCACTTCCACGGCACCCCGGCCTTGCTCAGGGCGTCTCCGATATGGGGAATGGTCTGGGGCGGCAGCAGGAACTTGTCCGGGCCAAGGGGAAGCGGCTTACCCCCGGCGCTGTAGGCGGGGTCAAGATTGTTGACCATGTAGTAAGCGCCTGGATCGCAGTTGCCATCGTTGAAGGAGCGGTAGGGCAGGCTATCCAGCACGGCACGGACACCCGCCACGCCAGGCGCCGCAGGATCGGCGCAATGGACATAGGTGCCGCCCTTGTAGCCGTCTTCGGTATACCAGTTGTTGGTGCCATTCTGGGCATCCGGGTTTTCAATCTGCCCGGCGGGAGGTACGGCGGGTTTTCCATCGCTGGTATGGAAGCCCACATCCGCCGTGGCCAGTGCGAAATAATTGGCCGTGGTGCCGCCCATGATGGGCTGGTGATAGTTGTCGGCGATGGCGTAGCGGTCCGCCAGTTGCTTGAAATACGCCGCGTCGCCCCTTGCCATGTTGTAGAAACCCATGGCGACGCCGCCCTGGAAGGTTTGCCCCGGACCGAGTGCGGGATGGGCGTTGCTGGGGCCGACGCCCACCGTCTCCGCCGTCCACACGTACAGGTCATTTTTGCCGCCATTCACCTGCTGCCACATCTGGAAAAAACGATGCACCGGATCGCCGGTGTGGGCGCCGTAGCTGACGTGCCGGGTGATCTGGAACGGTCCGTTGGGCAGACCGGCGGGAAAGCGGGCGTCGGGAATGTCGCGGCGCTGGCCGAAGGCGCCAGCCGCATAGGGCTGGGGCAGGGTTTCATAGCTGCCCGTCAGTTTGGGCATGGCGCTGAAGGCGCCCGTATTCTCCGCCTTGCTCTGGGCGGCGAGGTGGAAATTGGCTCCGGGAGAGCCGTCTTCCATGACGATTTTCCTGGAAAGCAGATTCCAGACCGTCTCGCCTTTTTTTGGTTTATAGGTGGCGAAAAGATTGTCGAAGGTCCTGTTTTCCCCGACGATGACGATCACATGCTCGATCGGTGTTGTTGCCTGTGGCGCCGCCTGCACCAGGGATGGCAGAAGGGAAACGCAGGCGGTCGCGCCAAGCAATGCGGCATGAATGCGGTTATCGTGGTTCATTCAAAGCTCCGGTCGGGATGGATTTCAGCGGTGGGCAAGATAGCGCAGCGAGGCGCGCTTGATCTGCGAGCTCACCTGGTCGGCCTTGGCGTTGTAGAAGTTGTGGAACATGAAGGCGAACAGCGCGATGGCGATGCCGAAGGCGGTGGCGAACAGGGCCGTGCCGATACCGCGCGAGACCATGGCCGGGTCGGAGCTGCCCCCTACCTGGGAGAGGGCGTGGAAGGCGTCGACAATGCCGAAAATGGTGCCCAGCAGGCCCAGCAGCGGCGCCATGGTGGCAATGGTTTCCAGTATCCACAGGCGTTTCTTGATGGTTGGCGTGGCGTCGGCGTATTGGGCCTGGACCAGGTATTCCATATCGTCCTTGGGCAGATGCCCCGCCTTGATGACCCCGCACAGCGCGATAGCCTGGGGGCTTTGGGCGCTGGCAAATTCGGTCAGAATTTCCTCGCGCAGATCGCGGTCGGAAAGATGGGAGCGGATGTACTGGTCGAGGGCTTTGCCTTCGCGCAGCGCAGCGCCGAAAAAGATGCCGCGTTCGATGGCGACGTAGAGCATGAGCAGGGTCACGCAGACCATGGCCCACATGATGGTTTGGTGCAAAATCTCGTAACTCATGATTTGTAAGATCCATTCACAGGGGAAAAACCAGAACGGGCGGCGCTGGCGCGCCGCCCGCCCCGGCAGGGTTTAGAACTTTCCGGTAACGTTGAAGAAGAACTGACGGGGGGCGCCCACCATCAGGGTCTGAGCGGTGCCATCCGGGTCAGAATAGGCATAACCACCGGTGCCAACAGTTGCAATGTACTCCTTGTCGAACAGGTTGGTCACATTCACCTGGGCGCTCAACTCCTTGAGGAAGCTGACATTTTTGGTCCGGTAGCCCGCGCCAAGATTCCACAGCCAGCGCGCATCGGCGGAGTTGTCATTGGTGTAGGTGTAATAACGCTCGGAGGTGTAGTCCCCGCCAAGACGGGCAAACCAGGTTCCATCGTCGTAAGCCATCTCGGTCTTGAACATCTGCTTTGGAATCCCCACCACCTGCTTGCCGCTGACGTTGCGCAGCGTGGTGCCATCCATGTAATCCTCTTTGTACTCGGTGCTGTTGAAGCTGATGGAGTTGAACCAGGTCAGCTTGGGCGCGAATTTCCAGCTGATGCCCGCATCCAGCCCGTCGGACTCGACCGCGCCGACGTTGGCCAGAATGGTGGGGCTGCTGATGATGGCGGGGCCGCTGCTGATGGTCAGCAGGCGATCCTTGAAGTCCACGTGATAAATGGACAGCACGCCCTCGAACTGCTTGTTGTGGAAACGCCAGCCCGCTTCATAAGTCGTCGATGTTTCCGGCTTGAGGTTATCCTTGATGGCGTCAAAGCCGGCTTGTGTCGTGCCAAAAGGCTGGGTGTAGATGGCGCGCATGTTTTGCGCAATGCCGGCGAACAGCTCGTTGCTGCCGTCATATTTATAGACCAGTCCCAGCTGGGGCAGGAAGGACTCTTCCGAGGTGATGGTGCCGGAAGGCCGGTTCGCCCCGGTTTTTTCCGTACCCGTGATCTCGACCGTGGGGGACTTGAAACCGACGTTCAGGGTCAGCGCCGGAGACACGGTTATGGTGTCCTGGGCATACCATTGCAGGGTTTTTTCCTGGTAGTCGAAATCCCAGTCGGTGCGGAAAGCGCCGCTTGGCGTGTCATAAGGCGAAAGCGGGCTGGTCAGGGTGGTGGCGTAGTAGCGGCGTGCCTGGTTGAAATCGTCGTTTTCGTACCAGAAGCCGCCGTTGATTTTATGGTTGCCCAGGGTATAAGTCAGCGACGAGAGCAAGCCCGAACGATCCATGTCGTATTCGGTGGTGCGCACGGATGGCGTGCCGCTTACCGGCGACAATACCGCTGGCGTCCACCACAGGCCGGTGCCCTTGTCCGTGTGATTGTAGACAGTCGTTTTCCAGCGCAGGTTGTCGGACATCTTGGCGTCGAGGGTTGCGCCCATCAACATATCCTCGCGCAGGCCGGAAGCGGAATAATAAGCGTCCCATACCGAGGTTTCGCCGCTCGTCCAGACGCCATTGGCGGAGTTGACCGCCTTGTTCCAGTCCGGGTAGTAGTTGTCCCAGTCGTAGCCCAGGCGGCTGATCATTTCCTTGGACATATCCTGGTAATCGATTTCCTTGCGGTCAGACCAGTTCACGAAGGCAGACAGCTTGGATTCACCAAAGAACTGGACGTATTTGGCGTTGACCTGCTGATTGCGGTGCTCGCCTTCCCCGGTCCACTTCTCCGAATTCTGGTCCATCACGCTGATATTGAATTTGCCGCCATTGGCCAGATGCCCCGTATCCAGCTTGAGGAAAGTACGGCGCGCGGAATCGCTGCCCAGCGTCTGGCCAGCCGTCACGCCAAAAGTGTCCGCGGGGTCAACGGAATAAAATTGAAAGGTGCCGCCAAGGTTGCTGGTGGAAGCCGTATCCAGTGCGCCAGTGCCCTGGGAAATCTGGACGCGACCGATGTTTTCAGAAGAAATGGCGCGTGAAATATGCAGGCCGTTATGGTTGCCGTAGCTCAAGTCGCCGAGAGGAATATCATCCAGGGTGTAACCGAGTTGCCCGGAACTGAAGCCGCGCACAGAAATGCTGGTCGACCACTCATAGGCGCCATAGGCATCCGCCGACTCGAAATGCACGCCTGGAACCTTGTCCATGACTTTCAACGGACTGGTGCCCGGCGCGGACTGCTGGATGTCCTCGCGGGTCACCGTCGTGACCTGGCGCGTCTGGCCGCGGCCAAAGACGTTGACCGCCTCGGTTTCCACGGCAGCATTTTCCACGGCAACGGCAAGGGCGGGAACGAAAGCGCCGATGATGGCAGCCGTGAGTGCAGCATATTTAAAAGGTACTGGGCGAAACATTTTTCTCTCCTTAAGGTTTTATGACAAATTTTTAAAACGGGTTAATCAAGCGTAAAGGCGATGCGGGTGCGAAAACTCTGCTCCTTGATGCCGATCCAGGCATCCGCCGGCATCGCCTCGAAACGGGTGCGCTGCACCGCTTGCAGCGCAGCCTGGTCAAGCAGTTTGAAGCCGCTTGATTGCGCAATTTCGGCGTGCAGCAAGTGGCCGTCACGCGCAATTGAATAGCTCACCAATACGGTTCCGGTCATGCCCAGTTGCTGGGCTTCTTCGGGGTAGCGTTTCTGTTTGTCGATCTCGGACCTGGCCAGCGCCTGGTAAGCGCTCTCGGCAGCAGGGTTACTGCGTGGCGCCTGGGGCGGCACTGGCGGCTCCACTGTTTTCGGCGGCTCTACCGGCCTGGGGAGTTGCTGCGGCTGAACAGGGAGGGACGGCGCCGGATCCGCCATTGCCGGGACGGGTTTGACTTGCGGCGCCGGTTGCGGTGCCTGGGGTTTGGGCGGCACGACCGCCTTGGGTGGCGGCGGCAATGGTTTTTCTGGAACAGGCTCAGGTATCTCTTTCGGCAGTGGAATGTCGGCCAGCTCAATGGTCATCGGCTCCGGCTCACGGTCTGCCGGCGCGAGAGAGAGAAATTGCAGCGCCAGAAACAGAATGATGCCGGAGATGGCTGTTCCTGCCGTGGCGATCCGGTCACGATGGCGAAACGCCCGGGTGCAGAATTGCTCGCAGCCGGTATTCGATGGCGTCATGGCGCTAGCCAGGAAACCGAGAGTAAAAATGGGTTCCATGGGTTTACCGGCTCTACTGCGTGTGCCTGGCTGCGATGGCGACATGCTGCACGCCAACCTTGCGCACCATGTCCATGACCCGAACCAGATCATCGACGCGGGCAGTTTTATCGCCATTGAGCACCACGTCGAGTTTCGGATGAAGCTGCATTTGCTGGCGCAGCACGGCAGGCAGACCACCCGAGGGATAGCGTTTCCCTTCCACCTCGATTTCGCCTTCGCCGCCTATGGTAATGACGAGATGTTTGACCAGATCGAGCCGCTGTGCGGCTTGAGCCTGCGGGAGCTGGGTTTTCAGTCCGGAAACAGGAATGACATTCAGGCTGATCATCACGAAGAAAACCATCAGGAACATCATGACGTCAATCATCGGGATGATTTCGATGTGTGTGCGTTGCCGCGGCTCTTCATCAAAAACAACCATCATGCAGCTCCTGCCAAAAAGGGGCGATTATCGGCAGGGCTTGTTACATTAAAAAGTGATCCATGTAATCGTTTTATGACCGTACCATTACATGCGATTGACAGTGCGGAGGGGTAGTTCAGGAAGGAACGCTGTCACCTAAACATCATGCTCCGGTCATCAAATTTTCTTCTTGCCGGAGCACAGTGCCGGATTATTGCTACAGGATTCCGGCATGCAAGACCTTCCACATTTGCTGTTTAACCCGCCGCGCTCCGGCCCATCACTGCGCATCGCGGTGGTGACCGAAACCTATCCGCCCGAGGTGAACGGTGTGGCGATGACCGCCCGGCACATGGTGCAGGGGCTGATCAGCCGCTATCACCAGGTCCAGCTGATTCGCCCGCAACAAAGCCATGAGGATCAAGGCACCTCGACCGCTTCTTTTGATGAGGTGCTGGTGCGCAGCGTGCCGGTGCCGCGTTACCAGGATCTCCGCATGGGCTTGCCGGCCAAGGCGGCATTGCTTGCCCTGTGGAAGCAGCGGCGGCCGCACCTGGTTCAGGTGGTGACGGAAGGCCCGCTGGGCTGGTCCGCCATCGCCGCGGCAAGGCAATTGAACCTGCCGGTGATTTCCGACTTTCATACCAATTTCCATATCTACAGCCAGTACTACGGCGCAGCCTTGATGGGCAAGGCCATCGGCACGTATCTGCGCTGGTTTCACAATCGCTCGCATTGCACGCTGGTGCCGACGGAGGCGATGCGCCACGAGCTGGCGGACATGGGCATCCGGAACCTTCAGGTGCTGTCTCGCGGCGTGGATACGCAACTGTTCCAGCCCTCGCGCTGGAACAAGCTGCTGCGCCAGTCCTGGGGCGCGGGAGAGCATCGTCTGGTAGCGCTTTACGTCGGCCGTATCGCGGCGGAGAAGAACCTGTCTCTGCTGATCGACGCCTTTCGCCACATGCAGGCCGCACGCCCGAGCATGAAGCTGGTGATGGTGGGCGACGGGCCGGAGCGGGCAAAACTCCAGGCCATGCATCCGGACATTATCTTTGCCGGCATGCACGTGGGCGAGGATCTTGCGGAGCATTATGCTTCCGCCGACCTGTTCCTTTTCCCCAGCATTACCGAAACCTTTGGCAATGTGGTGCTCGAAGCCATGGCAAGCGGATTGCCGGTGGTGGCATACGACTGCGCCGCCGCAAGAGAGCATATCCGCCACGGCGAGAACGGACTGCGGGCGGCTTTCGACAACACCCATGCCTTCATTTCCCAGGCACAGCGGCTGGTTGCCAGCGTGGATGACGCCCGGCGCATGGGGCGCAACGCTCGCCTGACGGCGGAAAAAATCGACTGGAATCTTATCCATGACCGCTTCGAACAGCTTATATCGGATACCGTGCGGCAATGGGAGCACTGCCATGACAGAAAAGACCGGCTGTCGTTTGTTCCGGACCTGTAAGCCTGCGCATGTCCCGGCCCGGCGTCTCTGCCCGGACCTGCCACGCGCACTCGCTTTATCCTAAAAACCTCAGTTCGACAACCACGGAGGGCACGGAGAACACAGAGAAAGGCAGTTTGAGGAAATTTATGACCTCACCCAACGGGTGATTGCCAAATATCATGCTATCTATTGTTTTTACTCCGTGTTCTCCGTGAACTCCGTGGTTAACTGCTTTTTCAAGGTTTATTGCAAGGACTCCCCCTGGCTGCGTGAGTCATATTTCCATCATGTTTCGCTGACATACTCTGGTGAAGTAGCCAATACCTTACTTCGAGAATCACATGAACATATTGAAACAGCTTGAACAGCGTCTGCTCAGCAAACCGGGCGATCCGGACAATGCCGTTTTCATGGGCCTGGTTCAGGCCTTATGCAACAAGGAAAAGCTTGACCTGGCCGGGCTGTACGAGCTGCCCTACGATGACTTCGAGCTGGCCATGGACATCATGAAGAGCTGGCGTCTTGATCGCTACACCAAGACCAAGGACCGGCTTGAAGAACTGGTCTGTTTGCCCGCCAAACCGGATACGCCGCCGGAAGGATCCTGAAATGCCCCAGGTTCGCGCCATTTTCATCTCCGACGTGCATCTGGGAACCGCAGCCTGCCAGGCAGACAGGCTGGTCGACTTCCTGCGCGAATACCAGTCCGAGCATCTTTTCATGATCGGCGATATCGTCGATTTCTGGGCCATGAACCGGGGAAAGATCCACTGGTCGCGCGACCAGAACACCATTGTGCAAAAACTGTTGCGCCGCGCGCGGCATGGCGAAAAGGTGATTTTCATTCCCGGCAATCACGACGAGGCGCTGCGGGAATACATCGGCACTTCTTTCGGCGACATCAGGATCGAGGATGAATATATCCACACCGCTGCCGACGGCAAGCGCTACCTGCTCACGCATGGCGACGCCTACGACCAGGTGACGCGCCACCACAAATGGGTGGCCATCCTCGGCGACATGGCCTACAACATGCTGGTCTACCTCAATGGCTGGCTATCGTGGCTGCGCCGTACCTTGCGCCGCCCCGGCTACTGGTCACTCGCCGGCTACGCCAAGCGCAAGGTAAAAACCGCGGTCAATTTCATTTTCGACTTCGAGGATTCGGTCATTCACCACGTGCGCGAAAGCGGGCTGGATGGCGTGATTTGCGGCCACATTCACTGGCCGATGAAGAAGGATGTCGGGGGCCTGGTGTATCTCAACTGCGGCGACTGGGTGGACAGCTGCACGGCGATCATCGAACACATGGATGGCCGGATGGAACTGATCGCCTGGGGTGCCGCCGTGCCCCTGCCGGTGCCGGAATCACCGGCAGCCAGCTTTGTGCCGGATTTCGGGCGCTGCCCGGAAAGCCTTCAGTCTTCCCCTGTATTCAGGCAAACATTTGATTCAACGTTTGATTCGCAAAGTTGTGAACGGGTGGAAACTTCAAGGTAGCGCTCCGCCGTGCGCTGGTAGAAATCCAGCATCTTCTCCGCCAGCGCCCCGGCTGACCAGCCACTGGCATATTCGCGTCCGCGCTCGCCCAGTTGCCTGGCCGCATCGTCCCTTTGCAGCAGGGACATGGTTTTTGCGGCGAAATCCTCGATTTCATGAGCGGCGATCAATGCCCCCTGCCCTTCCTGCAGCACGTCGCGGGTGCCCAGTTCGGCCAGGGCAACCACCGGCGTTGCCTGCGCCATGGCCTCCAGCAGCACCAGCCCCTGGGTTTCGGTGCAGGAAGAAAACACGAACACATTGGCGGCGCGGTAGCAGCCTGGCAATTCGCTTTTGCGGTCGAGGTAGCCGACAAACAGGACGTTATTGCCGAGTCCCATCCGTGCCGCCCGGGATTTTAGCTGCTCCAGCGCCGGGCCTTCGCCAGCGATGAGCAACAATACCTCTGGCATGTCCTGGCGAATGCGTGCCGTGACCTGCAGCAGGAAGCCGATGTTTTTCTCGAATGCCACCCTTCCCACATAAAGCATGACCGGGCGCTGCGGCGGAATGCCATGCAGGGTGCGGAATGCCGCGCCATCTCCGGGCACAAAGCTCTCCGCCGGGAGGCCGGTGGGAATGATTTCCGCCCGGGCCTGGATGCCATAGCCGCGCAATACTTCCAGCATGCCATGGGATGGCACCACCAGCGCATCGAGGTCGTTACACTGGCGCCGCGACAGGCTGCGCGCCAGATAACGCGCTGCGCCCTTGGGCATGAATGGCAGGTAGTGGTAAAGATATTCCTCGAAATAGGTGTGGTAGGTTTCCACGCGCGGAATACCCAGTTCTTTCGCCAGCTTTACGCCCAGATAGTGGGCGGCGAATGGAGTCTGAATGTGGATCAGGTCGAAATCGGCAGCATATAGTGCTTCCCGTTCCGCCATGGCGGCACCCGTTTTGAGCAGGCGGTCTTCCGGATCAAATGGCAGATGACGCGAGGGGATGCGGCGGACCCCTTCCTCGTTGCCCGTGGTGACGCCATCGTAATCCGGCGCAATCAGGTGCACCTCGTGACCGCGCTCCTCAAGTGCTTCGCGATAGGTGGCGATGGAGGTGGATACACCATTGATGCGCGGAAAATAGACATCCGAAATCATCAGAATTTTCAATTGCACACTCCCGGATCTGATAGGGAAAAAGCGGGCTGATACGGCTTTGCCGCATCGGGGTGCCGCCGTTCGACGAACAGCGCGCTGCCAGCCAGGGCTTTTGCCTGTCTCTTGGCCTCACCGGCGGCAGCCGCAACTTCGTAATGTGAGCGGTATTCATCCGGCGCAACACAGACGGCGCCGACGGATAGGCTGGTAAGCGGGAAAAACAGGATGTTGCCCTGCCGGTCTTCTCCCTGGAAGCCCCTTGCCTTGAGGTCCTGCGGATCGAACAACGCTTCTATCTCCTGGTCGAAACACGCCAGAATCTGGCGGCAGCGCTGCTCCCAGTCCTCGCTCTGAAACAGCAGCACGAAGTCGTCGCCGCCAATGTGGCCGAGGAAATCCCGCGCCGGGTCGGAGGCTTCGGAGAGTACCCTGGCGCAGAGCAAAATAATGTCATCGCCACGGCGGAAACCATAGCGGTCATTGAAAGGCTTGAAATGGTCGAGGTCGAAATAGCAGGTGACAAAAGGACTGCGGCTGTGGAGCAGGCGTTCGATATGCTCGTTGATCGGCACATTGCCCGGCAGCTGGGTCAGGGGGTTGGCGTGGCGCGCCGACTGGATCTGCTGTTCGGTGATCTCGCGGATCAGGTCCTGGATGTTGCCGATACCCAGATAATTTTCCTGCTCGGTAATAATGAAGCCGTCCGCGACATGGCGCCGCGAACCCTCCGCGATCAGGCGGCTGACCTGCGCCAGGCTCATGGATTGATCCACCTTCAGGGGCCGGGCATCCATGAAGCGGGTACAGGGCTTGCTGCCATGCAGTTCGCGCTGGTAAGGGCGGGCATAGTGATCGATAAAGCGATAGCGGTTGATCAGCCCAAGCGGTGCGCCATGGCTCACCACGGGCAACACATTCAACTCGGCATCCTGGGAGAAAATGCTGAAAACCTCGTCGGCTGTCATGAGCGGGCTGACCACGGGAGCGGATGTCAGCAATTTTCTGGCCGTGACAGCCTTGTGCACCGCGATACCCGCGGGATAGGCCACCATCCCGCCTTGCCTGAGCGCCATCACCACTTCTTCCGGAGCCAGCAGCAGCGGCGCCGAGTTTGGCCGCGCGATGTGATAGCCCTGGCCGAAAGACAGGCCAATGGTCTTCAGCACGTTGAGCTCCGCCGGGGTCTCGATGCCTTCCGCGATCACGCGCGAACCCATGCTTTCGGCAATCACCTGAATCGAGCGCACGAATTGCAGCTTGACGGGGTCGTGGTTGATGCCCTGGACGAAGTGCATGTCTATCTTGACGTATTCGGGCCGCAGCTCCGACCACAGGCGCAAGCTGGAAAACCCTTCACCCAGGTCGTCGATGGCGATTTCGAAGCCCATGCCACGGTAGTGCCGCGCTGCTTCGCGCAACAGGTTGTAATCGTAGGACGGCTTGTTTTCAGTCAGTTCGATAATGACCCGGGAGGGGTTGAGCTTCAGGCGGCGGATCAGGCGCAGCGTTTCACCCTCGCGGAAATCGGGCTGCAACAGGCATTCAGGACTGACATTGATGAACAGGCGGCCGGGCAGTTTCTGTACCACAAAGCTTTCGAGAACCACATGGCGGCACAGGCGCTCCAGTTCCGCCAGGCGCCCGAGCGCTTCCGCCGCCGCGAAAAGATGAATCGGTGCGTGCAGGGGCGTATCCGCGGGCCCGCGAATGAGGCCTTCGTAGCCGAAAATGCGGCCGCCGGAGAATTCGACAATGGGCTGAAAAAATGCCGTCAGTTTGCACTGCGCCAGGATCACATCCAGCAGCTCGGCATGATCCTCATCAAGATGGGAGGAAGTCTCATGGCAGGCGCACGGGACAACTGAAGCGCGGGCGGGAGAAATGGATGCGGGCTGCGGCATGTGCATGTAATAGTGGATTCGCAATGCGGGGACTTGGATGCTAACGCGCCCGCGTGACAGAAACATGACAGGGGAAACAGCAAAATCTATTGAAATTTGCCGCAAAGGGGAGTGAGATAGCGCTTTGCGCGACTTATCCTGGGAATAACGACATGTTCGAATCAGCAGAGCTGGGCCACAAGATCGACAAGGCAACCTACGACAAGGAAGTCCCTCTGCTACGCGAAGCACTCCTGGAGGCGCAACTCGATCTGGCGCAAAGCGGCAAGTTTCCTGTCATCGTCCTCCTCGGCGGCGTGGATGGCGCGGGGCGCGGCGAAACCGTCAACCTGCTGAATGAATGGATGGACCCGCGTCACGTCCAGTCGCACGGCATGGGCGAGCCGTCCGACGAGGAACTCGACCGGCCCATGATGTGGCGTTTCTGGCGCGCTCTGCCGCCCAAGGGGAAAGTCGGCGTTTTTCTCGGCTCCTGGTACACCTGGCCGATCCTGAATCGCGTGACCGGCGTGACCAAGACAGCCGATCTTGACCAAAGCCTGGAACGCGCCAAGCGCCTTGAGAAAATGCTGACGGATGAAGGCGCGTTGATCATCAAGTTCTGGCTGCATTTGTCCAGGGACAAACAGGAAAAACGCCTCAAGGCGCTGGAAAAAGACCCCAAGACGCGCTGGCGCGTGACAGAACGTGACTGGAAACATTTCAAGCTCTACGACAAATTCCGCACCGTGCACGAAAGCGTGATCCGCCATACCAGCACTGCCGAGGCGCCGTGGTTCATTGTCGAGGGGGAAGACCCGCGCTACCGTGGCCTGACCATCGGAAAAATGATTCACGAGGCGATCCGCAAGCGGCTGGATGCCAGCAACGGGAAACCCGCTGGAATCAACGCACCACCCCTGCTGCCCTCGATTGACCAGCTGCATATTCTCAAGACCCTCGATCTCACGCAGAAACTCGACAAGAAAAAATACGAGGAAGAGCTGGAAAAATATCAGGGCAAGCTGGCCTTGCTGACGCGCGACCCCCGTTTCAGGGAAATCACCGTGATCGCGGTATTCGAGGGCAACGATGCGGCAGGCAAGGGGGGCAGCATCCGGCGCATCACCAGCGCGCTGGATGCACGGATTTACCAGGTCGTGCCGATTGCCGCGCCGACCGAGGAAGAGCGCGCTCAGCCCTACCAGTGGCGTTTCTGGCGCCATGTGCCGCGCCGGGGGCGGGTGACGATATTCGATCGCTCCTGGTATGGCCGCGTGCTGGTGGAGCGGGTCGAGGGCTTCTGCTCGGAAGCAGACTGGATGCGCGCCTACAGCGAGATCAACGATTTCGAGGCGCAACTGGCGCGCCACAATATGGTGGTGAGCAAATTCTGGCTGACCATCAGCAAGGAAGAGCAGCTCAGCCGCTTCAAGGAGCGCGAGAAAACCGGCTTCAAGCGCTACAAAATCACCGACGAGGACTGGCGCAACCGGGAGAAATGGGATGCCTACGAGCAGGCGATCTGCGACATGGTGGACCGCACCAGCACCGAGAATGCGCCCTGGACGCTGATCGAGGCCAACGACAAGAATTTTGCCCGGATCAAGGTGCTGAAAACCTTGTGTGACCAGATCGAAGCCAAGCTGAAAAATTTACCGAAAAACAAAACATTTTGAATATGCCGCTCCAGAACATCTTCAACGACGAAGAGTCGAAGCTGGTAGCGCAGCATTTTGCGGTCATTTATGCACCGCTACGCAAGCGCTCCCGCTTCCCGGAAAACTGCGTCCGGATAGTCGCATCTGCATCCGAGGCCCTGGCCGCCGCAAATACGCCGAAGCATCTCTACGCAGGGCGGGTGGTGGGCCCTTCGCGATCGTCGGAAGGCGTCCGGCTGTATTACCTGGTGGACTGGATCGAAAACGAAACCAATACCGAAGCTTGATTTGAGGAGCAAGAAAATGAAATTCATCCTGGTTTTACTGTGCTGCACCCTGGCCGGCCTGGCACAGGCGGGGGAATTGTTCCGCTGGGTAGATGCCGACGGCAAGGTGCATTACACCGATCAGCCGCCGCCAGCGAGCGCAAAGAAGGTGGAGGAGAAAAAGCTGACCGGCAGCACCATCGATACCTCGCAATTGCCCTACGCAACCCAACAGGCACTCAGGAAATCGCCGGTCACCCTGTATGCCAACGATTGTGGCGAGCCCTGCACGCAGGCACGCAATCATCTTGTTCAGCGCGGCATTCCGTTTAGCAGCAAAAATCCGCAAACCACCCCGGCCGATGCCGAGGCCCTCACAAAGCTGGTAGGGGCGGCGTATGTTCCGGTGCTGGTGGTGGGCAGCGCAGTCAGCAAGGGCTACGAAAAAGAAGCCTGGGATGCCGCACTGGATACGGCGGGCTATCCCAAAAGCGCGCTGCCGGGGAAAGCGCCGGCAAAGGACGGCGCGGAAAAGGCCAAGCCTGCGCCAGAAAAATCCGCGGCCCCGCACCCCTGGACCGGAGGCCGCTAACCCCGGCCCGGCCCCTGCGGCCCGGCATGAATCCCCATCAGGCCATTGCCGGGCAAATATAAGGGAAACCCCGATGGTCTGATGATGCTTTGCTGGGTTAAGGTGCGACCTTAATTCAACATATCTCATTGCGCTTCTCGTGGCACGATCCGCATTGGGGCTGGTTCAAGGTCCGCCATCGATGAAACCGCTTTCAATCTGGACATACGTCATCAGCCTTGCGCTATGGCTTTCCCTGTGCCTGGGCGTGGCGGTCATCGTGATCGTGCTGAACTTCCGCGATGCGGAAAAAGATCTGATGCAATACGGGGATGCCTATTCGGATCACCTCGACAAGGAGTTGCTCAGCAGCGAAACCATCCTGAAAGGCTTTTCGGCCCTGTTTGGCGCCGTTGGCAACATTGATCAGGCCCAGGCCTCGCGCTACGTCAGGCAGGTCATCGAGGCAAACCCCCATATCTTTGCGCTTGAAATCGTGCAGGCAGTGGCAAAAAACCAGCTTGCGGAATTCATTGCCCAGAAAAGACGTGATGGCATCCCGGAGTTCGCCGTCAAATCGTTCACCTACGACTCCGGCCGGAAGTGGCAGGCACCGAAAGAAAAACCCTTCTACTACCCCATCATATTCATGGAGCCGATGCCGGCGGGTTCCGCTGATATCCTTGGGCTGGACATGGAAAGCGTACCGTTCCTGCAACGGGCCATGAGCGAATCACTGCGGCGCCGCGCACCTGTCGCCAGCCATCCGTTCAGGCTGGTGCAGGGCAATCTGGCCTATGTTGTTTTCTTCCCGGCCCAGCAAACCTTCCTGCGTGATGGCTCAACCCTGGCACCTTCCGCCAATACGGAATTTGTGGTCGACATGGTCATTGACGCGGCCAAGCTGGCAGAGCCCGTCCAGTTTCCGATTTTTGACGGGGGCGTGGTGCTGGTTCATCACCAGGATTTCAACCCGGAAGATCCACGGGGCCAGCTGCTGACGACTTCAGGACCAACCCGCGGCCTCATCGAGACCGCCATTTTCCCCTCCCATGTTTACAAGAAAACGCTGGCAACATCGGGAGAGTCCTTTTCCCTTGTGGTGAAGCGCCAGCTCGGCTGGTCTGATTTAAGCCTGGGGCTGCTGGTGCTGATCGCCCTGTTAACAATCTTGTCTTCCATGATGCTGATACGGTATCTGCGTGAGCATCAACAGGGGAGGATTCTGCAGATCGAGAACCAGAACAGGCTGTGGCAACTTGCCAACCATGATTCATTGACCGGGATTCCCAACCGCATGCTGCTGCTGGACCGGCTGGAACAACAGCTGGCAAGGATGCGCCGTCAGGGAAAACACATGGCTGTCCTGTTTCTGGATCTTGATGAGTTCAAGCAGGTCAACGACACTTACGGGCACGAAACTGGCGATCAATTGCTCAAGCTCGTTGCAGAGCGCCTCTGCGCCGCGGTCCGGGAGGGCGATACGGTCGCAAGGATGTGCGGCGATGAATTCATTGTCCTGATTGAAGGCGTGGAAGACCGGACGGTGCCGCAAGCCGTGAGCAGGAAAATCCAGCAAAAACTGTCCGAGGGGTTTCTGATAGCAAGCCAGCTGGTCCGTGTGCGGGCCAGCATCGGGATCGCCATTTTCCCCGAAGATGGCGACAGGCCGGAAGAACTGATCAAACAGGCGGACACAAGAATGTATGCCGGCAAACAGGCCCGCACGGCAAAACTGCACTTGGTCTGAACGCTAGGAGCCTGTCGGACTTAAAGGAATCCGGCTGCAAATCCGCCTTGGCGGTCCATATTTCGCCGCTTTTTTGGTCAATAGAACGACTATTGACCTGCAAAACCGGCAAACTCTGTCCTCACCCAGCCGAATTTTGCGAGCAGCCGCTGCGCGGCTTGCCTGCTAAACCCAATGCGCTTCGATTCTTCAAGTCCGACAGACTCCTAGTCGTGCAAACCGTCCGGGTGACAATATTGTCATGTGAATGACATACTTTTCCCTTACAATGCCGTCCCCTGAGCAGCAAGAAAAGGAATGGACATACCGAATGCAAGCACAAGAAATCATGCAGGCACAAATAGACTCGGCACTAGCCGGCCTGACGCGAATTCGTGAGCGCCTGGCAGATGCTGCACCATGCGAGCCGGAGCTGATCGGGCGCGACCTGGAGTGGGCCGCATCCCATCTGGAAGATATTCGCCATTACTGGTCGGCATTAAGACCGGACCCGGCGCTTTCAGCAAAGCAGTAAATTCCCTTTTTCAGCACGCTCAGGCCCGTTCCGGCTGGCAAACAATCCCAATTTAAATCGCAGTGCCAAATTTCATGGCATGCGGATTTGCGCCATGCAGGCGGGCAATTTTTCCAATAAAAACACAAGGAGAGACCATGAACCAACGCATTGCCCTGATTATTGCGGCCACTTTGCTGGCCAGCCCCGCTGCTTTTGCTTCCGGCACGGCACAATGGAAATACAGCGGTCACGAAGGCCCCGAGCACTGGGGCGAACTGGCGCCGGAATTCGCTGCGTGCGCCAAGGGTGTGAACCAGTCGCCGATCGACCTCAAGGGAGCCATCGAGGCGGACCTGCCCCCGATCAAGTTCGATTATGCAAGCCAGGCCAGCGAAATCCTAAACAATGGCCACACCATTCAGGCCAATTTTGCGCCGGGCAGCACGATCAAGGTGGACGGCATGGCTTTCGAGCTGAAACAGGTCCATTTCCACGCCCCGAGCGAGAACCTGATCAACGGGAAATCCTACCCGCTGGAAGGCCACCTGGTTCACGCCAACAAGGACGGCCATCTCGCCGTGGTCGCCGTCATGTACGACACAGGCAAGGCCAATGCGGGTCTCGCCGCGCTGTGGAAGCAGATGCCAGCGGAAGCCGGCAGCCCGGTAGCGCTGGCCGCCAAGGTCAAAGGCAAGGACCTGCTCCCGGCCAGGCGTGACTATTACCGCTTCAATGGCTCCCTGACGACCCCGCCTTGCAGCGAAGGGGTGCGCTGGCTGGTGATGAAAGACCCGGTGACCGCCTCCAGGGCGCAGATCGAGCAATTCAGCCACGTCATGCACCACCCTAACAACCGCCCGGTACAACCCGTCAACGCCCGCCCGGTATTGCAGTAATACCTGATGGCATGGCGGCAGCACGGCTGGCCGAAGTGCGCAAAGCCGTGCTACCGAATCTCCCGGATGGCCAGACCCAGCTTTAGATATTGCGCTATAATGCAATAAATTATTTACTAAAATCGCACTTTAATGCAATATATTGGTTCATTATCTTGCATTGAGACGCAATATTATGGAATCTGGCTTCTCCGGACTCAAACTCCGCCAACTCGACGCTGCATTGAACCGCTGGCGTAGCGCCGATTTGCCACCGCGCCCCGCCTCGGGCTGGCTCAAGGCGATTCGCGAAGCGCTCGGCATGACGGCGACGCAGCTTGCAGAGCGGCTGGACGTCACCCTCTCCACGGTCACCCGGCTGGAAACCTCGGAAGCCGACGACACCGTCCGCCTGTCCACCCTGCGCCGTGCTGCCGAAGCACTGGGCTGCGAACTGCAATATGCCCTGGTGCCCAGGCAATCGCTGGCAGGCACGCTGGAATCACGCGCAACCGAAATAGCCCGAAGCCGCATGGCCGCCATCAGCCACACCATGGCGCTGGAAGCGCAAGCAACCTCACGGGAAACCGTCGAGGCACAGACCCGCGAACTAGCCGAGAACCTGCTCAAAGGCTCGCGCCGCGTCCTGTGGCGAGATAAATAACGCATGACCATGAATCTCGACTATCCACCCGGCGCTACGCCGCTCGATGCAGACGAACTCGCCAGCCTGATTCCTGGCCACATCACCACGCAGGGCGAGCTGAACGAGTGGGAACAACTCAACATCCTGCAAGGCGAAGCATCCCTAATCTTTTGGCTACCGAGCGGTGTTGGGCGCTTTACGGTCAACTCGGCCACAGACGCCGTAGGCTGGCGCTGTGCCGCACCGCATTCCGGTCAGCAACTCGATTTTGGTCGATTGCTCTGGGGCGAGGCGCACGAGTATCCCCAGGAAATATTGCTGCATGATGGCGCCAAGCCCGCAGGGCTGTTCCATCTGCGGATTACGTAGGAGAGACCTATGCGAACTTTACGTAGGGTCAAGATTGAAGGCTTCAAATCAATCGCCAAAGCAGAAATCGACCTGAACGATTTGAACGTCGTCATCGGGTCGAACGGCTCGGGCAAGTCAAACCTGATCGGGGCTTTCCGCCTGCTGGAACGCGTTCTTTCCAAGAACCTTCAGCTTTATGTTGCCAGCGAGCCGGATCGTTTTCTGCATCACGGCAGGAAAGCTACGCCTGCTTTGTCGCTCGATTTTGCCTTTGACCAGAACTCGTATGGCTTCACCCTCAAGGCCACGCAGGACACCCTGATTTTCGAGAGCGAGCGGGTGCAGTACAGCGGCTATTGGAGCTATGGCGAACCCATCGCGGTGGGCCACAAAGAAAGCAAGCTGGAAGAGGCCGCCGAGTCGTATCACAACAAGATTCCGAAGTACGTGTTTCCCAAGGTGCGGAAGCTCGTTGTCTATCATTTCCACGACACGTCGGATTCCTCGCCAGCCAAGCAGACTTGCGACGTTGAGGACAACCGCGCGTTCCGTTCCGATGCGGCGAACTTGCCCGCCTATTTGTATCTGCTCCAGCAGAAGCATCCGGTGCAATTTCGGCATATCGAGGAACATATCAGGCTGGTGGCGCCCTTCTTCGATAGCTTTGTCCTGGCACCTTCAAACCTCAACGAGAAAAAAATCAAGCTGGAATGGCGGCAGAAGGGGTCTGATGCCTATTTCGATGCCTACTCGTTGTCGGACGGTACCCTTCGATTTATCTGCCTAGCGACCTTGTTGCTTCAGCCTTCGCCTCCGGCGCTGATTCTGCTAGACGAGCCGGAGCTTGGCCTGCACCCGTTCGCGATTCGCATTCTGGCCGAGATGCTGGAGTCGGCATCGAAGCGCGTGCAGGTGGTGCTGGCAACACAGTCGGTGACGCTGCTCAACAATTTTGCCCCGCAGGACGTGATCATCGCCGAGAACGACGGTCTGAAAACCACCTTCCAGCGGCTGGACGAAGAGAAGCTCAAGCATTGGCTGGACGAGTTCAGCATCGGCGAGCTTTGGGAAAAAAATGTTCTCGGAGGTCGTCCATGATTCGGCTGTTGATGTTGGTAGAGGGGCAATCCGAGGAAATTTTTGTCAAGCAAACGCTCACGCCTTTTCTGGCTGAGCGCGGGGTGCATGTGTTGCCGCCCATCGTGCTTTGGACCAAGCGGATTCCGAGCGGTGGCGGCTTTCGTGGCGGCGTGTCGAACTGGAATCAGATTCGCAGAAGCTTGCTGCCCTTGACCTACGATACGGACGCGTGGGTAACGACCTTACTCGATTTCTATGGCTTGCCCGACGACTTTCCGGGATACCAAGAGGCGTTGGCGCCGGGCGACCGCCGTCAGCAGGTGCTTGCCCTTCAAGAGCGATTCGCTGCGGAAATCGGCCATCCCCGTTTGATCCCGTTCTTTGCATTGCACGAGTTCGAGGCGTGGCTGTTCACCGCGCCTGATGTAGTAGCCGAGCACTTCGGCAATGCCGCACTGGCGGCCAAGGTGCGCAGCGCCGTAGAGCATGCAGGCGACCCCGAACTAATCAACCACGGTGAGAATACGCATCCGAAGGCGCGTTTACTCAACATGAAAACGAGCTATAAGGAAACTTCGGATGGCCCAACCCTGATCGAGAAGATCGGCATCCCCGCTATTCGTGGTGCCTGCTCCCATTTCGCTGGCTGGCTGGATCGTCTGGAAGCATTGGGACAAACTGCGTAATGCTCGATACCTCTGCGACAGGCTTCGCCCCCGGCGAGCGGATCACTCACGCCGAATTCGGTCAGGGCGTTGTTCTCGACGGTGCCCATGAGGGTTACATATGTTTAATGTCGCGCTATTACTGAGTTTAATGTCTGCATGAAACTTGTTACCTGGAACGTCAATTCACTCAAGGTCCGCCTGCCGCATGTGCTGGACTGGCTGAACCTGCATCAGCCGGATGCCTTGTGCCTGCAGGAACTGAAGCTGGAAGACCGGAATTTTCCCCTGGCCGAAATTGAGGCGGCAGGCTATCACGCCGCTTTCTCCGGCCAGAAAACCTATAACGGCGTGGCCATCCTGAGCAAGCGGCCGCTGCTGGACGTGTGCGCCGGTATCCCGGGCTACGAGGATGAACAGAAACGGGTGCTGGCGGCGGTCCTCGATGGCGTGCGCCTGGTATGCGTGTATGTGCCCAATGGCCAGAGCGTTGATTCCGCCAAGTACCAGTACAAGCTGCAATGGCTGGAGGCGCTGACCACCTGGCTCAAGGACGAATTGACGCGACACCCGAAGCTGGCCTTGCTGGGAGATTACAACATCGCGCCGGAAGACCGCGACGTGCACGACCCCAAGGCATGGGAAGGGTCCGTATTGTGCAGCGCACCAGAGCGCGAAGCCTTCCGGAAGCTGCAACAGATCGGGCTGCAGGACAGTTTCCGCCTGTTCCCCCAGGCCGATGGCGCCTTCACCTGGTGGGACTACCGGATGCATGCTTTCCGGCGCAAACTGGGTTTGCGTATCGATCACATCCTGTTGAGCGATGCGCTCGCCGCGGACTGCGCTTCATGTACCGTGGATATCGAGCCGCGCAAACTGGAGCGCCCTTCCGATCATGCGCCGGTGATCGCGGAGATCGCTCCCCATAAGCCGTAAGGCGCCGTCGCCACCCGCTTACGCCGTTATGGCCGGTAAGCCCTTGTTCAGGCTATAATTCGGCCCTTATGAAAATCCATATTCTCGGCATCTGCGGCACCTTCATGGGCGGTATCGCGGCGATTGCCAAGCAGGCGGGCCACCAGGTCACCGGCTGCGACGCCAATGTCTACCCCCCCATGAGCACCCAGCTCGAAGCCATGGGCATCCGGCTGATCGAGGGCTTTGGCGCCGAACAGATCAAGCTGGAACCGGACGTCTTCGTGATCGGCAATGTGGTGAGCCGCGGCAATCCGCTCATGGAAGAAATCCTCAATCGCGGCCTGCCCTACATTTCCGGCCCGCAATGGCTGGCGGAGAACGTGCTGCGCGACAAGTGGGTGCTGGCCGTGGCGGGCACCCACGGCAAGACCACCACGTCCTCGATGCTGGCGTGGATACTCGAATACGGCAACCTCAATCCGGGCTTCCTGATCGGTGGCGTACCGCAGAATTTCGGTATCTCGGCGCGCCTGACCGAGATGCCGTTCTTCGTCATCGAGGCGGACGAGTACGACACGGCATTTTTCGACAAGCGCTCCAAGTTCGTGCACTACCGCCCGCGCACCGCGATCCTGAACAACCTGGAATTCGATCATGCCGACATTTTCCCCGACCTGGCGGCGATCGAAACCCAGTTCCACCACCTGCTACGCACCGTGCCGGGCAACGGCCTGATCGTGGCCAATGGCCGCGAGGCCAGCCTGGAGCGGGTGCTGGCGCGCGGCTGCTGGACGCCGGTGGAAAAATTCGGCGTGGCAGACGGCTGGATCATCGGCGGCGCCGACACCATCGCCTTCAAGGAGGCGTTTCAAGGCCGGCTGCAATGGGACCTCTTGGGCGAGCACAACCGCATGAACGCCCTCGCGGCGATTGCCGCGGCGCGCCATGCCGGGGTTCCCTCCGAAGTGTCCATCGAGGCGCTGGCCGCTTTCCGCAACGTGAAGCGGCGCATGGAAGTACGCGGCGTGGTGAATCGCATCACGGTGTATGACGATTTCGCCCACCACCCGACCGCGATTGAAACCACGCTGGCCGGCCTGCGCCAGAAAGTGGGTAGCGCACGCATTCTGGCGGTACTCGAGCCGCGCTCCAACACCATGAAGCTGGGGGTGATGAAGGACGCCCTGCCCGCCAGCCTCAGGGATGCCGACCAGGTGTTCTGCTACGGCGCCAACCTGGGCTGGGATGCAGCGACCGCCCTGGCCCCGCTGCACGACAAGGCAGCCACCTTCGACGACCTGGGTGCGCTGGTGACCGCTATCGCAAGTGCCGCCCGTCCCGGCGACCATGTGCTGGTGATGAGCAACGGCGGCTTCGGCGGCGTGCACGGCAAGCTGCTGGCGGCGCTGCTGGCCGGAAATAGGTGAGGCGTGAGGGGTGAGGGGTGAGGCGTAAAATGCACTCTCCCCGGTCCACTCCTCACCCCTAACCCCTAACCCCTCACGGATTTTCTGAATGAACGTACTGTACGAAGAAGACGGCGCCATCAAGGTGGCGAACGTCATGGCCGACAACACCTCCTCGCTGCAGGTGGAAACGCCGCACGGCAAGCGCTCCAAGATCAAGGCCGGCAATGTGCTGCTGCGTTTTGAAAATCCGCCCATGAGCGGCTTCATGGATGCCGCCGATGCGGCAGCGGGCGAACTGGACACCGATTTCCTGTGGCAGTGCTGCGGTGCCGACGAATTCATGTTCAGCGAGCTGGCGCAGGAATACTACGGCCATGCGCCGAATCCGGTCGAAGCCGCAGCCGTGGCGCTGCGGCTGCATTCTGCACCGATGTATTTCTACAAGAAAGGCAAGGGGCGCTACAAGGCCGCGCCGGAGGAGAACCTCAAGGCCGCGCTGGCTTCCGAGGAGAAGAAGCGCCAGCAGGCCGCCACCGTGGCGTCCTATGTCGAGCAGTTGTGCGCCTCCACCCTGCCCGATGCTTTCACCCCGCAAGTGGTGGAAATGCTGCTTTACCGCGAAGACAAGAACTGCCTGGAATACAAGGCGCTGGAAAAAGCCTGCGCCGAGATGGGCTTGCTGCCGGTCAAACTGCTTGAGCAATGCGGGGCGATCCCCAGCAGCCATGATTTCCACTACAAGCGTTTCATTCTGGAGCATTTCCCGCGCGGCACGGATTTTGAAAATTTCGGCGAATTTGCGCGCGACCACGACCTGCCCCTGGCCCGGGTTCAGGCATTCAGCATCGACGATGCCACCACCACGGAAATCGACGATGCTTTCTCGGTGGAGCGCCTGCCCAACGGAAACTGGCATATCGGGATTCATATCGCCGCTCCGGCGCTGGGCTTCGGGCCGGGCTCGGATCTCGACAATATCGCGCTGCGGCGTCTTTCCACCATCTACATGCCGGGGCGCAAGATCACCATGCTGCCGGACGAGGTGGTGAACTGCTTCACCCTCAACGAAGGCACGGCCAACCCGGCGCTTTCCATGTATCTCGAAGTCACGCCGGACGAATACGCCATCGAGCGCATCGAAAGCCGGGTGGAGCGCGTGCATATTGCCACCAACCTGCGCCACGACACGCTGGAGCCGGTGTTCAACACGGAAACACTGGCTCACGGCAATACGCCAGATTTCGCTTTCAAGGCAGAACTGGAAATGCTGTGGCAATTCGCCAGCAAGCTGGAACTGGCGCGCGGCAAGGCGGATAGCCAGAACCAGTACAGGGATTACAACTTCATCATCGAAAACGAGCGCGTGGCCATAATCGAACGCCCGCGCGGCTCGCCGATCGACAAGGTGGTTTCCGAGCTGATGATCCAGGTCAATTCGCACTGGGCCAAACAACTCAGCGATGCAGGGGTGGCGGCGATCTACCGCAGCCAGGGTGGCGGCAAGGTGCGCATGAGCACCAGCGCTGCGCCGCACCAGGGCCTGGGCGTGTCGCAATACGCCTGGTCCAGTTCCCCGCTGCGGCGCTATGTCGACCTGCTCAACCAGCGCCAGCTGATTGCCCTGATCAATGGTCAGGAACCACCCTATTCGCCAAACAGCGAGGATCTGTTCTCCGCCATCCGCGACTTCGAGCTGGCTTATGACGCCTACAACAACGTGCAGCGCAGCATGGAACGCTACTGGTGCCTGCGCTACCTGCAACAGGAGGGCATGAACACGGCGTACGCCACCCTGATCAAGGAAAACCTGGTGCGTTTCGAGAATCTGCCGCTGGTGACGCGCGCCTTCGGCATGCCTGAACTGCCGCCGGGCACGCGGGTCGAGCTTGAGCTCAGCGCGGTCGATTTGCTGGAACTGGAAGTGCGCTGCAAGTTCCATGCCGAAAAGCCGCTGGAACTGGCGGCTTGACACTCCGCCTCAAGTACTTAGACTTTTGTCTCTAAATGACAATTTCATTGGATAAATTTTCTATCCCTGGCTGGGCCACCCTTCTTGCGATAGTTGGCACACCCTCGCGCATTGGGGTGATGCTGGCGGTCTCAGTAGTTTTGCACGCAATACCGCTTGGCATGGGTTTCGTAGATCCCTCCTCAAAACCTCTGCCCAACCCGGCCACCTATCTCGAAGTGGTGCTGGTCAACAGCAAGTCCGCCAGCAAGCCCGTCAAGGCCGATGCGCTGGCCCAGGCCAATCTCGACGGCGGAGGCAACACCGAGGCCGAGCGGCGCGCCAAGAGCCCCCTGCCCAACCTCGACCGGCCGCATCCCGATCCCGCCCTGCAACAGCGCGAGCAGCAAGTGGTCGAGCTGGAACAGCAGGCGCGCCGCCTGATGACCCAGGCCAGGGCCAAACACAGCGTGGCGCAATCC
This sequence comes from Sulfuricella sp., assembly GCA_041651995.1. NCBI lineage: Bacteria > Pseudomonadati > Pseudomonadota > Betaproteobacteria > Nitrosomonadales > Sulfuricellaceae > Sulfuricella > Sulfuricella sp. The sequence continues at coordinate 56,433 of JBAZID010000002.1, read as the reverse complement.
CCCAATACCACGGAGTCGCCTCAACCCAGCGAGGCCGCGGTCAAACCCGACGCCACCGAACTGGTGCAGCGCAGCCTTGAGGCCGCGCGGCTGGAAGCCCAAATTTCGCGCGACTGGGATAACTACCAGAAAATGCCGCGCCGCAAATTCATCGGGGCGCGCACCCAGGAATACCGTTTTGCACGCTATGTCGAAGACTGGCGCATGAAGGTCGAGAAGGTGGGCAACCTGAATTACCCCGAGGCCGCCAAGCAGCAGAGGCTCTATGGCCAGTTGCAGCTGACCGTGTCGATCAAGGCGGACGGCAGCGTGGAGAGCATCGAAATCAACCGCTCTTCCGGGCAGAAAGTGCTGGATGCGGCGGCCCGGCGCATCGTCGAACTGGCCGGCCCGTACTCGCCCCTGCCGGAAAACATCCGCAAGGATACGGATATCCTCAGCATCACCCGCACCTGGATTTTCACCAGCTCCGACCAACTCGCCAGCGAGTAGTACTCGCCTGTCATTGCGAGCGCAGCGAAGCAATCTTGTTGTGTTGAATGCAACTACAAAAAACGGATTGCTTCGCTGCGCTCGCAATGACAGCCCATGGGCAGCTGGCCGGGTTTATACCCGCTCATCCCTGAGCAAGGGCTTCAGCGCGGTCAGCAGGCTGGCGAACATCTTTGAATGCTTCTTTTCCTGCTCCGCCAGCAGTTGTTTCATGTGCCAGCGCTCCGTGGGTACCGCGAAACAGGATGGGCAATTTTCGGCGATCACCGGCAGCTTGGCGGCTTTGGCGAAGGCTGCGGTCTGGCGTTCGCGCAGGTAGATGAAAGGCCGGATGATGCGGATGTCGCCCGCATCGTTGAGGTAGTGCGCCTTCATGGTGCGCAGCTTGCCGCCGAAGAAGGTGGACATGAGAAAGGTTTCCGCTGCATCGTCCAGATGCTGCGCCAGCGCCAGCACGTTGTAGCCGTTCTCGCGCGCCGTGCGATAGAGAATGCCGCGCCGCATGCGCGAGCAGAAGGAGCAGAAGGAATCTCCCTGCATTGCAGTCTTGGCCTGTTCCACGATGGGCTGGCTCTCATAGAAATACGGCACGCCCAGTTCCGCCAGGTAGGCTTTCAGGGGCGAGGGATCGAAATCCGGCGACTGCGGGTCAACAGTGCAGGCTGCGATCTCGAATTTGACCGGTGCTTTTTTCTGCAAATGCAGCAACACCTGCAGCAGCGAAAGCGAATCCTTGCCGCCGGACAGCCCCAGCAGCACCCGATCGCCCTCGCGAATCATGGAAAAATCGCCAATGGCGCGGCCAGTGGCGGAAAGCAGCGTTCTAGGCGGCTTTGCCGCCTGCTCCTCACCCCTTTTATTCTCGGGTGATTTGGCCGGGGGCACTCCTAACTCCTCACGTTTCATAAACTTGCGCTCCGCCCGCCATCCACCGGCAGGATCACGCCGGTGATATAGGGCGCATCGTTGACCAGGAAGGCCACCGCCCTGGCGATGTCGTCCGGGCTGCCTTCGCGCTTCAACAGGGTGTGGGCGATGATGCGGCGGCGTTCCAGCTCATCGAAGCTGGGGTCGTCTTCCGGCCACATGATGGGTCCCGGCGCCACGGCATTGACGCGTACATTGGGCCCGAGTTCATGCGCCAGCGATTTGGTCAGCGCCACCAGTCCGGCCTTGGCGATGCTGTACACCACATAGCTTTTCATCGGCCTTTCGGCGTGGATATCGGCGATGTTGACGATGCAGCCGTGGCTGTGGGTCAGGGCATGGGCGGCGGCCTGGGACAAAAACAGCGGCGCCTTGAGGTTGGTGCCGACCAGGTCGAACCAGTCCTTTTCCGTGATTTCACCCACTGCCGTGGGGTAGAAGCTGGAGGCGTTGTTGATCAGTGCATCGAGACGGCCGAAGCAGGCGACGGTTTCGTCCACCATGCGGGCATAACAGGCGGGGTCGAGCAGATCGCCCTGCACTGTGGCGGCGGAATCGGGACGCAGCTTATTGAGTTCGTCGCGCAGCCGCTCCGCGGCATCCGCCGAAGAACGGTAATGAATCATGATGCGCGCCCCGCCCGCATGCAGGCGCCGGGCCGTGGCTGCGCCGACGCGCACCGCCCCGCCGGTGATCAAGATAACTTTGCCTTCCATGTGCTTATCCGGATAATCTTGAGAATCCGTCGAATTTAACACAGCTTGCCATGCCTTCACTACCTGAACCGAGTTCCTCGGCCCTTGAACACAGTAGCGCCGTTGGCGCGGCCATCGCGGCGGAAATTTCCGCCGCTGGCGGCTGGATTTCCTTCGCCCGTTTCATGGAGCTGGCGCTGTACGCGCCCGGCCTGGGCTATTACAGCGCCGGGCTGGACAAGTTCGGCGCGGGCGGGGATTTCGTGACCGCGCCGGAAATTTCCTCCTTGTTTGGCCGGGCAGTTGCGCATCAGGCCGCGCAGGTGCTGCGGCAAAGCGGCGGCAACATCCTCGAAACCGGTGCCGGCTCGGGCAAGCTGGCGCTCGACCTGATGCTGGAACTGGAGCGCCTGGATCAACTTCCGGAACGTTATTCCATCCTCGAACTCTCCGCCGACTTGCGCCAGCGCCAGCAGCAGCGCATCGGGCACGAGGCCGCGCACCTGTTGGGCCGTTTTGAGTGGCTCGATGCGCTGCCGGAAAAATTCACCGGCCTGGTGCTGGGCAACGAAGTGCTGGATGCCATGCCGGTGGATTTGCTCACCTGGCGCCCCGGAGCCATCTCGGAGCGCGGCGTCGCCCTGCGGGATGGGCGCCTGGTTTGGGCTGAGCGTGCGCTAACGCGGGGAAGCTTGCGGGAACAGGCTGGAGCCTTGCCTCCCGCTCAGTTTGTCAGTGGCGAAACGGCATATACCAGCGAGATCAACCTCGCCGCGCAGGGCTTCATGCGCAGCCTCGGCCAGATGCTGGAACGGGGAGTGATTCTCATGCTGGACTATGGCTTCGGGCAAAGTGAGTACTACCATCCACAACGCAGCCAGGGAACGCTGATGTGCCACTACCGCCATCATGCCCACGCCGACCCCTTCTTCCTGCCGGGGCTGCAGGACATCACCGCCCATGTGGATTTCAGCGCCATTGCCCGTGCCGGTACCGAGGCGGGCCTGGACCTGCTGGGTTATGCCAGCCAGGCCAACTTCCTCATCAATTGCGGACTGACCGATCTGCTGGGGCAGATTTCTCCGGAAGATCCTGCCGCTTATCTGCCCATTGTGGCGCAGGCCCAGAAGTTGATGAGCCCGGCGGAAATGGGTGAGCTGTTCAAGGCCATTGCCCTGGGCAAGGGCTTTGAACCTCCCTTGCGCGGTTTCACGCGCGGTGACCGCAGCCACGTCTTGTAAACCGGATGAGGGGTGACACGATGACGCCGCTTTGCCTGGAGTGGCATATAATTCCTGACAGGAAAACATCATCGTTGCGCCGGGATTGGAGCCGGATGCGTCACTTGTCTCTTGATCTTGGCCTGGGTCGTTGACACGCATTTAAAGGAGTACCAAATGGCAGAGAAAACAAAAACACAGGAAAAAGGCAATATTCCGGCATCCGCGCCCAACGCGCCCCACCTCCCGGCCAAGCCTCGATCCAGCCGGGCCAAGCCCCGCCTGGCGCACAAGCCTGATCCCGCCGTTAGCGCAGAAATCGAGACCGTCAGCCATGGACCCGCGGCTCTGACAGTGGCGCATGCCCCGCACGGCAGTGATGAAGACAGCGATTATGCCAAGCTCCCCGCGAGTTATCCCTACCGTACCCGTATCCGGACCAATGACTATGAGGCGCAAAAAGCCAAGCTCCAGATCGAGCTGCTGAAGGTGCAGAACTGGGTAAGGGACAGCGGCCAGAAAATCGTGGTGCTGTTCGAGGGGCGCGATGCCGCCGGAAAAGGCGGCACCATCAAGCGCTTCATGGAGCACCTCAACCCTCGCGCAGCACGCACGGTCGCGCTGGAGAAGCCCACCCAGCAAGAGCTGGGACAGTGGTATTTCCAGCGCTACATCCAGCATCTGCCGACAAAAGGTGAAATGGTTTTCTTTGACCGTTCCTGGTACAACCGGGCCGGGGTCGAGCGCGTGATGGGGTTTTGCACGCCTCAGGAACACCTCGAATTCATGCGCCAGACACCCGAATTCGAGCGCATGCTGGTGAACAGCGGCATCCGGCTCTTCAAATTCTGGTTTTCGGTCAGCCGTGAAGAGCAATTAAGGCGCTTCGTGTCGCGGCGCGACGATCCGCTCAAGCACTGGAAACTTTCGCCCATCGACATCAAGTCCCTGGACATGTGGGACGATTACACCGAAGCCAAAAACCTGATGTTTTTCCATACCGATACCGCCGATTGCCCCTGGGTGGTGATCAAATCCGATGACAAGAAACGGGCGCGGCTCAACTGCATGCGCCACTTCCTGCACTCCCTGTCTTACCCAGGCAAGGATTTGCACGTTGCGGTCTCACCCGACCCCTTGCTGGTGGGCTCGGCGGCCGAAGTGCTCTCGCGCGACGAAAACACCACGGTCACCCATTTTTAGAAGGCCATCCGGGGTGACCCAGCCGGAGTGAGGAGGTCATCCTCCTCCCATCCCGGCATCTTGCCTTTCCCGATGCGAAAATGCCGGGAAGCCGGCGTTACTGCTGGGAACGCCGCCGCTCGCCGTCTCCCCGGTCCTGGCCGCGGTACGTGCGGTTGGCGGGCTGGCCGGGCAAGTCCGCGCGTTCGCGCTCGCTGCGTTCTACCCGCTCCTGGCGCCGCGCCGGCTCGGGAACTGCGCGCGGCTGGACCGGTGCGGCTTCAAACCTGCGCGGCTCCGGCGCCACGCGCTCCCGTTCTCTTTCCCGTTCCTGCAGCGGGCGCGCGGAGGCAGATTCACGCATGCTGCGTGGTGGCGCTGAGGCTTCAGCTTGCCCAGGCGATTCGCCGCGCTCGCGTTCAATCCGCTCCTGCCTCCGCGCTGGTTCGGCAGCCATGCGCGGCTGGGCTGGCGCTGATTCAAGCCTGCGTGGCGGTGCCGCCGCTTCACGGCGGTCAGGAATCGCCACAGGAGGAGCAATCTGATCGGCCTGGCCACGCTCTGTGCGTTCCCTTGCCCTATTCCCTGGCGCGTCTGCTTCGCCGCGCCTTTCCTCAAAACGCGGCGCTAGAGGCGGACGGGCGCGCTCCTCTCCGGTCTGGGCGCCGAATGCCGGGCGCGACAGTTCGCTGCCCGGCCGGACGGGGGCAGGAACATAACGCGGCTCGGGCGTGACACCGCCCTGGCGCCGGCGCTCTTCGTTGCGCCAGGGCAACGTGGATTCGCGGGCCGGCCGGGTGGAGACCACCGGCCGCGCGAGAATGGATTCAGGCGGGCGAATGCGGCTGGGTGCGCCCGTCATCACGCTTGCCGGCCCGGGCTTCACCGGGAGTGCGCCATGGACATGCCTGAGTTCCCGGGTTTGCGTCACGCGCATCCGCGCATCGTGCACCTGCCCCCTGCCGAAGCGCTCGCTGGCCGTGGCGACAACGGCATTGTGCACGCGGGTATTGTGATAGGTGATGTTGGTCACGTTGACGGCCACCCCTGGCTTGATGGCCACGTTGTTGACCACGCGCGGGCCATGCCAGCCGCCCCACCAGGGCCTGCCGGCGAAACCGGGCCGCCCCCACCACGGAACCAGGGGTTCACCCCAACTGAGTGCCACCCAGCCCAGCCCCGCAGTGCCGATTCCGATACCAACAGAAGCATTGGACCCGACCCCGAAAAAGGCCACCAGGGCAGGCGCGTAGACCGCAACCCTGACCGCCGGGCCCGGCGCCCATGCCCAGTAACTGCTCAGGTAAACCCAGCGCCCATAGTGGTAGGGAGCCCACCCCCACGGCGCATCGTCAATCCAGGTCCACTGGTAGTAGGGGTCCCATACCCATCTCCCGGTACTGTATGGCGCCCAGCCCGGGGGCACGGCATCCGGCACCCACACCTGGCCATATTCGCCCACCACGCGCCAGCTGCCATAGTGGTCCAGGTCATTGGCCCCGGAGATGCCGGAGGGAAGGTAGCGCTCACTGACCGCATCCACCAGATCATCAGTACGCTCATAGTTCCAGCGATCCCAGCGGTCAAGCTCCGGCGCCACGTAGGTTTCCGCCTGCGCCACGGCGCCGTTCCGCACCACGATTTCCTCGGAGGGTTGAATGCTCATCGCCTGCCCGCCCGCCGGAACCATCATGGCCCGGCCTCCGCGACGGGTGATGAAATGTACGTCACCGTTCACGTCCACCCGGTAATAGCCGCTGCGATCAATGGTGAACACCGCATTGGGAGTGTCCACCTCCACCGAGTAGCCGGATGGCAGCGTGCGCAGATCAAAGGACACACGGCCGGAAGTAACCTTGAACTGGGCGAAATCGGCCGTATGGTTGACCAGGGTGAGCTGCGTATCGTCATCGGCCCGGATAAAGGCGCGGCTGCCCATCTGTAGTTCAAGGCCGGCATCCTGGCCGACATAGAGCGCATCACCAGCGGCCAGCGGGGTATTGTGGCGCGCTTCCACCCAGTCTTCCGCGCCGTCGCGGAAAAAAGAAACATCGCCTTCGACATAACTCAGCCGCAGCGGGTTGGCTGCAGCCCTGGGGTCGTCATCCTGCGCGATGGCGGCAAGGCTGCTCATGGACAGGAGCAGCAAGAGGGAAAGACTGGCGGTTATTCTGAATAATTGACGCATGATAGATGCCTGTTTTGGTGATCGCGAGTGATCTGGGGTTTTATTCGCATACGTTGCAAATAACGCCGCGATTTTGTTTGGGTTGACCATCCGACAGGATAACGAGCCAGGCGTTTCAACCATTTGGATATTCGCAGACAAAAAAAGGGCGGCTTGCGCCGCCCCGAATTCACTCTGGAGGGAGAGTGATGGAGAAATTTACAAACCGTGCCCTGTGGATGCCGGACCCGGCATCCGCAGGTTGGTCATCAGTCCACACGCTCGCCGTGCAGGCTGACATCCAGACCTTCACGCTCTTCCTCTTCGGAGACGCGCAGGCCGATCACCATGTCGATCACCTTGAGGATGATGTAAGAGGCGACGGCGGTATAGGCCACGGTGGCACCTATGCCGATCAACTGGGTGACGACCTGGCCGCCATTGCCCTCGATCAGGCCGGAGGCCGCGTCGCCGCCGATGGCCTTGACCGCGAACACGCCGGTGAGGAGTGCGCCGACGATACCGCCGATGCCATGCACGCCGAAGGCGTCGAGCGAATCGTCATAGCCCATCATGCGCTTGAGGGAGGTGGCGCCCCAGTAGCACACCACGCCGGATATCAGGCCGATGATCAGCGCGCCCATGGGGGCGACAAAACCAGCCGCCGGGGTGATTGCAACCAGGCCGCCGACGGCGCCGGATGCGATACCCAGCACGGAAGGCTTGCCCTTACCCAGCCACTCGGCAAACATCCAGGCCAGCGCTGCCGCCGCTGCCGCGATCTGGGTCACGGCCATGGCCATGCCGGCACGGCTGTCCGCTGCCAGGGCGGAACCGGCGTTGAAGCCGAACCAGCCTACCCACAACATGGCTGCGCCAATCAGGGTGAGCGTCAGGTTGTGCGGCGCCATCGGTTCCTTGCCGTAGCCGATACGCTTGCCCAGCATGATGGCGATGACCAGGCCGGCGATACCGGCGTTGATGTGCACCACGGTGCCGCCGGCATAGTCCAGTACGCCCTTGGTGAACAACCAGCCCGTGCCTTCCCATACCCAGTGGGTAACCGGTGCGTACACCACCAGCGACCAGATGCCCATGAACCACATCATGGCGGAGAACTTCATGCGGTCGGCAAAGGCGCCGGTAATCAGGGCCGGGGTGATGATGGCAAACGTCATCTGGAAGATCACAAACACGGTTTCAGGGATGTTCGCGCCCGCCACACCGGTCAGGGAATCGAGATTCACGCCGTTGAGGAACATCTTGTCCAGCCCGCCAATGAAGCCGCTGCCGGGGGTGAAGGCCAGACTGTAACCTGCCACCATCCAGATAACCGACATCAGGGCTGCAATCGCAAAGCTTTGCATCATGATGGCCAGCACGTTTTTCTTGCGCACCATGCCGCCGTAGAACAGCGCCAGACCGGGAATGGTCATGAACAGCACCAGAGCGGTGGCAGTCAGCATCCAGGCGGTATTGCCGGAGTCAAGTTTCGGCTCGGGAGCGGGTGCCGCCACGGGTGCCGCAGCCGGAGCGGCTGCTTCGGGCGCGGCGCCAGGAGCAGCTTCGGGTGCCGGCGCGGCCGCTACGGGTTGATCGGCAGCCGGTGCGGCATCTTCCGCCATCACCGGGCCTCCCAGCCCAAGGACGCCCAGCAGGGCGATCATGCTAAATAGTTTTTTCATGACTTGCTCCTTTTACAAAGCTTCCGGACCGGTCTCGCCGGTACGGATACGGACCACCTGTTCCAGACTGGAAACGAAAATCTTGCCATCACCGATCTTGCCGGTTGAAGCCGACTTCTCGATAGCCTCGATCACCTGATCCAGGAGTTCAGCCTTGATGGCGGCTTCCACTTTGACCTTGGGCAGAAAATCCACCACGTATTCCGCACCGCGATACAGTTCGGTGTGGCCTTTTTGGCGTCCAAAGCCTTTGACTTCGGTGACGGTGATGCCCTGTACCCCAACCTGGGACAGCGCTTCCCGCACCTCATCCAGCTTGAACGGCTTGATGATTGCAGTGACTAGTTTCATGTTGTGCTCCTATCTCTGGAATGCGCGTTAGAACGCTTTGGTGACGGACAGGACGAAGCGGCCATCAGACAATGACGTGCTGCCCTGGTAAACGTATGCACCATCTTTTGCGTTGGTGTCGATATACGCGCCGGTGACACTCAGGCCGCCGCCGAAGTCCTTGGTCAGGCCGATTTTGTAGTCGGTGTAGCTGGCGTTAGCGTTGTTTGTGACCTTCTGGTGACCGGCATGAACGCCAAGGGTCAGGCCACTCATCAGTTCGAAATTCGCGCTGGCGTCGATGTAGCTGGAGTTCTTGCTGTCGGGGAAGCCAAACAGATTGGAAATGCTGTGGGAATATTTCAGGGTGAACATCTTGTAAGTTCCCGCCACATAGAGCTCATCCGTATTGGGGCTGACGAAACCGGTGGTGTAGCTGCCCGGGTACTCATAGCGCAGGTAACCAACGTCATAGCTGAAATCGTCGCTGATCTTGCCCTTGTATCCACCGTAGATGTCGATTTCCAGGCTGCTGCTTTGGCCCGCATCCTGCAGCCAGTTGATATTGGAACCCCATACGCCGACGTACAGTCCACTGGCGTGGGCATAATCGAAGCCGCCTTGCAGCGCCAGTTTTTCACGTGTTTGCGAAATGCCGCGATAGACATATTCCGATGCCAGGGTCACGTTTGCGCTGACGGGGGAAGCAGCAGCTTCCTCGGCAAAAGCGGGTGTGACCACCACAAAAGAGGGAACGCCGACGATACCGGCAACCAGAAGGGCCTGAGTTAATTTGCGCATTTTCTTCTCCTTGAACTAGCGGATAAATGATTTTAAATGTGACTACGCCCCGGTTAAAGCATAAGCCATGCCAGAATATATTTACTTATTATTCAATTGGTTAGGAATATACTCGAGTGGCATGCAAGCCTGTGAGCGCGACGCTGGGGCGTAGCCCCGACCGTGTGCACCGGTTTGGTGCGCACAGATACGGGCGGGGAAAGTGCTATTTTCTGACTCGCGGGAGGGGCCGCTATGCCGGCCGGTTTTCGGTGCCGCTTTTGCGTGCGGGAAGAAGCGCTTTCAAATTCTCCAGCGCGGCGCGGGTTTGCTTGAGCTTGCCGGTGGAAGCGTGGCAGGCGTTTTCATCCAGCCCGGACACTTCGGTACGGATTTCCTTGCAGCGCTCCCGTTCGTTTTCACGCCATGCCATGAGGAGCGCGAGTACGGCGTGCTTCTGCCCGGGAGATCCATCCGGGGTGAGATCCAGCTCACCGGTCCGGGCCAGTAAATCAGAGAAAGGGCGCATGATGGAATCAAGGTAACGCGACCACAGCCATTCCGCCAGCCCCAATGCCGCCACATTCAGGGCCACAAGAACCGCCAGAATTTGCATGGCTTCCCGGAGCAACAGGGTTGACAAAGGCTCCCTCGCGGCAAAATGAATGCGGTACAAGTTTTCCTCGGCCACTTCTTTCAAATCCAGGTACAGCACGATCATCCCGGCGCCGATCAGCAGCACCTCCAGCAACACGAATGCGATCAGCAGGCGATTCTGAACCGCCGGATCGATGTAGTGAATTTTGCGCTTGCTATTTGAATTCATATATCGTGACACTCAAAACACAGGGCCGAGCCTTGCTTGCCGACTCTCAGCTTGCCGTGCTCCTTGACGTAGCCCTTGTGACAACTGACGCAACTGACCTTGCCGTCCGGCAGGAAAAGCCGCTGATTGACGACCGCCTCTGGTTTGTAGCGGCCTTTCTGGAAAGACTCGGAATAGCGCCGCCCGATGGGATGGTTTACCGAATTGCTGGCGTGGCGCAAAATTTTCCCGCTGTCTATCGAGGCCCCTCGCGGGTCTCCATTGCCGCTGTGGCACCCCATGCATTGCACGGTGAAGGCGTCGACATCGAGGCCGCTCAGGTCTGTTTTCGCGGCAACAGAGGATACGTGGCCGGATGAAATCACGGAAACACCCTGGTCGGCCATTTTGCTGAAAAAACTGCTGTCATGGCAGGAAAGGCAAAAATTCCGCCCTCGCGCATTTCCTCGCATCAGTCCGTGAGTGCTGCCGTGCACATCATGGCAGGTGCTGCAAGTGACATCCCCCTTCCAGTCCAGTGGGTAGGTGACCGGAATGGCCCGCACGGGCCGGATACCGCTCGGGTGGCTGGCCCGAATGGAATTGGGGTGGCAGCCGGCACACAGTTTTTCCTGTGGGGCGACCAGCAGGTGGGCATTTCCCTTGTCAACCTCATCACCGCCCAGGTGGCAACCGGAGCATGTTTGTCCGGCCATGTGCTTCTGTGCCGGATTCAGGGCCGCGTGAATCCACGATGCGGAACCCAGCACGAGCGCGGCCAGCACGACCAGCTTCCAGAACCATTTCAGGCTGCTAGAGATGTACACGGCGCTCCAGTTCCCGCAATTTTTCGAAAGCCGGGGCGAGATCGTGGCAGTCCGAATCGATCAGGGCCAGGGCGTCACTCGTGGCGGCGTCTATTTCCCGGTAGTGGTTTTGCAGCGCTTCAGCGCTCTGCGCGAGCTGCTGCATTTCTTTCTGTAACTGGTCTTTCTTGCGGATGGGCGTGAGCGTGGCGGCGCTGGTTTCAATCAACATTTCCATGTTGCGGGAAATGCGGAACAGGGGGCCGGCGATGCGGAAGCTGGCATAAAGGGAAATCAGCCATGTGATGGCGGCTGAGGCGCTGACCAGGAACAAGCCCGCCAGCACCATGCCCGGCCCCAGGGATTGATGCGTAACGCTCCCCGACCTGATTACATCCCAGTAGGTATCGCCGGCATTGTCACCGATAAAGACGAGCAACAGGAGCAGCGTGGCAAAAGAAAGGCCTCCAACGACAAGCGCCACGGTGCCAGTAACCTTGAGATGATAATTGATTCGGCTGTTGTTGCTCTGGACAGGATCATGCTGTGCCATTAGTTTTTTCCAGTTGGCAGGATTTTGAAGCCTCCCCCGGCCTCTTCTGCCAAGGCCTGGCAGAAATCCTATCTCATTGAAATCAATGAGCGCACTATATACCGTTTGCATGAGCCGGGGTAAAGGTTTTTCTCCTGGAGGGTGAATCGCAGGCTTGGCCCGGATGCGTAAAACGGTATTTCTGGTAGACTTCCGCCATCAGGAGGATAACCATGCTTAACCATAAAGTACTCGACGAAATCAACGCCAAAATCAGCCAGGTTCTGGCAGCCACGCCTGCGGGCGATATAGAGAAAAATCTGCGCGCTTCCTTGCAGGGCGTTTTTTCCAAACTCGACCTGGTAACGCGGGAGGAATTCGAGGTGCAACAGGCGGTGCTGGTACGCACACGCGAAAAACTCGACAAGCTGGAAACCCAGGTGGCGGCCATGGAAAAGCAACTTCGGCCAGAACCCGCAACACCCCAATAATTCATCATGTCCCTCGCGGTCCTCTACAGCCGCGCATTGAACGGCATGGATGCGCCACTGGTGACCGTGGAAGTGCATCTGGCCAATGGCTTGCCCAGCTTTACCCTGGTTGGCCTGCCTGAAGCGGAAGTCAAGGAGGCCCGCGACCGGGTGCGCGCCGCCCTGCAGAATGCGCGTTTCGAATTCCCCGCCCGCCGCATTACGGTCAACCTGGCCCCGGCTGATCTGCCCAAGGAAAGCGGGCGCTTCGACCTGCCGATTGCACTGGGCATTCTCGCTGCTTCCGGCCAGCTACCCCAGCAGCACCTCAAGGACTACGAATTTGCCGGAGAACTGGCACTGACGGGCGAGCTGCGCCCGATTCGCGGCGCACTGGCCATGACCTGCAAGGCCAGCAAGGATGGCCGTGCCTTTATCCTGCCGCGCAGCAATGCGGATGAAGCCGCGCTGGTGGAAGAGGCCGAGATTTTTCCGGCGGGCTCTCTGCTCGAGGTTTGCGCCCACCTGGCGGGCCAGGAGACCCTCAGCCGCCACGTCCCGTCATTGAACGCGGAAGCGGCGGCTTTGGAACCCGATTTCAGCGAAGTCAAAGGCCAAACCCAGGCCAAGCGCGCCCTCGAAGTGGCGGCCGCGGGCGGCCACAGCATCCTCATGTCGGGGCCGCCCGGCACCGGAAAATCCATGCTGGCCAGCCGCCTGCCCGGCATCCTGCCGTTAATGTCGGAAGCCGAAGCACTCGAGGCGGCCGCGATCCAGTCCCTTAATGGCGGCTTCCGTCTCGAAAACTGGCGCCGCCGCATTCTGCGGGCGCCGCACCATTCGGCCTCCAGCGTGGCATTGGTGGGAGGAGGCAGCAATCCGCGGCCTGGCGAAATCAGCCTGGCGCACCATTCCGTGTTATTCCTCGACGAATTGCCGGAGTTCGACAGGAAGGCGCTGGAAACCCTGCGCGAGCCGCTGGAATCCGGCCGCATCACCATCTCCCGCGCGGCCCGCCAGGCGGAATTCCCGGCGCAATTCCAGCTGGTGGCGGCGATGAATCCCTGCCCCTGCGGCTATCTCGGCCACCCCAACGGCAAGTGCCGTTGCACTCCGGACCAGGTGTCGCGCTACCGGAGCAAAATCTCCGGCCCCTTGCTCGACCGCATCGACATGCAGATCGAGGTGCCCGCCCTGCCGGAGCGAGAGCTGACGCAAGACGCGGCAGGCGAGCCCAGCGCAGCCATCCGGAGCCGGGTGGAAGCCGCGCGCCAGTTGCAACTGGCGCGCCAGGGCAAGCCCAACGCGCGGCTCACCAGCAAGGAAATCGATCTCCACTGCCAGCCGGATGCGGCAGGCATGACGCTGCTCAGGCAGGCCATCAGCCGCCTCGATCTCTCCGCACGCGCCTACCACCGTATTCTCAAAATGGCGCGCACCATCTCCGACCTGGCCGGTGAGCAACAGATTGCCCCCGCGCATATCGCCGAAGCGGTGCAATACCGGCGTTTCGGTTCCTTGTAGTTCAAGCATGAAACGTCACTATCGCAAGCCGGGTTTTCTCGCCAGAGCGAGCAGCTTTGCTGCCGCTCCCGGCGGGGACACCCGATGTGGATATCACCCGGCATTTCGGGCGGAAGCCCGGCCCGCAGCCCTGAAATTCAGCATGATTGATTACTAGTTTCGATGGACGTGCTGCAATCCTGGCGCGAAGAAAAGCGCTCCGCCTACCTCTACCGCATCATTTCGGATGTGGAATCGGGTGCGCCGCTACAAATTCTTTTCCTTGAACTGGCGCATGCAGCCGAGCGGCAGGCAGAGATATGGGTGGCCAAGGCAGCGCAAACAGGGGTAGCGCTGCCGCAAGCCTATCTGCCCGAGCTACGCGTGCGCATCACGGCGCAACTGGTGCGGCACTTCGGTGCGCGCGCGATGCGCCCGGTGCTGGCAGCCATGAAGGTACGCGGCATGTCGCTATACGCTTCCGCGCCTGCCGGCCATGCCATGCCTACTTCGCTGGAGCAGGTTGGCCGGCGCCACAAGGGCATGGGTGGAGGCAATCTGCGCGCGGCGGTTTTTGGTGTCAATGATGGCCTGGTTTCCAATGCCAGCCTGATCATGGGTGTGGCGGGGGCATCCGGCCAGAACGCCGTGATCATGCTCTCCGGTATCGCGGGCTTGCTGGCGGGCGCGTTTTCCATGGCGGCGGGCGAGTATCTTTCGGTACGTTCGCAGAGGGAAATGTACGAATACCAGATCGGGCTGGAGCAGGACGAACTGGAGCAATATCCGGATGAGGAAGCGGCCGAACTGGCGCTGATTTTTCAGGCCAGGGGACTGGAACGCGAAGAAGCGCGGCGCCTGTCGGAAAAGCTGATTGCCGATCCGGACCAGGCGCTGGATACCCTGACGCGCGAGGAATTGGGCCTGAATCCGAATGAACTGGGTTCTCCCTGGGGTGCTGCGCTGTTTTCCTTTCTGGCCTTTGCAAGCGGTGCCATGGTGCCGCTGCTGCCCTTTCTTGTCACGACAGGATCGACAGCCCTGCTCTCCTCCATCGGGGCGACAGCCGTGGCGCTTTTTGCGGTGGGGGCAACGCTCAGCCTGTTTACCGGGCGGCACGCCCTGTCCGGCGGCTTGCGCATGCTGGCGATTGGCGCCGCGGCTGGCGGCGCAACTTACCTGATCGGCAAGGCACTCGGCGTGACCCTGGCTTAGCAGAGGGCCTTTCAACCCGGAAACAAATTGTTACAGTTTTCACCGGCTGGAAATAGTTTGGCAACAACCTTCCTGCACCATGGCAGCAAAGGAGGGTGAATCATGATGCAATGGATGAGCGGTACATTTCAGATTGGCGTGATGCTGCTGGCTTTTTTCGCCTTGGCGCAGTGGCCTGCGCTGGCTGATGCCGGGCCGGGCGCGCAGCCAGCCGCCGTTGGCGCGGAGCCAGCGCATCTGGGCTGGATGCTGGAACAACACTGGCGCGTGGTTGACGGACGCTAAAGGCCTTTGCCTGAAAAATAGAGCGGGTTCCGGGTTTCTTCCATGGGCATTGCTGGCCTTGACGCTGGCAGGCTGTGCGGCACAGCCGATTGTGTTCAAGGACGTTGTTCCACCCGAAACAACCAGGCTGCGCACTGTTCAAACCGAGCATCCGGTGGTCGCACTGGTGCTGGGGGGCGGAGCTTCACGCGGTTTTGCGCATGTCGGTGTAATCAAAGCGCTCGAACAGCAGGGCGTCAAGCCCGATATTGTGGTTGGCACCAGCGCCGGCAGCTTTGTGGGCGCGCTTTATGCCGGCGGCTATGACGCAATGGCGCTGGAAGTCATTGCTCTCGGGATGGAACAGTCTCAATTGCGCGATGTCACCTTCCCTGACCGCGGCTTCGTCAAGGGCGAACTGCTGCAGGATTTCATCAACCAGTACCTCGATAACCGCTCCATCGAAAGCCTGCCCAAGCGCTATGCCGCGGTTGCCACCGATCTGCAGAGCGGCGCGATGATGATATTCAATCGCGGCAACACCGGCATGGCGGTGCGCGCTTCGAGTTCGATCCCCGGCATATTCCAGCCCGTCAATATCGCGGGCAGGGACTATGTGGATGGCGGCGTGTTAAGCCCGGTGCCAGTGCGGGTGGCGCGGAAGATGAAGCCGGATATCATTATTGCGGTGGATGTATCCCGCAGGCCTGACAGCGTGGTGGAAATCCGTGACACCCTGGATGTGCTGGCACAGACCATCACCATCATGGGCAAGGAATCAAGTCAGGCGGAGATGCGCGAGGCCGATGTAGTCATCCGGCCGGACGTGAGCGAGATCGGCATCGCAGACTTCGCAGCCAGGAAGCTGGCCATCGAAATGGGCGAAAAAGCCGCCCAGGAAAGCCTGCCCCGCATCCTCGCCCTGCTCAAGGAAAAACGTCAGCGCAAGGCCGAAAACGCAAGTCAGGCCAATCCCTGAATTCCATCAGGTTTGCGTCCATGGCAGGCCATCGAAGCGCCAGCCGTTGACCGTATTACGGTGATAGTGATCATCGAGATCGCCCTCGAAGCCATGCAGCACGTTGTACACTTCCGTGAGTCCGGCCTGCTCCAGCACATGTCCGGCTTCCACCGAGCGCCGGCCGGAGCGGCAGATCAGCACCACCGGGCGGTTGATGCTGGCGGCGGTTTTGACGTGAGAAACAAAGTGGGGGTTGACCTCCCAGTCCGGCGCGTCCACCCAGGGAATCAGGATCGAATTGTCGGGGTGGCCGACGAACAAGAATTCCATTTCACTGCGCACATCGATGAATACCGCTTCACGGCGAGTGTGCAAAAGTTCATGAGCTTGCTTGGGGGTAAGATGTTCCATCCGGAACCTCCTTGTCGTTCAGTGAGTTGGCGTCTGATGTTATTATTACACTCTTTTCCGCCCGAATAACACTGCATAATCATGAACCGTTCCGCACGCACCGCTCTCCTCCGCCAGCAACTGCAACAGCGTATCCTGATCCTCGACGGCGCCATGGGCACCATGATCCAGCGCTACAAGCTGGGCGAGGACGAATACCGCGGTACACATGCACATGGCGGCTGTGCCTGCCATCACCAGTTTGCCGGCCACGAGGGCGATCTCAAGGGCAACAACGATCTGCTGGTGCTGACCCAGCCGCACATCATCCGCGAAATCCACGCCGCCTACCTCGAAGCGGGCGCGGACATTCTCGAAACCAATACCTTCAATGCCACCTCGGTTGCCATGGCGGATTACCACATGGAACACCTGGTGTACGACATCAACGTGGCAGCGGCCAGGCTGGCGCGCGAGGTGGCGGATGAATTCGAGGCCAGGAACCCGGCCAAGCCGCGCTTCGTGGCCGGGGTGATCGGGCCGACCAGCCGTACCGCGACCATTTCTCCGGACGTGAACGACCCCGGCTTCCGCAATGTCACTTTCGACCAGCTGGTGACCGCTTACACCGAGTCCATCCAGGGCCTGCTCGACGGCGGCGCGGACATCCTGCTGGTGGAAACGATTTTCGACACGCTCAACGCCAAGGCCGCGCTGTTCGCCATCAAGAAGTATTTCGACGATCACCAGGTCGAAGTGCCGGTCATGATTTCCGGCACCATCACCGACGAATCCGGCCGCACCCTGACCGGCCAGACCGCCGAGGCTTTCCTCAATTCCATGCGCCACGCCGATCCGATTTCCATCGGTTTCAACTGCGCGCTCGGCGCGGACAAGCTGCGCCAGTATGTGGAAGAACTGGCCAACAAGGCCGACACCTATGTAAGCGCCCACCCTAACGCCGGGCTGCCAAATCCCTTGTCCGAATCCGGCTACGACGAAACACCGGAGCAGCTGGCGGCGGAAATCCGGCGCTGGGGCGAGGACGGGCTGCTCAACATCGTGGGCGGCTGCTGCGGCACCTCGCCCGCCCATATCAAGGCGGTGGCCGAAGCCATGGAAGGCCTGCCGCCGCGCAAGATTCCGGCGCTCGAAAAAACCTGCCGCCTGTCCGGGCTGGAGCCGCTCAACATCGGCAAGGACTCGCTGTTCGTCAACGTCGGCGAGCGCGCCAACGTCACCGGTTCGGCCAAGTTCAAGCGCCTGGTGCTGGAAGGCAAGTACGACGAAGCGCTGGAAATCGCCAAGCAGCAGGTGGAAACCGGCGCCCAGATCATCGACATCAATATGGACGAGGCCATGCTCGACGGCGAAGCGGCGATGGTGCGCTTCCTCAACCTGATCGCCTCGGAGCCTGACATCGCGCGCGTGCCGGTGATGATCGACTCCTCCAAGTGGAGCATCATCGAGGCCGGGCTGAAATGCGTGCAGGGCAAGTCCGTGATCAACTCCATTTCGATGAAGGAAGGCATCCCAGAATTCATCGAACGCGCCAAACTCGCGCGCCGCTATGGCGCGGCGGTGGTGGTGATGGCCTTTGACGAACAGGGCCAGGCCGATACCCAGGCGCGCAAGCAGGAAATCTGCGCCCGCTCCTACAAGATCCTGACGGAACAGGTCGGTTTCCCGCCCGAGGACATTATTTTCGACCCAAATATCTTCGCCGTGGCGACCGGCATCGAGGAGCACAACAACTACGCGGTGGACTTCATCAACGCCACGCGCTGGATCAAGCACAACCTGCCCTACGCCAAGATCAGCGGCGGCGTGTCCAACGTGTCGTTCTCCTTCCGCGGCAACGAGCCGGTGCGCGAGGCGATCCACACCGCCTTCCTCTATCACGCCATCCAGGCCGGCATGGACATGGGCATCGTCAACGCCGGGCAGTTGGGCGTCTACGCGGAAATCCCCAAGGACTTGCTGGAGCGGGTCGAGGACGTGCTGCTCAACCGCCGCCCGGATGCCACCGAGCGCCTGGTGGAATTCGCCGAGTCCTTCAAGGGGCAGAGCAAGGAGCAGGTCGAAGATCTCTCCTGGCGCGAAGCGCCGGTGGGCGAACGCCTCACCCATGCGCTGGTGAGAGGCATCACCACTTACATCGTCGAGGACACTGAAGCCGCGCGTCTCGAAGCCGTGCGCCCGATCCACGTCATCGAAGGCCCGCTGATGAACGGCATGAACGTGGTCGGCGACCTGTTCGGCGCCGGCAAGATGTTCCTGCCGCAGGTGGTCAAATCCGCCCGTGTCATGAAGCAGGCGGTGGCCCACCTGATTCCCTATATTGAAGAGGAAAAGCGCCTGAGCGGCGAGGCCGCCCAGGCCAAGGGCAAGATCATCATGGCCACGGTCAAGGGCGACGTGCACGACATCGGCAAGAACATCGTCGGCGTGGTGCTGCAATGCAACAACTACGACGTGGTGGACCTGGGCGTGATGGTTCCGGCGGCAAAAATACTGCAGGCCGCCATCGACGAGAAGGCCGACATAATCGGCCTTTCCGGGCTGATCACCCCCTCGCTGGAAGAAATGGCCCACGTCGCCAAGGAAATGCAGCGCATGGGGATGAGCATCCCATTGCTGATCGGCGGCGCGACCACTTCGCTGGCCCATACCGCGGTCAAGATCGAGCCCAATTATTCCGGCCCGGTGGTGTACGTCAAGGACGCCTCGCGCGGCGTGGGCGTGTGCACCAGCCTGTTGAGCCCCGAGCTGCGCGACGCCTATATTTCAAATCTCAAGGCCGACTATGTCGCGGTGCGCGAACGCCACCACGAACGCCAGACCAGCGCCAGGCTTGCTTCACTCGAAGTGGCGCGCGCCAACGGGTTCAAGACCGACTGGGCAGCCTATGCGCCCCCCGTCCCGGCCATGCTCGGCTTGAAGTCTTTCAGCGATTACCCGCTCGCCGGAATCGCCGCGCGCATCGACTGGACGCCATTCTTCCAGGCCTGGGAACTGCACGGCCGCTACCCGCGCATCCTGGAAGATGAAGTGGTCGGGGTCGAAGCCAAAAAACTCTTCGCCGATGCGCAGGCCATGCTGAAGAAAATCATCGCCGAAAAATGGCTAGCCGCCAATGCCGTGATTGGTCTGTTTCCCGCCAACCGCGTGGGTGACGATATCGAAATTTACAGTGACGAATCGCGCAGTCAGATCGCCATGACCTACCACGCCCTGCGCCAGCAGAGCGAGAAGCCCGCCGGGAAGCCCAACCTGTGCCTGGCCGACTTCATCGCGCCCAAGGATTCCGGGGTGAAGGATTACATCGGCGCCTTCGCCGTCACCGCTGGCATCGGCATCGATGCACGCGTGATCGAGTTTGAAAAAAACCACGACGACTACAGCGCCATCATGCTCAAGGCGCTGGCCGACCGCCTTGCCGAGGCCTTCGCCGAACTGCTGCACGAGCGCGTGCGGCGCGAGTTCTGGGGCTATGCCGGGGACGAAACCCTGAGCAACGAGGATCTGATCGAGGAAAAATACCGCGGCATCCGCCCTGCACCAGGCTATCCGGCCTGCCCGGAGCACAGTGAAAAAGGCCCGCTATTCGAGCTGTTGCAAGCGCCCGCGAATGCCGGCATCACCCTGACCGAAAGCTTCGCCATGCTGCCCACCGCAGCGGTGAGCGGGTTGTATTTCGCGCACCCCGAATCCACCTATTTCGCCGTAGCCAAGATCGACCGGGACCAGGTGGAGGATTATGCGCGGCGCAAGGGCTGGGATCTGCAAACCGCCGAAAAATGGCTGGCACCGAATCTGGCCTATGCCCCAAATCAGTGATGCCCGATGAACACCAGGCAAACCGCCATCGACACCTCCGGCGGAAAAGAAAAAGGCCAGAGCAAAGTCTGGCCTTTATAAAGTGGTGGACCGAATGAGGATCGAACTCACGACCTCCGCATTGCGAACGCCTGAACTCGACTTCTCATCGGATTGCTGTAACCTATGTGCATCAGCGAACTATAGGCTATTTCGGTCTTTAGTGGATGACGAAATTGGCTTTTTTGTCCCAATTCCGTCCCACTGAAGGCGGAAGGCCGCGGGATAAAGACACGAAAAATGGCCAACTTCCGAAAGCGTGGCGAACTGCAATGGCAGGCGCGGGTTCGTCGCAAGGGTTATCCCGATCAGGTCAAGACCCTCAATACGCGCGCCGAGGCCGAAGAATGGGCCAGGGCGATTGAACATCAGATCGGCCGGGGCGCCTTTGTCAGCCGGGCTGAGGCCGAAGCCACGTCGCTGCATGAGGCATTGGAGCGATACGAGCGCGAGGTGACGGTACACAAAAATGGCGAGGAAGCCGAAAAGTCTGTGCTGCGCATCTGGAAGGGTACAGAGCTCGCTTTGCGAACCATGTCAGTGATCCGTAGCGCTGATATCGCCAAGTTACGCGACGACTGGCTGAAGACCTTGAAGCCCGCTACGGTGCTGCGGCGACTGCAAGTGCTTTCGCACGTTTTCAACATCGCCCGCAAGGAATGGGGCATGGAGAGCCTGACGAATCCGCTTGAGCTTGTTCGCAAGCCGCAACCCAACAACGCGCGCACCCGGCGCATCCTGACCGCCGAGTGTGCTGGTATCGAGGCGAACGGCGAAACGCTTGTCGAGCCCGATGACGGTGCCGGCCAGAACTTCAGCCGCAGTACGCCGGATGACGAGCTGGCGCGGGTCATTGCGTCTACAGGTTCCATTATCTTGCCCTCTATCATCCAATTGGCTGTGGAAACAGCGATGCGGCGGGGTGAAATCGTGAGCCTGCGTTGGGAGCACATCGACCTGAAGGATCGGGTGGCACACCTGCCAAAGACCAAGAATGGCGAGTCGCGTGACGTGCCTCTATCCTCGAAAGCCGTGTTGGCCCTCGCAGCACTGAAGCCGAAGGACGGGGCCGAAGATGACGCTGACAATGACAGCCGTGTGTTCAAGATACGGAGCGACGCGGTGACACGCGCTTTCGAGCGCGCCGTGGAACGCGCCAGGAGAGGTTACGAAGACGAATGCCAGAAAGCGAGAGTGCGGCCAGACTCCAAGTACCTGACTGATTTACGCTTCCACGATCTCAGGCACGAGGCGACTTCGCGTTTGGCAGGCATCTTCCCCATGCACGAGTTAACCAAGATTACCGGCCACAAAGACCCGCGCATGCTGATGCGCTACTACCATCCTCGGGCAAAGGACTTGGCCAAGCGACTGGCCTAGCCCCAATCATATGCATAAACATTGCTTTTTTGTCGGTTTTAGCATACAAGTGGGGCATGGTTACTCTTGACCGATACCTGGATGAACAACTCTCCCGCGGCCGGGCGTATTTCAGCCGGGAAGAAGGGTTGCAGGCGCTCGGCCTAAGCCCTGAAGCCTTTTCGGCAGCCGCCACCCGGCTGACCAAAAGGCGCCGACTCACCAGCCCCCGGCGAGGCTTCTACCTGATCCTTCGGCCGGAGGATCAGACTGCTGGCGCGCCCGATCCGGTGCGCTGGATCGATCCGTTGATGAAGTACTTGGGGATCGACTATCGAATCTCGTTGCTGCGGGCCGCTGCCTTTCATGGTTCTTCGCACCAGGCGGCGATGGTTTTTCAGGTGATCGCGCCCCGGCAGCTTCGAGATTTCGACATCGGCCGTCACCGCCTCCAGTTTGTCTATCAGGCCCCGGCCGCGTTCACCGCAACCAACCAGCCGGACTGGCTCGGGCAGATCAAGAGCGAAGCCGGCTTCGCCAAAATTGCCGGCGTGGAGCTGACCCTACTCGACGCCGCACGCTACTTCCACAAGGCCGCAGGCACCAACGGCGTGGCACAGATTGTGAAAGACCTCGGGGCAAAGGCCGACCCGCGCAAACTGGCAAAGGCCGCTGCACACTACGAAAACACCTCGGTGCGTCGCCTCGGTTATCTGCTCGACCACGCCAATCATCTCCGTCAGGCCAGCGCCCTAGAGCACTTCGCACACCAAGCCAAATCCATGAAGCCTCTCGACCCTTCCGTCAAACCGCTATTGGAATCACTGGCCTCGCTCCACCCAAAAGACCTCAAGTGGAAGCTGGTTATCAATGAATCCGTGGAGATCGACTTTTGATTCCAAACGCTTATCTTCAAGCCTGGAGCGCCACAGCGCCTTGGCCCGATCCACGCCAGATCGAACAAGACCTTATCATCAGCCGCGCCTTGTGCGACCTGTTCAATACCCCCGCCTTGAAGGGCAGGATCGCGTTTCGTGGCGGCACCGCCATCAATAAGCTGTTGTTCACGCAGCCGCTACGCTACTCGGAGGATATCGATCTGGTGCAGACCCAGGCAGAACCCATCGGGACAACGGTTGACGCAATCCGCGATACCTTGTCATGGCTGGGCAAGTGCAAACGCGAGCAGGCGGGGCATTCGATGCACCTGATTTTCAAGTTCACGCCTGAAGCCGACACGCAGGCGGCGTTAAAACTCAAGGTCGAGATCAACACACGTGAACACGGCAACTTTCTCGGCCTCAAGACGTACCCCTTCGCCGTGGAAAACGACTGGTATCGGGGCGAGACCGAGATTGTCTCCTTCGAGCCCGAAGAACTATTCGGCACCAAATTACGCGCCTTGCTTCAGCGCCGAAAGAACCGCGACCTGTTTGATCTACATCACGGGCTTGATCAACTCGCGCTGGATGCGGACAAGCTCATTGCCTGCTTCGATCACTACCTGGCTCTCGAGGGGAAACCCATCAGCCGTGCAGTGGCGGAACAACGCATGCTGGAAAAGCTCACACGCAACCTCATCGAAGACATCGCGCCGCTATTGCCCGCAGGGATTCGGTTCAACGATGACGACGCGATGCGTGCTTTTGAGCGCGTGTGGAAAGAGCTGATTGTTCGCATCAAGGGTGATGCCTGGAAGCTGACGGATAAGGCAGTCGAAGAGTTGCGGCAGAAGAAATATCCGGGGCTGTTGCGCAAGTAGCCGAAAGTACTTTTGCGTAGATAGCAAAATTCACTTGTGACAGTAAGAAAAATACAGACGGAGACGCGATGAGCATTATTCAAGAAATCCATCAGTGGTCACAGGGGTTGCATCCGTGGCAACAGGACGCCGTCGCGCGACTTTACACTGACCGCTCGCTTGCTCCCGCAGACCTGGAAGACCTCTTCGCGTTAGCGAAGGCTGAGCATGGGGTTGAAGACCCGGAAAAGCGGGTCACCTCAAAGCTAGCAACCGCCCAACTCGCCGCTCCGGCTGTTCCCAATCGGGTGGTTCAGATCGGCGCGATCAAGAATCTCCAACATGTGAATGCCTTGGCCGAGGGTCAGCGATTGCCAATCGCCGCCTCCGGCCTAACCGTCATCTATGGTGAAAATGGCGCGGGTAAATCCGGTTACTCGCGGGTGCTCAAACAAGCCTGCCGCGCTAGGGATCGGCGGGAGCCTATCCTCGCCGATATGCGTAAGGCTCCTGGCCACGCCGCTGTCGCTACCGCCGTCTTCGAGGCGGTGGTCGATGGGGCCGCGACCGATCTCACATGGACCCATGGCCAAGAGGCCCCTGAGCAACTCTCGGAGATCGCCATCTTCGATGCGCACTGCGCCCGCGCCTATGTCGACAACGAGGGCGACTTCGCTTACGCGCCATATGGACTAGATATCCTAGAAGGATTGGTCAAGACTTGTGTCGCCGTCAAAGGCATGGCCACGAAAGAACTAGCCGCGAACAAACCCAACATCGAGCCATTCGCAGCGCTGTCTAAAACAGCCACCAAAGTCGGCACCATGCTTGCCGGACTCTCCGCAAAAACGAGCCCAGCAGATGTGGAGGCTCTAGCAACGCTGACGGAGGTCGACAACGAACGGCTCACGACACTCAATAAGGCCTTGGCTGAGACCGATCCGAAACAGAAGGCCCAAATTCTAAGGCTGCGGGCGTCGCGCTTCACCAGTCTGGCGACCCGCATCGGAAGTGCCATCGCTCTGATCGACGATGCAAAGCTTGCAGCTCTGCGAGCATTGATCGACAAATCCAATGCAGCGAAGAGCGCAGCCTTGCTCGCTGCGAAGGAATTCAAGGAAATAGCTGTGTTGAATTATTGGAAATCCGATAAATCGACAAAGTCCTAATTGCTGCATTTGAAAATGCCTTAATTAAGGAGGTTTTTATGGATGAGATCAGGTTTTACAAAGCAAATGAGAAGCCCTACGGGATGTTCAGCAATTTGTATCGTCGGCCCATCAACTTCGAAGGGGAAATCTTTCAAACATCTGAACATGCCTACCAAGCAGGAAAAGCCCGAAAAGAAGAAGTTCGAACATGGCTGATGGCGGCCCCTTCTCCGTCGTTATTGGCGATGGCGGCGCATGGGCTTTATGTATGGGATGTCCATCCAGATTGGTCGAAAACAAAGTTCGATCGCATGAAAAGGGTTCTGCTTGCCAAATTTACCCAGCATCAGGACTTACAGGAATTATTGCTCAGTACCGGCGATAAACGCCTGGTCGAATCTGCAACAGTGGATAATGCGGTCAATCGCCTATGGGGTGAAGTCAATGGTAAGGGTAAGAACAAACTCGGCGAGCTTCTGATGGAAGTAAGGGCAGAAATACGGGCAAAATTGGCAACAAAACAGCTCGTAAGACCAGCCAAGTTAAAGAATGGTGTGGCAGCAGAGGCCGTGGTTGCGGCGTAGATTTGGCACCCTTTGGGGGGTAAGCCGACTAGTAATCAGGCTAGACCAGCCCTCGAGCAAAATACTGGCAGCTTCCGTTTCGGCCCCAAATAATCCAGAATCGATTTTGGTCCTCTGAAGTTCTGATGCCAAGTTGTTGATTTTGCTTCTGGGCAATGATCTAGCCAAACCACGGGCTCCCATGGCCATACAATTCAGAGCAGACAAAGCCTGTCCAAAGCGCAATGCTTCATTCAGGCGGTTGTAAGTAACGGTTCCGATCGAGAAGTTGAGATCGCGATCGAACAAATAGTGCAGCATACCCGAGGTGCACCAGTCACCTGCGCCGGATGTGTCGAAGATTGCCGGCGCACTGAATGCGTCTAGTCTGACCCAGTCGTTGCCAAGAGACGGGGCACGGAATCGCAGACCATCGCTCCCCATCGTGCAGATCTCCACGAAAATATGGGAACGGTCAAAGGCTTCGAGGTCATCGAGCCGGTCATCCGCATATTTCACCACATCGGCAACAGCCAGCGCCTGAGTGAACAGTTCAGGGTCATTGCCAACGGTTGATGGCTCAAAAAAAATCAGGACATTCTGATTTTTGTAATACTCCGCGATCCGGATGCCGATCGGCGTGGCACGGTCCATGTACACAACATTGGGCCTGATCGCATCCAGGACTTCTCTCGATGGCAGTTGAATGGAGGGACTATGCCAAGAGCGTTTCTCGCCACATACGGGGCAGGCAAAGCTGAATTCATGTGTCTTTCCGCCAGGATTATTAAGCTGATGCTGATAAATGACTGGTGTAGGTGTGCTGTGCTCTTGCACGATCAATTCCAGATTCGCCTTCAAAGATCTGAACTCATCGAGGATGATGTCAGCTGCCACGTCACACCCTAGCCTTCCTACAGGTGAACTTGACCATCCCAATGAGGCGAGAATTGACAGAACGTTGCCGGCGGACCCACCCAAGCCATAGGAAAGCAGATTGCGGTCAGCATCGAGAATGATGTCTAGCGCAATCAGTCCTGTCCCAAGGATTTTGGGGGATGGTCGCGATGCTTTAATAGATTGGCCTGATTTCATGGATTTTCAGAATTATATATAGGTCCATCCACCCATACATGCACTAATCGTTCCTCATTGGAAAGCGCTAACGATTCCGGGCTTTTGTTTTCAAAATAACCAATGGTTTCGACATAAGCAACGGGTAGGTTTAGGTCCATGGCGGCAAGAAGGCCACCGATCGTTGATACCTTACTTCCCATTGGTGACAGGATCGTGAAGGAATTCTCGAAGATCTTTTTGCGGGCAGCGTCTACTCGCACAACTGTATGGTACATATCCAGTGGGTCGCTTTCCGCAGCAAGCACGATGTTTTGTAAGGCTGTGTCCCATGTGCTGGTAATGTGCTCACTATACTCAATGACCAATTCATCCACCATTTTAGCCTTGATGCCAGGGAATGGAAGCACAGGGCAAACATCTTGTGGGTTCACGAATTTATAAAGGGTTTCGTAAACGGTTTTGCGCTGGCCCATCAGTTGGGGCATCCAAAGTTTGACGGCCTTGTTATTTTTGCTTAATTGTCCAGCTCCACCGTCAAATCCACGCATCCAGCCCGCGCTGTCATAATAGTCCGGAATGTAGCTGTAATCCACGGCAGGCTGGTCCACTACCAGGATATGCAATGAGATGGGCTTCCCGGATGCGCGGATAATGTCTCTAAGATAGCGGGTAAGAGGAAAAAATATGCCGCGTGACATCGCACAGATATCAATAACGATATCTGAGAAGTCAGTTATATCCGGAATTTCGGCTCTTGCCACTCTTATAAGTTCAGTTCCTCCAATCGGAGCCCCATCCTCTGCGAATATGGGGACGCGGCATATCTTGGGTTTGAAACCCAGTTCATCAGGCAAGGATTGCTCGCGTTTCCACGCACGATCTTTCAGATCCGCTGAGCCTTCCTTGCGTTCTTCAAGAAGAAAGAATGGCGTACAGGTCTATCGCCAGCGGCGAACGCAGGCGGTGTAACACGCGAAGATCGAATGGCACGGCATAGTCCATGCACTCGCGGTAGAAAGCCTCCGACAGCGTGATCGTGCTTTCCCAAAGTGACCGCTCGTATGGCTTCTTCGGATTCCAGAGCAATATGCCGTCGTCCGATAGCGCGACGTTTTTGTAGGAGAAGTCCTGGCCTTGGTGCGCCTTCAGCGAAATGAATGTGCTGAACAGTTTCGTGGCCTGCACTTTTAGTCGGGACGTATCGCCGCGCTGGCCGCCGCTCGTTGACAGTCCGAGCTTGTCGGCAAACTCGTTGAGGCTACGACCAAGCATCAGCTCACGCGATCCGGTCAGCTTCGCCTCCCGCGTCAGCCATGCGGATATGAGCCGAGGCAGCTTGCCGTAGGGAAGACCGATATCGGGGTCCACCAGCATGGTAATGGATGCAAGGCCGTTGTCGCGCTTGTAGTGCGCGCCATCGACCTTTTTATGCGGCATGGACGCCCAGATCATGGCGCGCGCCATGTAGCCAATCTGGCCAGCTGCTGCCGCCTCCTGCTCCTGGATGGCGAGCGCGGTGGCAAGAAGATCCGCAACCTTGGCCGAACTCGCCTTGACCGCTTTCGTGGAATGAATGCGAGATGGCTTATCTGTATCAACATTTCTAAGCGAGCGACTGGCAGTC
Organism: Sulfuricella sp.; assembly: GCA_041651995.1. Lineage (NCBI taxonomy): Bacteria > Pseudomonadati > Pseudomonadota > Betaproteobacteria > Nitrosomonadales > Sulfuricellaceae > Sulfuricella > Sulfuricella sp. The sequence continues at coordinate 28,615 of JBAZID010000002.1, read as the reverse complement.
CCTGGTTGTCGCTGGGGCGCGGCTGTTGCCATGCCTGCAAAAATGCTCTGCATTGACGATTGGTTGGCCTCCATGACTCAACCCCCATCCGCATGCGCGGGCCGCTGCATCGCTTGCTGCGCTGCTTGCCGCCGCGCCAGTTGCTCAACCTTGGTCGGCCGGCCTCGCTTGGGTTTCTGGTGACTCGGATGGCTCGGATCAGCAAGGAATTGCCGATCAATGAATTCGGCAACGTCTACCAGCCGGAAGACACGTTTGCGGCCAATCTTGAATGAAGGGATGCGATAGCAGCCCTGACTGACCAGATTCCGAATGGTCTGTGGCTGCTCGCTAGTGATTTCGCTGACCTGTTCAACGGTAAGCGTCGGCGGAAAACTCTTGCAGAGAAAATCAAGTGTACTTACGGGAAAAACGACCATTGCCGCACCTCTTGCGTAGAGGGCAGTCGTCCCAAAGGGCGACGCCATTACGCGAGTTGCGGTGAGGCTCTGTAAGACGTTGGAGGAAACAGCACTTCCTGACAACGCCCGCAAGACTAGGGCCTGATTTCGGGAGCCTAAGGACAGTCCGCCATGTCACCGGCGGGGATTGGAAGGGTCACTCGCATGCCCCTACGCCCCAAGGCTCTTTGCCGGACGCTACCCCGGCGCTGTGTCGCATATTCACTTTTGCCGATCCCCTATCTCACCTTTGGGGTGGCTCAACTGCCGCGTTAGCGTCCAGTAGCCCCGGAGTGGTTGCATACGCGGCAGATTTGCTTTCTCGGACACCCTCACCAGCGCTCGGGCAGCATGGGCGATTGCGCGCCTGTCCTGAAAGCGCCGGGACCAAATTCAATCCCAGCCTCCCACTCGTTCCGGGCTACATTCGAGGATGACAACCTCGAAGAGCATCGAGTCGAAACCCGATATACCGGATCATAAGCTACACTACCGGTGGCTGCCAAGTCCCATAACACTGCTCGTCTACTTGGTAGCGACATCTTACCTCGACCGGCAGTGCGCCCCAGCCTTGCCAGGCTGTCCCAAATTTGTCCCACTACGAGGGAAATTCTTTTGGGATAGATCGGTATAAGCGGGTGTCCCGGCAACTACCGAAATGTGCGCCAAAGTAGGTGTCCGTCGCTTGGAGCAACACAAACACACACAATTAATCAGCAACATAGAAACGCAAAAACCTTAAAACACGTTGTGTTTACAAGGCTTTTTTGAATGGGGTTCTGGTGGACCGAATGAGGATCGAACTCACGACCTCCGCATTGCGAACGCGGCGCTCTCCCAGCTGAGCTATCGGCCCGGTGAAGGGGAAAATTCTACCTGAGTGCCAGTGGAAATTGAAGTGCCGGGATAATGGGCGGTAATTGCTCTTGCCTCATGCTCCAATTTCGTGTGCAATGGGACCCATATGGCCGAAAGTAAAAAATACGAAGTTCAAGTGGAAACCGCCGTTGCTTACCTTCCCGATCAGTCTGACGAGAAGGGTGAGCGCTATGTGTTTGCCTACACCATTACTATTTCCAACACGGGCACCGTGCCGGCGCAATTGATCAGCCGGCACTGGATCATTGCCGATGCAGCCAGTCAGGTACAGGAAGTGCGCGGGCTGGGCGTGGTGGGGGAACAGCCCTTGCTGCGGCCGGGTGATTCTTTTGAATATACCAGTGGCACGTCCCTGGCGACGCCGGTGGGCACCATGCACGGCAGTTACCAGATGGTGGCCGAGGACGGCACCCGGTTCGAGGCGCCAGTCGCGGAATTTATCCTGAGCGTGCCGCGCGTGCTGCACTAGACTTGAGCTGGATGCGGTAAAGATGAAGATATTGCGAATATTTCCCTGGCTTCTGCTGGCTCTGCTTTCTGCCTGTGTCACTGTGCCCCCTCCCGCGCCGCCTGCTCCGCCAGTAGCTGTGACGCCGGCTGTTCCTCCGCCCGAGCTTGCTGCGCCTGTCTTGCAGTCTGCGGACTGGGCCGCCGTTTCCGGCTGGAGCGAGGATGATCCCACGCTAGCCTGGGATGCTTTTATGCAAAGCTGCTCCACGCTGAAGCGGCAGCCGGCATGGCAGGCGGTGTGCTCGGCTGCTGCGGACCAGTCTTTGCAGCCGGAGGCACTGCGCCGCTTTTTTGAAGAAAACTTCATCCCTTACCAGGTAGTCAATCCAGACAGCAGCAGCGAAGGGATGATCACCGGCTATTACGAGCCGCTGCTGAATGGCAGCCGCACCCGCAGCAGCCGTTATCGCTACCCGCTCTACAGCACCCCTTCTGATTTGCTGGTAATTGATCTAAGTCCGGTTTATCCGGAACTCAAGAGCATGCGTCTGCGTGGCCGCTTGCAGGGTAACCGGGTAGTGCCTTATTACAGCCGGGCTGAAATCGAGAATGGCGCGGCGCCGGTAAAAGGAAATGAACTGTTCTGGGTGGACAATGCGGTGGATCTGTTCTTTTTACAGATTCAGGGGTCGGGAAAGATCAAGTTGCCGAATGGCGAGTTGATGCGTATCGGCTATGCCGACCAGAATGGCTACCCCTATAAATCCATTGGCAAGTCACTAGTGGAACGCGGTGAACTGACGCTCGATAAAGCCTCGATGCAGGGCATCAAGGATTGGGCCAAGCGTAATCCGGACAAGCTCACGGAATTGCTCAATGTGAACGCCAGCTATGTGTTCTTCCGCGAACTGCCGAACCAGCTTGCCGGCCCGCTGGGGGCGCTGGGTGTTCCGCTGACTGCGGGGCGCAGCCTGGCTGTTGATCCGCGAACCATCCCGCTTGGCGCGCCGGTATTTCTTTCGACCACCTGGCCGAATGAGAGCAAGCCGCTACAGCGCCTGATGGTGGCGCAGGACACGGGCGGCGCTATCAAGGGGGCGGTGCGGGCCGACTTTTTCTGGGGCTTTGGCAGCGACGCCGGAAAACAGGCGGGTAGCATGAAGCAGCGGGGCAGGATGTGGGTGTTGTTGCCGCGCGGCTACCCGTTGCCGCTGGTGCAATAACCCCAGGCAGCAAACCGTGCTTTATCTGACGCTTAAATCCATTCATGTCAGCTGCGTGGCGCTGACCATCAGTCTGTTCCTGTTACGCGGGTTCTGGATACTGCGGGACTCGGCACAGTTACAACAGCGCTGGGTCCGGATTCTTCCTCATGTAATCGATGCCACGCTGCTGACCAGCGCCATCCTGCTTGCGGCCCTGACGGGGCAATATCCTGGGGTCAACGGCTGGCTGACTGCCAAAGTGGCGGCTTTGTTACTTTATATCGGGCTCGGGACCATTGCGATCAAGCGGGGAAGGACCAAGCGCACAAGAGTCGCGGCCTGGCTGGGCGCCATTCTGGTTTTTGGCTACATCGTGGCGGTTGCGCTTACGCGGCAGCCCGTCCCGGGCTAGCAGCCTGTCGGACTTAAAGGAAATCGGCTGTAAATCCGCCTGGCCGGTCCATATTTCGCCGCTTTTTTGGGCAATAGAATGACTATTGCCCGGCAAAACCGGCAAAATCTGTCCTCGCCCAGCCAAATTTTGCGAGCAGCCGCTGCGCGGCTTGCCTGCTAAACCCAATGCGCTTCGATTCTTCAAGTCCGACAGGCTGCTAGCGCGGCTTTTTGCGGGGGGTGGCTTCAGCCCTGGCTGTGTCGCCAACCCGCACCCTGGATTTGAAGGCGCCGTCCGCTAGTTCCCCCACCGCATACAGGGGGTGAACCTGATCCAGGGTGAGCGTGGCAACCGGTGATTCCTGGATGCCAAGAGCGGCTGTGGCAGCGCTCTCGACTGGTGCCGCAGGGTTTCTGTGATAGACCTTGAGCTTGTCGCCGGGGCGCAACGCGGACAGGCTGCCCGCATCAATAAAAACCTTTCCGTCTTCGATGCGTACGATATTCGCCATGAAAGGCAGGCCCGCCAGGTCCTCGCCTATCAGTCCGGTCTGGGTGTTGAGCAGCTGTTCCACTGCCTGCCCGAACGCCGTGTCAAAAAAGGCGGCGCTGGCAAAAGCCTTGTCTCGCCCCACGGCTGCGCGCCCGGAAATTTCCACGCTGTTGCGGTGGCGCTTGAGGAGCGCACCGGTCTGACCGTCATGCAGAAAAATCTCCACCTCGAGGCGCCGCTCCGTTGCAACCGGGCGGACGCCGGCAACCACGCTGTTCCATGGCAGGCCGAGTTCGAAACGGCGCCCGGTTTCGTTGCCCTGCCAGCCGAAGTAGGGGCGCAGCGATTCATCGCTGACAGCGGCATCCAGAATGAGGCCGGAAATCACGATCTGGCTGCCATTCTGCTCGGCAATGCGATGGATCAGTTCGCGGCTGGCGGGAGAGTCCGGATTGATGTTGCGCGGGTCTGAGTACGGAGAGGCCGTGCTGTAGCGTGCCACTATATTCCCCCCGGCTTCCAGACGGCGCAGGAATTCGCGCGGGTAGCCGTCCCAGATATTGACGATATCATCCACCTGAAGCGAATTGGCGACCTGAAAGCGGGTGACGGCCACTGTTTTCCAGAATGTCCTCGGTTGCGTGTCATCTCCAGGCGCGGCGCTGGAGGCTGCGGCCGATTCGGCGGCGGCAAGATTTTCTGCCGCGATGACGTGTGCTGTTGCCAGACTGGCGGCCAGCAGCGCTGCCATCCCGGTTTTCAGGATTCGCCGTGCAAAAAAAGACTCGGCAAAGGCAGGCAGCCGCATTACAGGATTTTTTCGGTTTTAAGTGAAAAAGCAATCCCGGCCGACTTCAAATCCTTGATCTCGTTCTCCAGCAGGGCGCGGGTAAGCGTGTTGCGTTCCAGCCAGGCCCGGTCGATGGAGAGAGAAAAACCCCCACTGCTGCCAGGCTTGAGTTTCATGGCTGGCAACTCTGCGTCGCTGCGGCTGCGGCAAAAAAGAACCGCCAGACGCAATACCAGGATCAACATCCATTCGTCACTGTTTTTGACTGGCTGCTGATCCAGCAGTTTCTTCAGGGAGCCTCGATGGGCACGCACCAGCAGGCTCAGCAGCTCCTGTTCGCGGGTGGAAAAACCGGGCATGTCCGCATTTGCGAGAATATAGGCGGAATGGCGGTGATAGCCGGTATGGGCAATCGAGATGCCGATTTCATGCAGGCGCGCGGCCCAGGCAAGATACTGGCGCGGCTCTTCAATATTCCCTGCCAGCTTGTTCACAAGCTGATCGAACAGGGCATCGGCCAGTTCCTGCACTCTTCCCGCCTGGGGCGGGTCCACATGATAGCGCCGCATGAATTCACGTACCGTGGACTCGCGCATGTCATGCTGGTGGAAGCGCCCCAGCAGGTCGTACAGCACGCCTTCGCGCAGCGCGCTGGAAGCAACCGCCATGTGCCCGATGTCGAGTTCGGTGAAAATGCTGTTCATGATGGCGAAACCGCCAGCCAGCACTGGCATGCGGTCAGAGGGCAAGCCGGCCAACTGCAACAGCTTGACGTCGCCGGACTTGAGCAGCAGCTCACGCAACGCGCTCATGCCTTCCCGGGTCAGGCCGGATGGAGAAAGGCCATTTTGCTCCAGGATTTCTGCCAGCGCTCGTGCCGTGCCGGAGGAGCCCACTGCCTGTTGCCAGTGGCCCGCCGAAAATTCGGTGGCGATGGTCTGGATTTCACTGCGTGCGGCAAGTTCGGCCTGCTGGAGATTGGCCCGGGTAATTTTTCCGTCGGGAAAAAAATGCCTGCTAAAGCTGACGCAGCCCATGTACAGGCTTTCCATGCGCTCCGGCTGATAGCCAGAACCGATAATGAATTCGGTGGAGCCCCCGCCAATATCCACCACCAGGCGCTTTTCTTCCGAAGGCGGCAGGCCGTGGGCAACGCCGATATAGATTAGGCGCGCCTCTTCCCTGCCGGCGATGATTTCGATCGGGAAGCCCAGTGCGTTTTGAGCGGCCTCGAAAAAAAGTGAGGCGTTTTTGGCCACGCGGAAGGTGTTGGTGCCAACCGCGCGTACTGCTTCACGCGGCAACTCGCGCAAGCGCTCCGAAAAGAGCTTGAGGCAGGCCAGGGCACGCTGCTGGGCTTCCTCGTCGAGTGTTTTGTCAGGCATCAGTCCAGCGCCGAGCCGGACGGATTCCTTGAGTGAGTCGAGGGGGTAAATCTGATCGCCCACAACACGTGCGACCTGCAACCTGAAGCTGTTGGAGCCCAGGTCAATGGCGGCGATCGTGGAATATTCGCGCATCTTCAGAACTCGTTAATGGAAAATTTGGACATACGATAACGAGCCCTACAATTCCCCGATCTTGCGCTCCATTTCTTCCATGCTGGCGTGACGCACCACTTTGCCCTGAGCCATGTAAACCACGTAGCCCGCGATATTCTTGGCGTGGTCGCCAATGCGTTCCACCGCCTTGGCGGCAAACAGGATATCGATGGCGGTCGAGATCATGCGCGGGTCTTCCATCATGAAAGTGATCAGATGACGCAGTACCGCATCGTACTCTTCGTCCACCTTGATATCCTGGCGCTTCAGCTGGGTTGCGGCAGATACGTCGAGACGGGCGAATGCATCCAGCGAAGCGCGCAGCATTTCCAGCACCATGTCGCTCATGTGCTTGATTTCGGTAAAACGCGGAGTTGAAATGCGGTCTGCACCGTAAATCTTCTTTGCCATACGGGCGATTTTTTCCGCCTTGTCGCCAATCCTTTCCAGATCGGTGATGGTTTTTTCCACGGTCATGATCATGCGCAGGTCGCCGGCAGTGGGCTGGCGGAGAGCAATGATCTTGGTGCACTCCTCGTCGATCTGTATTTCCAGGTCGTTGATATGGAAGTCGCTGGCAATAACTTCATCGGCCAGCGCCAGGTCGCCATCGGTCAGTGCCTTGATGGCCTTGTTGATCTGTTCTTCCACCAGGCCGCCCATTTGCAGAATGCGCGAGCGGACATGTTCCAGTTCAGCGTCGAATTGTTTAAAGATGTGTTCCTGGGACATGGCGGATTCTCCTGACTACGCGCTAAATCGGCAAATTCTAGTGGGGGTGTATGACAATCTGGTGACGTGCTTATTTTGCCGTCATAACCCTGACACCTTCGGCAGCGCCAAGCAGCAGCACATCTGCCGGGCGGCAGGCAAACAGGCCGTTGGTAACCACGCCGGTAATCTGGTTAATGGCAATTTCCAGCTCGACCGGATTCATGATCTGCAGGTTGTGAACATCGAGAATCACATTGCCGTTGTCGGTGGTGAAGCCCTGGCGCAGTACCGGCTGGCCGCCCAGCCTGGTAAGCTGGCGAGCCACATAGCTGCGGGCCATGGGAATGACTTCGACCGGCAGGGGAAACTTGCCCAGCATGCCGACCAGCTTGCTGCCATCAGCGATACAGACGAATTTTTTGCTGCATGCAGCGACGATTTTTTCCCGCGTCAGCGCGCCGCCGCCGCCCTTGATCATGTGCATGTGTTCGGTGATTTCATCCGCGCCGTCGACATACACGGCGAGTTCGGTCACGCTGTTCAGGTCGAGGACTTCGATGCCGTGCTTCTTCAGGCGCTGGGCGGTGGCTTCGGAGCTGGCGACAGCACCATCAAGCTTGTGCTTGATTTTTGCCAGTTCATCGATGAAAAAATTGGCGGTGGAGCCGGTTCCCACGCCGATGATACCGCTGGGGACATGTTCAATGGCAGCGCGTGCCACGGCCTGCTTCAGTTCGTCTTGAGTCATTTTTACTGGGCTTCCAAAACAATCGGTTCTAAAAGCCTAAAGGATAGCGGCTGGCGGCAATTTAGGCTATAGGCCATCTGCTCAAAAACGCCGATTCCTGTTAATCTTCGGCCCAATATACCATTCACTATGTAGCCTTATGCCAACCGATTATCTGGAAAAAATCCTTACCGCCCGTGTTTATGATGTGGCGATCGAAAGCCCGCTGGAAGTCGCGCCCAATCTTTCCGGCCGGATGGGCAACACGCTCCTGCTGAAGCGCGAAGACATGCAGCCGGTGTTCTCCTTCAAGCTACGCGGCGCTTACAACAAAATGGCGCAGTTGCCGCGGGCGGCGCTGAAGCGCGGTGTCATTGCCGCTTCTGCTGGCAACCATGCGCAAGGCGTGGCGCTGGCCGCGCAACGCCTCAAGTGCGAAGCCGTGATCGTGATGCCAGCGACCACGCCGCAGATCAAGATCAACGCGGTTGCGTCGCGTGGCGCCCAGGTGATATTGCACGGCGACTCCTATTCCGATGCCTATGCTCACGCGGTGGAACTGGCGAAAGAAAAAAAACTGACTTTTGTTCATCCCTACGACGACCCCGAAGTCATCGCCGGCCAGGGCACGGTCGGCATGGAAATCCTTCGACAGCACAGTGGGCCACTACATGCCATTTTCGTGCCGGTGGGCGGCGGCGGCCTGATCGCCGGTGTGGCGGCCTACGTCAAACGTTTGCGGCCAGAAATCAGGATCATCGGTGTCGAGCCGGTGGACGCCGATGCCATGTATCAGTCACTGCGCCAGAAGGTGCGCGTGATTCTGCCCCAGGTGGGCATTTTTGCCGATGGGGTGGCGGTTAAACAGGTGGGGGAAGAAACCTTCCGTATGTGCCAGGAACTGGTGGATGAAGTGATCCTGGTCGACACCGATGCGATTTGTGCCGCAATCAAGGATGTGTTCGAGGACACGCGCTCCATCCTCGAACCCGCCGGCGCGCTCTCCATCGCGGGCGCCAAGCTGTATGCCAAGCGGCAAAAGCTGAAAAACAAGAATCTGGTGGCTATTGCTTCTGGCGCCAACATGAACTTTGACCGGTTGCGGCATGTGGCTGAGCGCGCGGAGCTGGGCGAGCAGCGCGAGGGGCTGTTTGCCGTCACCATTCCGGAGCGGCCAGGCAGTTTCAAGGATTTTTGTGCCCTGATCGGGCCGCGCAGCATCACCGAATTCAACTACCGTTTCTCCAACCCCGCCAATGCGCATGTTTTCGTCGGGGTGCAAGTGCATAACCGGGGCGAGGTGACCAAGTTGCTGGCGGCACTGGAACAGAAAGGGCTGCCTGCGCTTGATCTGTCCGACAATGAAATGGGCAAGTTGCACATCCGTCATCTGGTGGGCGGGCATGCCCCGCTGGCGAAGGACGAACTGGTGTACCGTTTCGAATTTCCGGAACGCCCTGGTGCGCTCATGGGGTTTCTCAACAGCATGAGCCACAACTGGAATATCAGCCTGTTCCACTACCGCAATCATGGCACCGATTATGGCCGTATTCTGGTCGGCATCCAGGTACCGCCGCGGGACAAAGCGGCATTCACCGCATTTCTGGACAAGCTGGGCTACCGCTACTGGGACGAAAACGACAATCCTGCTTACAAATTGTTTCTGGGGTAGCGCTTCAACTGCGGGAAAAATCCGGGATAAGCGCCTGAAACAGGCAGGGGAAACCAAGGAAAAAGGGCGGCCGATCGGCCGCCCGGATACGCGAATTACTTTTTCTTGGCTGCGGATTTGGCTTTGACGGTTGTCTTGACGCCAGCAACCGCGTCTTTCAGCTTGGCGCCTACCTTGAATTTGACGACCTTCTTGGCTGGGATTTTGAGTTCCTTGCCGGTGGCCGGATTGCGGCCAACGCGCGCTGCGCGCTCTTCGACGGCAAAAGTACCAAAGCCGATCATCTGCACATTATCACCGCTGCTCAGTGCGTTTTGCACCACGGCCACGAAGGCATCAAACATTTCCGCTGTCTGAGCTTTGGAATGCTGGCTAATCTTGGCTACGGCATCAACTATTTCGCCCTTGTTCATGTTGCTGACTCCTCGTTATGGTGAATGGGTGTAGGGATTTTAGGGGATAAAAGACCTTCAAGCCAAGCTACATTTGCATTTCATCGGAAAAGTAGTTAATTCCGCCACACAAACCTGCACTCGCAAAGACCATGCACACTTTTGTTCAGCCCCTTCCATGGAAACAAGATGGAAACAAGCAGAAATCTTGCTGTCATCACGCTGCAACATCTGCCGCCTAGAGTTTGTGATGTTATTTGTTTACTTCCAAAGGAGAAATAACATGGCAACTTTCTGTCCCGAGCATGAACTGGCCTACGCCCTGGCGGTTGATTTATGCTCACAGTGGAAACATAAAAACAGCAAGACCGTATTGTCCGTGGATGACCTGATGAAAATCAAGGAATGGATCAACACATCGGGCAATGGCGTTATAAAATACCCAGCCATGGCGCCTCTGGCCACCCAGGGTCTGGATAATCTGATTGCGGAAAACTTTCGGACCGATCCTCCCGGAGCCAATCTTTTGAGAATCTAGAACTTTCTCTCGATTGATCGCCACCCGGATGATTCGCTGACGAGAGTGGTGACAATATGAGAAATTCGTGGAAGGACAGTATCTACCTGCAACGGGAAGAACTGGCGCGTAATCTGCGCGAACCGTTGGCGCATCTGGCCGAGCGATGTGCGCCGGCATGGAATAACCGTGAACAGCTGGACGCGGTGCTCATGGATGGATTCTCCTCCATTCCCCACTGTTCGTTCCTGTATTGCGTCGATGCCAAGGGTATCCAGATTTGCGATAACGTTGGCCAGCCCGGACTGGGGCTGGAGCATTTTGGCCGCGACCGCTCCCAGCGGCCCTACATGAAAGAAGTCGTGCCGAGCTGGGGGTTTTTACTTTCAGATGCCTATATCAGCCTGCGTGAGCGCCGCCCTTCCCTCACGGCCTTGCAGGTGGTGCGCGCCGATTCCCACTCACTCGGCTATCTCGGCGCCGACTTTGATCTGCGCAACCTCCCGGTGACATCCGGGCTCTACCACGAGCCCGGCTACTGGATGCAGGTCAAGGGCGATCCGGCGATACGCAGCACGGTGTTCCTGCAGTCGCGCACGGAAAGTCCGATGGACCGCAACATGGAGCATGCCCTCTCCATCCTGGAAGAACTGCTGACGCACCGCGGGGTATTCCAGTGCGTGATCCATTTTTCCAGCAGCCGGGTCACGATCTGGACCCTGGATGACCCGTACATCTATCACATGCTGGATCACGATGCCCTGAACGATCCGGATGTTTGCCTGCTCTTCCCGGTTCATCCCTACCCCAGCAATGCCGCAATCGAGCAGATCGATATCCGGCGCATTCTCGATACCATGAAATCCCTGCGTCTGGCCGACCCCACCATCTACCTGCGCACCGCCTCGATCAATATTTTCAACGGCATGATCAGCCTGACCTTCTCCTGCGACGGCTCGCACTACATGCCGCACGTGGAGTTTCTGCTGAAGGACACCTCGTTCTGGTTCTAGTGTAGCGTTGCACGCCAACCGGCCTGATTATATGAATGCCTCGCCTGAACCCCGCGCCAGAATTTTCCTGCTGAGCCATATGCGCGCCTTTACCACCCTGGCCGGGCATATCCTCGGCTCGCACCCAGAGATCAATGGTTACTATGAAATGCATCTCAGCTACGAGGACGCCTCCGCGCTGGACCGGCAGCTTGATGTGTTTCTGGAAAGCGATGCGCTCAAAAAGAACAGCCGCTTTCTTTTCGACAAACTGCTGCATAACGACTACTCGCTGAACCCCGAGCGGCTTGGGCTGGCGAATATCAAGATACTGATCTCCCTGCTGGAACCGGAACGCACGATCAAAAGCATCGTCAACCTGTTTGCCCGGAAAGAGGTCGAGGATCTCTACGCCTCGCCCGTCGAGGCGGCGAACTACTATATCGCCCGGCTCCAGGCGCTCGCCGATTTCAGCCGGACTGCCGGCCGGCCCTATTACTATTTCGATGCGGAAATCTTGCAGCGCACGCCGGAGGTACTGCTGCCCAGGCTATCGGACTGGCTGGAACTGGATTCGCCGCTCAGCGAGCGCTATCAGATCTTCAGCCAGACCGGTAAAGCCAGAAAAGGCGACTCGTCCGGGCGCATCCATAGCGGAAGAATCGACAGGACAGCGGTCGATTACTCGCATATCGCCATTCCGGAGGATGTGCTGAGTAAGGCGCGAGAAGCTTACCGGGAATACCGCCGGGAGATTGTCGGGAATGCGAAGGATTCGGTCAGCTTGAAACAACAGTACGTGTGATCAAGCAATGTGTTATTGCATGCTTTCCACACCGGGGCGATTCAATGCATCCACAATGCCTGGTCTTGAAAGTCAGCCCTGACGCGTGTTATCGATTTTTGGATGATTCCAAAGCGTAGTGGTTCATCGCCCGCAAGCGTTCGGCAATCACTTTCATCACATCCAATGCAAAATTCGGCGTCTGCTGAATCAGGAAGAGAAAGCGGCGTTTATCGATCATGACCAATCTACAATCAGTCCTTGCAACCACATCTGCGCTCACAGGCGCGTGGTCAATAAGGCCTAATTCTCCCAACAAACTGCCAGCATGCGCCGTATAAAACACTTTATCGCCCAGCTTGATCTCTGCATCCCCTTCAATTACCACGTACATCACGTCACTCATAGCCCCACACTTAAGTATGGTTTCTCCAGCAGCAAAATTGACACCTTCGGCTTCATGCTTAAACAGGTTGGAAAAATCCATGGAGACCCCTCATCATTATTTGATTATCGTAAATTTCTTGCTGATAAATGGATGATCATATCCATATATGTGATTACGTTGTGCTAAATTAACAAGCTCCATAATATTTTCAAAGAGGTTTTTTATAATGTCCAAGCTTAAGGATCTTGAGAAACGTTTTTTGAATGGCCCGGAAAACCCGGATTTGATGATTCTGAAGAAGTTCATCAAAGCGCTGTGCATAGAGGGAAAATTCAACATTTCTGATCTTTATGAATTACCGCTAAATGATTTCGAGCTGGCCATAGAAACACTGAAAAGCTGGCGGCTGGATCGTTACACAAAAACGAAAGAACGCATCGCTGCACTGATCTGCACGCCAAGCAACAATCTCTGATATCTCATGGGTGTAACACCGCCTGCTGTCCTCTTCATTAACTTGTCACACAAGTGGACTAGGCTTGCAATATGGCTCAGTACGAAAACCATGAAAGACTGGTGATCTTTGACGCTGATGGCACGACCATTGACGCGTTTCATGCTATCGAACTGGCTTTTATGCGACATGGCATGGCCCTTGGCGACCTTGAGCGCTTTCAAAAACGGCGCAAACTGTTCAAATATCTAGGCGGCCTGCGCGAGCTACCGACAAATCTGCGTCGCCAGTTTGGCAAACAAAGCCGCAAACAGTTGCTTGCAACGCTGACCGATGTCTATCGTGATGAGGCCTGCCTGTATCCCGGCATCGCCCCCTTGCTCGGGACACTGCTGGCGGATCCTGACGTCCGTGTCGGTCTTGTCACCCGCAATATAACGAATCAACCCGCAGAAACACTGAAACACCTGTTTCTGCGACATGGCCTCGACCTTGGCGAATTCGACTATTTTGCCTGCATCCCGCTACGGGAGGAAAAGACCGCACATTTGAAGGATGCGCGGCAAATCTTCAACATCAACCCAGCTCGCTCCTACGCCTGCGGCGACGAGTATGGCGACTATCTTGCAGCAATCAGTGCCGGCATGCACCCTTTTGTTGTCGCCTATGGTTCAGAAGACCGTGCTCGCCTGACGCAAAAGTTTGGGGTGCCGGGCGAGGTAATATCGTCATCGCCAACCGAGTTTTCAGACCGCCTGCTACACGCTTTGGATATGGCTGGACGGATCTGATTATGGGCCGAAAGCCCCCGGATTTGCTGGACTGCGCCCTCGCATAGATTCGGAGGGAAAGCTGCGCTCATCCCGGATAGTTCATTAGCCGTTTAGGTATCGTAAAACCAATGGGTTGTAGGTCGGGTTTTAACCCGACATGTCGGGCTGAAGCCCCACCTACGCCAAAATGGATTTTCTGGGTTCATCAAACGGTAATCTTGGTGTGGTAAAAGCATTAAGTATCATGAATGCGAAAAACCACCTGTCCTCGCCAGATGACATGGTGCAACTTCTACGTGAGATTCAATTCTTGCGCATAACCATCAGGAAAGTGCAGAAGCAATGCATGGATCTGTGGCGCCCTCATATCAAGCGGAAGGATTTTCTTTCCAGCGCTTCCAATCTCTCCGCCTATCTCGGCTTGCGCCGGCAAGATCTGCGTCACATGCAAAACCGCCTGGCCAATCTTGGGTTGTCCTCACTTGGCCGTAGCGAGGCGCATGTTCTCGCGTCACTGGATGCGATTATTCACATCCTGACAACCATCTCAGGAAAATCTCATTCTGCGGAAAAACTGGTGCGAGCAAGCGCATGCATGGAGCGTGCGGAAGTCATTCATAAACGCCAGACCAACCGGCTATTCGGCCCGCAGCCTTCCCGCCGCTGGGTACGCATCATGGTGACCTTCCCCAGCGAGGCGGCCAGCGATTATCAATTCGTGCGTGAATTGGTTCTGCGCGGCATGGATTGCGCTCGCATCAATTGTGCTCATGACAGCCTGCACGAGTGGCGGCGCATGATTGAATATGTGCACCAGGCCGAGCAGGAAACAGGCAAGTCATGCAAGATACTGATGGATCTTGCCGGCCCGAAGCTGAGAACCGGCCCGGTTACCCCCGGTCCTGCCATTATTCATCTCAAGCCAAAACGCAACCTGCAGGGCAACCTGGCAATGGCGGCAAGCGTGATTCTCGATGGCAGCGGCAAGCCTGGCCGTCCAGCCGAACGCGACGGGCTGGGGCGGCGTATTCCTGCACGCCTGGCCGTGAACGCCGAATGGCAGGAAGCGCTGCGGCATGGCGACATCATCCGTTTTAAGGATGCCCAAAACAGGCCCCGCGAGCTGTCCATTCTAAACCGCATATCCCGGGATGAAGTTCTGGCCAAATGCGACGAGGGCGCCTATCTTCGTCCTGGCATCGAACTGAAACGCAACAATCCCAGTCATGACGGACCGGTACATACCTTGGTAGGTGAAATTGCGGCGCAGCCGCAGCCCATTATTTTGCACCAGGGATATGCCCTGCAGTTGACACATTCGCCCATCCCGGGCGAACCACCCAAGATGGATGAGGATGGAAACACTCTGGTGCCCGCTCATATTTCCTGTATCCAGCCGGAAGTGTTTAATTATCTGAAACCGGGACATCGTGTGTGGATCGATGATGGGCGAATCGGTGCAGTAGTGGAAGCGCTGAACGATGACGGAGCGTTGCTGCGCATCACTCAAGCCCGCCCTGAAGGGGCAAAGCTGCTCCCTGAGAAGGGGCTGAACTTTCCTGACAGCGAACTGAATTTCCCCGCCCTGACTGAAAAAGACCTGCGCGACCTCGATTTTGTCGCCGCCCATGCCGATATGGTGGGCTATTCCTTCGTGCAGTCGGCCGATGACATGGAACAGCTCATCGCCGAACTGGCTTCCCGGGGCAGCGAGAAAATCGGCATTGTTGCCAAAATCGAAACCAGCAAGGGGCTGCACAATCTGCCCGAGATAATTATCCGGGGTGCCGGGTGCCGCCCCTTTGGCGTCATGATCGCACGTGGCGATTTGGCGGTGGAAATTGGTTATACGCGCATGGCAGAAATCCAGGAGGAAATTCTGTGGCTGTGCGAGGCTGCTCATGTCCCGGTTGTTTGGGCGACACAGGTGCTGGAAGGGCTGGTGAAACAGAATTTCCCATCCCGCGCTGAAATAACCGATGCCGCCATGGCGGAACGGGCAGAGTGCGTCATGCTTAACAAGGGTCCTTTTGTTCTCAACGCCATTGAAGTGCTGGATAACGTGGTTGAAAAAATGCAGGCCCACCAGAAAAAAAAGACTTCGCAGCTCAGGGCATTGCACTGGTAAAACCTGATTTAGAGCGAGATATTCAGAATGTGTAATGACAAGCACTGCGTTGACCTGCTGGAGTTTGCTGGCGGCATACGACCGGTCAAGAGGCGCTAAGCATGTCCGACATTGCCGAAAGATCCCTGCACACCCGCACCGCCCGCTCGGTCGAAGCTATCCGAAGATCGTTCGTCGACAACCTGTTCTACGTCACCGGAAGAACCTTCGACAACGCCACCACCCTCGACCACTACACTGCGCTGGCCTACACCATACGCGACCGTTTGCTGTCGCGTTTTGTCGCATCGGTCAAGAAGTACGAGCGCCGGGATGCGAAGATGGTGGCCTACCTGTCCGCAGAATACCTGCTAGGCCCTCATTTGGGGAACAACATCCTCAACCTGGATATAGGGGACCATGTCCGCCAGGCCATGGAGGAATTGGGTCTGGACCTGGAAACCATCCTGGATGCCGAGGAAGAGCCTGGGCTTGGCAATGGCGGCCTCGGCCGCCTCGCAGCCTGCTACATGGATTCCCTGGCGACCCTGGAAATCCCCGCCATCGGCTATGGCATACGCTACGAATACGGAATCTTCGAACAGAGCATCAAGGACGGGTGGCAGGTGGAAGTGGCGGACGTGTGGCTACGCAACGGCAATCCATGGGAATTGCCGGCGCAACACCGCTATCCGGTGAAATTTGGCGGGCGTATTGAACGCCAGCATGACGACAAAGGCTGCCTGTGCATCAACTGGGTACCGGAATCCATGATTTATGGCGTTGGCTATGACACCCCCATTCTGGGCTATGGTGTTCTCAACGTAAATTTTTTGCGGCTGTGGAAATCCGAGGCCTGCGAATCCTTCGACATGCAGGCTTTCAACTCGGGTGACTACTACGGCGCCATTGAAGACATGGTAGTCGCCCAGAATATCAGCAAGGTACTCTACCCCAACGACGAACCGGCGGCCGGCAAGGCTCTGCGGCTGCGCCAGCAATACTTCTTCGTTTCCTGCTCGCTTCAGGACATGATTCGCATGACCCTGCGAGACAAAGGGAGTCTCGATCTTTTTCCGGAACGGTTCGTAATCCAGCTTAACGACACTCATCCCGCAATCGCCATCGCCGAATTCATGCGACTGCTCATCGACGAGCACAAGATGGGCTTTGATCCTGCCTGGGCGCTTACCCAGCGAAGCTTCGCCTACACCAACCATACCCTGCTGCCGGAAGCGCTCGAAACATGGCCTCTGGACCTGTTCCAGCACACCCTTCCACGTCACATGGAGATCGTATTAGAAATCAACGACCGCTTTTTAAACGACGTGCGCATTCGCTTTATCAACGATACGACGCGGTTTGCGCGCATGTCGCTGATTGACGAGGGGCAAGGCGATGGCATTCGCCGCGTGCGCATGGCCAACCTGGCCTGTGTAGGCAGCATGGCCATCAACGGCGTTGCGGAAATCCATAGTGAACTGCTCAAGCACACGCTGTTGCGGGATTTTTATGATATGTGGCCCGAAAAATTCCACAACAAGACCAATGGTGTGACGCCACGGCGTTTCATTGCCCTGGCCAATCCACCGCTTGCCACACTGATTGAAGAGACTATCGACGGCGATTGGTTACGCAATCTGGAAAGGCTGCGCCAGTTGGAGCCTCTTGCCGATGATAGTGCCTTCCGATCCCGTTGGCGCGGAATCAAGCACACTGCAAAGGAACGCCTGGCGAACTACATCCATCACTGCTGCAACATCAGGCTTGATCCGGATACCTTGTTCGACATCCAGGTCAAGCGTATCCATGAATACAAACGTCAGCATCTCAATGTGCTGCACATCCTTAGCCTCTACCATCACCTGAAGCATGATCCGTCGCTGGACATTACACCGCGCACCTTCATTTTTGGTGGCAAGGCAGCGCCCAGCTACCACATGGCAAAGCTGATCATCAAGCTCATCAACTCGGTGGCCGATGTCATCAACCGCGACCCCCAGGTCAACAAGCTGCTAAAGGTGGTATTCGTGCCCGACTTCAGCGTCAAGACTGCCCAGCACATCTATCCTGCGGCAGACGTCTCAGAGCAGATATCCACTGCCGGCAAGGAGGCCTCCGGCACTGGCAACATGAAATTCACCATGAATGGGGCGTTGACCATCGGCACTCTTGATGGTGCCAACGCCGAGATCCGGGCAGCCGTGGGTAAAGAGAATTTCTTTTCTTTCGGCAGGACAGTTCAACAGGTAGAAGACATCTGGGCGGCAGGCTATCACCCCTGGGATATTTATAGTCAGAATGAGAGCCTGCGTGCTGTCATAGACCTGATCGACTCGGGACTTTTCTCTCACGGGGATAGAGGCCTGTTCCGGCCGTTAACCGGCAATCTGTTGAATAACGACCCTTTTCTGGTGTGTGCCGATTTTCAGGACTATATCGATTGCCAGTCCCGGGTAAGCCTGGCTTACAAAGATCAGGAACAATGGTCACGCATGTCCATTCTGAACGTGGCACGCTGCGGGATTTTCTCTTCAGATCGCGCCATTCGCGAATACAACCAGGACATCTGGCACGCAACAGCATTGTCGGTGGAAATGCCCAAGGATTGACCTTTACAGGCCCCCCAAGCGACAAACTCCGCGCGTCATATCACTTGCCTGAACTGCGTCCTTTGCGGTGAAATGCAGTTTCCGGATTAAACCTAGAAACCTCAGTTCGATAACCACGGAGGGCACGGAGAACACGGAGAAGCGGGGTAGGCAGGGATGGGCGACTTGTCACCCAACTCGCAAAGGCGGTTTGCGGTCATTTATGGCCTCACCCAAGGGGTGAATGCCAAACATCATGCAATCCATGGTTTTTACTCCGTGTTCTCCGTGAACTCCGTGGTTAAGTGCTTTTTATAGATTAAAGCAGCCTATCCCAGGCATCCCGCTCCGCCCGGTAATTCATCAAGGCCTTGACTATCTGCACTTTGCGCTGCGCGCGATGCCCGGCGGACTGGATTTGACCCCAGGCCGGGGCGTGTTCACCGAAATTGCGCTCGATGTTGTCGATGAAGGTCTGCACCTGCCGCAAGGCAGGCGCCAGTCCGGGCGCGCGCAGCCACCAGTGGCCGGCGTTGAACACCAGCTCATGCAGTTGCCGGTTCCGGGCGATGATGGCTTCATGTTTTTGCCGGTACAGCGCCAGCAGTTCCGGCTCTTTGCGGGCGATGACCGCCTCGATCGCCTCCCGGACAAAGGGCTGGTTCACGTCCGCCTGCCGGACCAGTTCTTCGGTTGAAAACAGCATCAGGTCGCCGAAGAACTGGCGCTCGAACTCGTCAGAAAGGTCGATGGCTTGCTGCTCCCCGTCCAGTTCCACGCCGGGGCGGAAGTCGTCGTCCAGGCCCGCCTCGGTGGTGCGGCGGTGCAGGTTGGGCAGGTTGCACGCGGCGAAGCGCCCGGCGATCTCGGCGGCGATCAGGCGCCCGGCGGTGGGGCCGGACATTCTTAAACGCAAATGCCCGAAGGGGATGAGGTATTTCAGCCCAGCGTAGTTGACGACATAATTGCCGGGGTAAACCGTGCGCGCCGGGGTGAGCCGGGTGAAACCGCCGCCGTAGGCAAACCAGGTCTTGCGGAAGAGGTGTTCGCCAAAGAAAAAGGCGTTGAGCCGCCGGGCGAAGTCCGTCAGGCAGGCGCGATGGTCGTGCTCGCCTTCGAGCCGGCACGGGTAGGAAAACGTCTCCGCCTTGTTTTCGAAGCCGAACAGCCCGGCCAGATCGTGGTAGGCCGCGTCGCCTGCCAGCGGCCCCTGCGCGCCATGAAACCGGCAGGCCTGATCCCCGGCCAGCGTGGCCAGGCGGGTAAAGCAGGCGGTCACATCGTCGAGGAAATTGACCGCCATCACCGACGGCGACACCGGCGGGTCGCCCACCATCTTGCCGGTGAGCATCAGGATGCCGGTGGTGCGGAAGATTTTGGCTATGGCGTGAAAATAATTCAGCGCGTACACCACCTCTTCGCCGGATTCGGTCTGCCGGTTCACGCAAAAATGCTGGTCGCTGTCGACCAGGTAATACAGGGTTCTATTTTTGTCTTCCGTCAGTTGCAGCATCTTCAGGTAACTGAGATTGCGGTTGGCGGCCTGGCCCTTGCGATAAAACTTTTCCCGGGGCTGGGTGGTGAGCAGGTGCCCCAAGCGTCCACGCTGGTGAAGGGGGAGGGATTGCAGAAGTTCGTACTGTTCGGCCAGCCCGAAGTGAAAGATCTGCAAGCCTTTCCGCCGGTATTCCGCCACCAGCTCGATGTGGCGGCGGATGTTGTCTTCATCGCGGCTGTCCTCGGCGACGACAATCCTGATCTTGTCCCACACGCCGGAGGTCTTCCCGCCGTAGTCGTACAGCGTGCACACCTGGACAATGCTTTCGAGGCAGGCGCGCAGATGGGGCGGGCGGTCCGCCACCGGGATGGCGAGGATGAAATGAGGGCGGTCATCGCCACCGCGCTGTTGAATCAGGGCTTCCTGCTCGCGGAACAGGGACTGGTAGCAATCCAGCAGCGGGTGAAAGTCCGCCCCGGGCGACCACATCGCCTGTTCCAGCAAGGGGTAGCACTGCTCGTAAAGTTCGACCAGCGCGTCGGTCGATGCGGAACTGCTTTGCAGTTTCCTGCCAATGACGGCCAGGCCGGGGATGGCGGACTGGTGGCGCGCGATGCACCCCGCCAGATGCGTAGTCACGAAATCGGTCATGCTGAATTCAGAAATGTAGGTCGGGCTTCAGCCCGAAATGTCGGGCTTCAGCCCGAAATGTCGGGTTGAAACCCGACCTACGTTGTGTTGATGTTTCATATTGACTAACCACTAGCGTCTGGATGAGTAATTCGGATACGCATCCTGATCGATCAGGATCTCGATGAGATTGATGCCGTGGCGGAAATCGATCGCATCCAGCTTCGCCAGGTCCTGCGCGCTTTCCACCCGGCAATGCCGGATGCCGAAGGATTGCGCCAGCAGCGCGTAATCCGGGTTGGTGAAATCGCAGTCGATGAAGCGGTCGTGGTAGAGATGGTGCTGGTTCTTGCGGATCAGTCCCATGGTGTGGTTGTTGAAGAGCACGATATTCAGCGGGATGCCGTAATTCACCGCCGTCATGATTTCCATGGCGCACATCTGGAACCCGCCGTCGCCGATCATGGCGAACAGGGGCTGGTCGACTTCGCAGCCGGCGCCAATGGCGGCCGGGATGGCATGACCCAGCGAGGAGATGCCGGTATTGGGGTAGAAACGGTCCCTGGCGGACACCCGGTAGAAGTTTTGCGCGAAAACGATGTTGTCATCGAACATGACCAGACCGTCCGGAAAGCGTTGCTCCAGCCAGCCATAGAAGGCGCGCACATGGTCGAACTGGTGGTTGAAAATCGTCTCGCCGGCGGCATCTGACCGGGCTTGTGCGGCCGCGATGAAAGCGGTGATATCCATCGGCTCTTTCGCCGCCACCTGTTGCACCTGAATGGCTGAATCCAGCGCCTGCAGATAGGCGCCAAGATCGGCATGCACCACGAGGTCGGCACGGAAGACCTTTTCCAGTTGCTGGGCGCTGTTATCCACCTGGATGAGTTTCTTGCCCGCCAGCAGATGATTGTCCCAGACATAGCTGGTTCTTTCATTGAAGCCAGCCCCCAGCACCAGCACCAGGTCGGCCTCCTGTTCCAGATAGCGCATGGCGTAACCGCCGGAGGTGACGCCGAGACTGCCCAGCGCCAGCGCGGAGCGTTCGTCGATCGCGCCCTTGGCCTTGAGGCTGCTGGTCACCGGGATATTGAGACGCTCGCTGATGCGGCGCAAGTGTTCCTGCGCACCCGAACGGATGCAGCCATAGCCTGCGATGATCAGGGGGCGCTTCGCCGCGCGGATCAGCTCCACGCTCTTGTCGATGAACGGCTCGGCGAGCGTGCATTCGCCGGCCGGGCGGGTGAAGGAAACCTGATCCAGGATGGCTGCATCCACCATTTCTTTCTGCACGTTATAGGGGATGCTCAACACCACCGGGCCGGGAGTCTTGGATAACAGGTGTTTGGCCGCCTGGTTCAGCACAGTGGGCAGGTAATCGATGCGTTCGATCAGTTTGTGGTAGCGCGTGATGCCGGCAAACAACAAGACCTGGTCAATGCTGCCGCCCTCGCCGGAGCTTTCCTGCAAGCCCCCTTTGCCGAAAATATGGGTGGAGGTTTCTCCCGTGATCACCAGGATCGGCTGCCTGTCCGCATAGGCATTGGCGATGCCGGTCACCAGGTTGGTGGCGCCGGGACCAGCGGTGGTGATACAGGCCCCGATCTTGCCGGAGACCCGGGCATAACCGCCGGCCATGAAGGCCGCGCCCTGCTCGTGCTTGACCAGCACGCTCCTGATGTTCGAGTCGTACAGGCTGTCGTAGACCGGCAGGATATGCGAGCCCGGCATGCCGAAGATATGTTCTATCCCCAGGCGCTCCATATATCTTACGATTAATTCACTGACTGCTATATTCATGTTGTCGCATTGCTGCCGGCGATCTCCGGGCGAATGACTATCCGATTCCGTTTCGGGGAGTGAAGTTTAACTGAAGGAGTGGATGCTTAGCCAACCCTAACGTTTACAATTGGCGATTTCCAACCCGCTGAGGATAGATATGGAATTCTGGCTGCTCTATCTGCTGACCGGCATTTTCGCCGGTTTCCTGGCGGGCCTGCTGGGCGTGGGCGGCGGGCTGGTGATCGTGCCGGTGCTGACCTTCATCTTCAGCGCCCAGCATTTCCCCGCCAGCCATATCCTGCATATTGCCCTTGGCACTTCGCTGGCAAGTATCCTGTTTACCTCCATGTCCAGCCTGCGCGCCCACCATGCCCACGGCGCGGTGAGCTGGCAGGTGGTGCGTGGCATCACCCCCGGCATCCTGGCAGGGACATTGCTGGGCACAGTGCTGGCGGCCCAGTTGTCCTCCAATTTTCTCAAGGGCTTTTTCGTGCTGTTCGTTTACTACGTCGCCGCCCAGATGCTGCTCAACATCAAGCCCAGGCCATCGCGTCAGCTACCCGGCCGGGGCGGCATGTTCGGCGCGGGCAGCGTGATCGGCGGCGTTTCCAGCCTGGTGGGCATCGGCGGCGGCACGCTTTCGGTGCCTTTCATGACCTGGTGCAATGTCAAGATGCATCAGGCCATCGGCACCTCGGCCGCCATCGGCTTCCCCATCGCGGCAGCGGGGGCGGCGGGTTATGCCGTCAACGGACTGGGCGTCAGTGGCTTGCCGGATTACAGTCTGGGATTCATCTACTTGCCCGCATTAGGGGGGCTGGTGTTTGCCAGCGTCCTGACCGCGCCGTTCGGCGCAAGACTGGCCCATCGCCTGCCGGTGCCGCAGCTCAGGAAAGCGTTTGCCGCGCTACTGATTGTGCTGGGCACACGCATGCTGATCAGTCTGTTTTAACCTGAAAACCTTATTTGAACCACGGGGATCACGGGGAATACAAAGGCTTTGAAGGTTTTTTTGGGTTTACCCATTGGGTGATAAGCCGTGCTTTTGTAGCTCATTGAATTCCCCCGTGATCCCCGTGTGCCCCGTGGTTAAACTGCTTTTTTAAGGTTCAATCAGAAACAGCCTTATTTCCCCACCGGATGGCTCGTGCATTGCTCCTGCAGTCTGCCGAAAGCAGCGAAACCCTCCTTCACGCTGATCTCCGCCACTTCCTGGCTTGCCGGCTGGAGCACGATATGCGGCACACCCCAGGGGTGCCAGCGCGAGGCGTCCGATTTACCGAAAAAGCACAGGATGGGTTTACCCAACCCTGCTGCGATGTGCATGGCGCCACCGTCGCTGCAAATCACCCGGTCGCAAACCGAGAGCCCGGCAATAAGCTCCCGCAGTTGCTGGGTCGGGTAGGCGATAAGGGGCACGCCGCTCAGGGCGGACATAATCTGGCGCGCCTTGTTGTCGTCGCCAGGATGATGCGGGTTGCTTTCGTCGCCGGGCGACCAGAACAACATGAATACCGCGTTTTCGCTCTGGTGCAGCGCGCGGACAAGTTCCACGAAATTTTCCGCCGGCCAGCGCTGGCTGGGCTTGCGTGCGCTGATGTGAACGCCGATGACGGTTTGACCTGCCGTCCATCCCCGTGCGGAAAGTTGCGCCCTGGCCGCGGCCATCTCTGCGTTACTGGCCACTACCCGCAAAGGGGGAGGAGCGCCCGTGATCGCCAGGGGAGCCAGAAGGCGAAAGATGTCCTCGGCTTCATGCAGAGGCGCATCCAGCGTATAGGGGATGGGCGTATCAATATGCTGAATGCCTTTTTTCCCTTGCTCGGTGAATCCGATAATGTGACAGGGCCGGATCATGCGTGCCAGGCGCAAGCCGCGCGGCAGGAAATGCGCGCCGCCGATGATGGCATAGTCGAACCGCTCTTTTCTGAGCCGGGCGAACAGCTTCAGGCGCTCCCAATAGACTTTGAACGCACTGGTTCCCGCGGCGCGATGCTTTGCCTTGGTATAGGCGTATATCTCGTCAATGTCCGGATTGTTTTCCAGCACGGCGACGTTGTAGCTGTTTACCAGGGCACAAATCCTGGCTTTCGGATAATGTTCCCGCAGCGCGCTGAAAACAGGAGTGGTGCATACAAGATCCCCAATATTGTCGCGACGGATCACGATGATTTTGAGTGTGGAAGAATGATTGTCGTCTGTTTTGATCAAGGTGTTCACCGGGATGGTTTTTCGGGCGGCTGCAAATCCTGATTTTCTTTAAGCATGACCAGCGCAAGCAGGCCGGCCAGAAATAAAAACTGCTGCAGCATGTGATCGCGGCTGATGCTGTCGACGAGCATGCGCGAGAAGAAGCCTGCGACAATGAACAGCAGCACGAGCGCAAAATAACTTTTGTGGCCGTTGTAGCGTTTCCAGGCAACAGACATGAGGCTGCCAACAAAGCCCAGCCATAACAGTATTCCCGGGATGCCCGTTCCAACACCCAGATCAATCAGCCCGCTATGGCTATGGCCAACCCCTGCCACGCCGTACTTGACATGGAGCGCATGTCCGAATGCATTTCTGCCGTATCCGATGCCCAGCGGATGATCCGCGATCAGGAGCAGCCCTTCCTTGATCCATGCGACGCGCTCGTAATTCGAAGCATTCACCATGGTTCCATCCGCAAGGGTGGGATAGGGATATTGCACACGGTTCAGCCATGCTTTGTGATGTTCGGTATCGAGGGCAATGGGCACGGTTTCGATAAAGCTTTTCCAGCGCGGGTCCGATTGGGCATAAAAGCTGGAGAAAATGCCAGCCGTGGCAATGATGGCAAAGAACGTCAATCCCAGCCTGAAAAAACTGTGCTTACCCCTGTTTTCGTACCAATAAAGACCGGTCAGGGAAAGGGACATGATGATGAGGCCTATCATGCCGTTACGTACGGCCTCCAGGTATGAGCTGAACAGTGTCGCCAGCACGATGGCCGCAAGCAGGGCATTGTCAAAAGGCAGGGTGCGCTTGCCAAAGCTTGCCCTGAAGAATATTTCAGCCAGAAGAAAAGCCATGAGCATGTTGGTCAGGTAATTGCTCTTGTCCATTCCTTCCGTGAGCCCGGCAACCCTGCTGGGCAATGTGCCGGTCATGACGAGTTGCGCCAGACCGATATAGTCGACATATAAAACATGAATCAGCAAGCCCGCAAACACCACGGCTATCACCCGGCTGACAGGCGTGCCCCGCCTGGAAACCCAGGGGCTGGCCGCGAGGAACCCGATGAGCAGCGCGGCCAGCGCTATCAGCCATTGCCCCCGGATCTCTTTCAGTGACCAGGAAGGCTCAGGTGAAATCAGGACTGCGCCGGCAATAATCCAGGCCGTTAACGCACCCAGCCAGACCAGGGGCATGCGCAGCGCGGGAGGGAGCATGAAATCCGCGCGATGCCTGAATGCCGCATAAGTCAGGATAGTCAGGCTGAGCACCATGAGCAGGTGACGCAGGGCAATGGTGCCCGGTATCGGCCAGACAAAAAAAAGCGCGCCGAGGAAAAACAGGATTGAAATGTTTCTGGAGCCCATCTATTCAGGTCTCCGGAAACAGCAATGCGGTCAGTTGCAGCGCCGCGCTGCGCCAGTTTCTCTCCCGGGCATAGTTGAGTGAGTTGGCGCACAGGGCCGCATATTCATCCGCATTGGTCAGGATTCGCTCCATCAGGGCGGCAAGCTGGTGAGGGTCGTCCTGGCCGCAAAGAAAGCCGTTGTACCCGTCCACGATGACATCCTCGTTGGCTGTGCCGGATGCGCCTATCGACGGAATGCCGCAGGCATTGGCTTCAAGATGCACCAGGCCGTAGCCTTCAAAGGCCGATTCCGTATTGTTGGATACCAGGACATGGCAAAGGGAGCGCGAGTAATAATGCAGCAGCGCTTCGTGGCTGACTTTTCCGGTGAAGACAACCTGGTTTTGAATGCCGAGTTCGGCGGCCCGCTTGATGTATTTGTCGCTTGCGGAACCGACCAGATAAAGCCTGGCTTCCGGGTGCTTGCGAGCAAGCCCGGCAAATGCGCTGAGCAGAAGATCAACCCCCTTGCGCTGTTTCAGCGCGCCCACGCAGATGAATGCCGGCTCCTTGGGAAGACCCGCAACGGGATGGTAGTCGTTCAGGTTCACGCCCCAATGGACGATGTTCATGGGGCCTTTCCACCAGGTCAGCGCCTTTTCGAAGGTGAAGCGGCTGGGCACGACGAGTGTGTCGACGCTCCGCGCGAACTGCCGGTTGAGGATTTTTCGCATTCCCTTGACGAAGGGAAAATAGATATACGTCCCATGCCCGAGGAGCATCAGGCGAGGCTTGTCCAGTTTGAGCTTGAGCAGCGCGGCAAGCGGCAGATATGGCTCGATGCCGCAAATAATGGCATCTATTCGCTGGCCTTGCAGTTTGCGCAGGATGTTCCGGGCATCCGACAGGAGGGTAATAGGGGTTTTGTAGTGGTCGCCGCTAATCAGGGCATGGCCGGGGTTGTGCGGGTCGCCTTTTTTGGAAATCACGATGACATGATGCTGGTCGCGCAGCTCGGCGATCAGTTCGACCCCGACGGTCGCCCAGCCGTTGAGTTTGCTCAGTTCGTTTGTCAGGTAAAGGATGTTCATTGGCGTGGACCGGTTTGAGCGTGGATCATCTGGAGGAAATGGAAAAGTGACTTCGCCATTACAGCGTAATCCCTTTTTTCGGCAACGATTCGTTTCCCGGCTTCGCCCATGTCGCGGATTTTCTGGCCATCCAGCGTCAGAATCCTGGCCACGGCGTCCTGAATGGCTTCCGGGTTCAGGTCGCAGAAAAAAGCCGAGTTTTCGTCGAACAGCGCGCTATATTCCGGCAGATGATTGATGATGGCCGGGATGCCCGCCGCATAATATTCAAGCGTCTTGGTGGGCGATGATACCTCATACAGCGGCGACTCTGGAATCAGGCCGATGCCGACATCGTACTGGCGCATGATGTCAAAAAGCGCATCGCGCGGTTTCGGCGGGCAGATGCGGATGCGCTCGTCAGCAAATTCGGCGGACTTGAGTTCCCTGACGAAGTCATTGTCGCTGGGGGTGTAAAGATCGAATACGAAGTCGCCCTTGACCGCGCGGAAAGCCGAAATAATGAGATCCAGGCGGCGCAGTCTGTCGACACTGCCGATGTAGATGAATTTCTTCATCGCGGGAGCTTCCACTGAATGCAGGGCAGGCTGAATTCGCGAAAAATCGACGCCCATCGACAATGGGTGGCAGGGAATGCGCAAGTCAGGATAAAAGCGGCGCCTGTATGTCTCGGTAATGGGAAGATAGAAGTCGCACTGCTCGATGAGCCGCCTTTCCAGGTGCTGTTTGACGGCATATTCGATACGCTTGCGCCATACCGCCCGGCCGGTTGCGCGCGCTTCGTAAATGCGCCTGAAACTGTGAGGGAAGGATTCCCAGAATCCCAGGCGGTAGCGGTAATCTTTTTTTCTTGCCAGGAGATTTCTGAGCACGGCAAAGAGATTGCGCACGATGATGAAATCGTAACCGCTGATGTCGGTGATGGCCTTGAGCCCCTCAACCGTGCGCCTGCGCCGGTATTTGTGGGGCAGGACAAGCTTCCCGTCAAGGATGGCCGGCTTCGCGATGGCCCGGTCAAAATACACCACATCGACCGTGGCGAATTGCCGTAAATGGCCGGCAAAAATTCCCTGGATGGTCGAATGGTTGGCCTCTGGCGCCTGGTCGGTGATAAGCAGGATGCGCATCATAATTCCGCTAGACCTTCGTGCAGCCGGTTTCGGCGCGTTGCGCGAGCATCTCGATGGCGGCCGCATGAACTTCGTCTACCGTAATCTGTTTCATTGCCGCATTGCTGCGTTTTTTCTTGGGGATGTGGGCGGAGCTCTCGTGTATTTTCTGGATCACGCGGTGCTTGTCGAGGTCCTGGAAGGGGCCGATCAATCCGGAGGAGGTTGCGCCGAACAGGCACAGCGTGGGCGTCCCCAGCGCGATGGCCAGGTGCATGGTGCCGGTGTCGTTGCTGACCAGCAGGTCAAAGCCCCGGATCAGAGCAGGCAATTCCTCGATGCGAAACGCGCCGCAAGCGTTGCGGATATTGGCGGATCGGCAGCCGCGAATAATTTCCTCACCCAGTGCATGCTCCCCCGGTGAGCCGGTGATGACGATGAGCACATCGTCCATGTTTTCAGCCAGACGGTCCGCCAGGGCGCTGAAATATCCGGCAGGCCACATTTTGAAGGTGTTGGCCGCCCCGGCCTGAAAGCCTATGGTGGTTACCCCCTTGAAGCGGCCTGCTCCAGATGGGGCCATGCCGGTTGCCGGGCCGTAACGCCGCGGCAGGGACATGCGCCGGGTAAGCGACGTGGCGCCGATGGCGCGGACGAGG